>JAHAGQ010000009.1 GCA_018373675.1 Collinsella sp. | reverse complement strand
GACGAAACTGGAGAGGAGGTATTACGAGCTCCTGTGCGAATTGGAGAGAACGCTCCCGCAAACTGCCTCTTGACAACTTATAGGAGCGTCGGTTTTATTATTCGTTTCCCCGGCATGGTTGAGGGTATCCAATTAAACGTAGTAGATAGGCCCGTTTTGTGGCATACAACCCATTCAAGCCCAATCTCGAAGGCTAAAGAGAGCCTCTCATCAACGCTTGCGAGCAAAAACCAAATAGAATGAAAGGCAAACGGAAAGCCCGTTTGACGAGCGGAGGACATATGCGCGACGTAACCGAAAGCGACTGGAAGCTGTTTAAGAAAATGCTTCCTCAATGGCAAGAACGTTATATGGAAAAGCTCATCGGCCAGTACGTTGAGATGCTGAACGGCGACAGTGAAGCGTCCAGTAGATTTTGGGCACTAGAAGAGCGCCTCAATAGAGACAAGCTGTCCTCAGGCGTAATTGCAAACGACATTCGCCGCAGCACAATGCACCGCGAGATAGCCAATTTGCTTATCAACAGCGTTATCACCCTTGACGACCTTGACGGTTTTACCGAGGACATTAAGAGCTATGCGCAACACTGGATTGGACAGTAAGAGCACTAAGCGACAAACATCCCCAGCAAAACGAGGCAAACGCCGGGCCACCTAATGGTTGTCCAGCGTTTGCCCGGATAAAACCTGCCAAAATAAACCTGTCCCTTTTTGGCAGGTTACTCGGCGCTTTTGAGGGCGCCGACCATGTCGATCTTGTTGAGGGTACGATTGGTGGCGAGGTTGACGATAAACGTAAAGCCAAAGGAAAGCACCACGGCGAGCACGTAGCTTAGCGGCTCGACCTCAACATCAAAGTACAGCGACGGCATCTGCAAAATGTACGTAAAACTCTCGGCCAGCAAGCCGCCCAGTGGCACGCCCAGCGCGGCGCCAATTGCCGTGAGGATCAACGTCTCCTTGTTGACGTAATGGTGCACCTCGCCACGGCGGAAACCAAGCACCTTGATGGTCGCCAGCTCGCGCTCGCGCTCGGAGATATTCGTGTTGGACAGCGTAAACACCACCACAAACGACAGGCACGCCGCCATAAAGGTCACGAGCACCACGACGGAATTGATAATAGTGAAGTTCGCCTCAAAGTTCTCCCAATGCTCGGCCGTGCTCGAGATGGTGAGCCAACCGTCGCTCTTAATCTTCTTGCTAAACGCAATCTGGTCAGAAGATGAGCCCTTAAGCAGCACAAAGATGCCGTTGAGGCGTGCGCTTCGACCGAACGCGCGCTCATAGGTGCTCTGCGTCATGTAAAGCGTGTTGCCCAGATAGTTAAGCGAAATGTCGCTGACTTTGACCTTGGCGACGTTAAGCGACGAATCTTGGACCTGCGCCGTGTCGCCCGGCTGAATCCCGAGAACCAGCTGTGAACTCTTGCTCAGATACACGTCTCCGTCACGCAAAGACAGCGGCTCTTTGGACTCATCCTCGAGACGCACGTAGTCGTCCAGGTCGTTCGTGCGGTCATCGGGCACCACGATCAGCTGCACGGTCTCGCTCTTTCCGCCAAACGTAAAGGTAACGTTGTCGGTCATGATCGGCAGCGTCGAAGACACCGTCACGTTAGAATCCTTGGCCGCGCTGCGCTCATCCAATGCCGCGCACGTCTGCGAAAAATCGTCGGGATTGGCGACCGCCAGCAGGTCGTAGCGCGTGATATGCCCGTACTGCTTGGGCGAAAGCGCCACCGACGTATCGCGGATGCCCATACCGCAGATCACAAGCGCCGTACAGCCCGCGATACCGAAGATGGTCATAAAGGCGCGCTTTTTGTAGCGGAATAGGTTGCGTGCAGCGACCTTGTTTAAGAAGCCCATGCGGCGCCAGATAAAGCCGATATGCTCGAGCAGAATGCGCGAGCCGGCGCGCGGGGCCTTGGGACGCATGAGCGAGGCTGGGGTCTCGGCCATCTCGTGGCGGCAGGCGATAATCGTAGCGCCCACCACGCCCACGGCAAACAGCGCCACCGACACGAGTGAAGACACGATATCGTACGAAAGCAGCATCTGGGGCAGCGAGTACATGTCGTCGAACACCGTAAACAAGAACAGTGGCAGGCCCACAAAGCCGATGATGTTGCCGAGCACGCCGCCGATCAGACATGCCCACAGCGCATAGTCCACGTATTTGGACAGGATGCGCTCGCGTGAATAGCCAAGCGCCTTGTACAGGCCAATAAGCGTGCGCTCCTCCTCGACCATGCGCGTGGCGGTGGTGAGGCTGATGAGCACGGCGACGATAAAGAAGATAAACGGGAACACCGTGGCGATGGCCTCGATCGAAGAACTGTCGCTCTCGACGCTCGAGTAGCTTGCGATGTTACCGCGGTCCTGAATGTACCAAGTGCATTCACCCAGATTGGAAAGCTCGGCGCGGGCATCGGCGAATTGCTGATCGGCGGCGGCGCGGCGCTGGTCCAACTCGGCCTGAGCTTGGACGCGCTCCTCGCTGCCCTCGGCCATGCGGTTGATGCTATCCTGCTCAATCCCAAAGAGCATGGCGGCCTGGCGCTCAGCCGCATCCAAGCTTGCCGGCGTGTCAACCGTCAGCTCCTGGACGCGCGCCTTTTCACGCTCCTCGCGGATCTTCTCGATATTGCCCTTGACCTCATTGATCTTTGCCGTGTAGGCATCCGAGTAGGAGTTGAGGCTCTTGGCTCCCTCGACGATCACGTGGACCGCGGAGTAGGACGATAATGTCGCGGCATCCTCGCTCACATAGAACTTATAGTCCGTAGCCGAAGCGGCACGGAAGGCGTTGACTGTCGAGTCGGAGCTCACATCAGTGGGGTCGAGGACCTCGGCCGTAATGGTGTAATCGCCCGCGGCAAACTGATCCTTGGCACTTTGGTTGGACGAGCTCGCGTCATTGGCGGCAAAACTCACGGTATCGCCGAGCTTTTTGCCCGAAGCCTTCAGGAACTTCGAAGTTACCGCCACCTCATCGGCGCTCTCGGGCAAATCGCCGTTCACGAGCACTGGCTGATCGATGTTCTCCTTGGAGAGACTTTGCACGACCACGCGCTCGCGCGTTGTGCCCACGGCGGTGTAGGCGGTCTCGGTGTAGATACCCTCGGCCGTCTCGACGCCGTCGATCTCTTGGATAGCCGCGAGATCGTCGCGCGTAAGGCCACAGGTCGACTGCACGTTAATGTCATAGACATTCTGCTGGTCAAAATAGGCGTCGACCGAATCGCACAAATCCTCGCAGCCCGCCTTAAGGCCGCACATCACACTCACGCCGAGCGCGGTGATGACCACGATGGACAAGAAGCGCTTAAGACTGCCGCGGATTGTGCGGTAGATGCCACGGCGAAATACCGTCGGCACCATATCGTTTGAGCTTTGGGCGGTACGGTAGGTCGCGAGCTCCCGGTCGCGACTCACGTGATCCGTATCGTGATTTTGGCTGTTATGGCGATCTTGGTCCATGGGCGCTACCACTCGATCGTCTCGATCGGCACGGGATTTTGCTGGACCGTCTCGCTCTCCACGCGGCCGTTCTTAAAGCGGATTAGGCGGTCGGCCATGGGCGCGAGCGCGGAGTTGTGCGTGATGATGATGACCGTAATGCCCTGCTTGCGGCAGGTATCCTGCAACAGCTGCAAAATCTGCTTACCGGTTTTGTAGTCGAGTGCACCCGTGGGCTCGTCGCACAGGAGCAGCTTGGGATTCTTGGCCAGTGCGCGTGCAATGGACACGCGCTGCTGCTCGCCGCCCGAAAGCTGCGCCGGAAAGTTGGCGAGGCGCCCGCCCAGGCCAACCTGGCGAAGCGTCTGTTCGGCATCGAGCGAATCGGGGCAAATCTGCGCCGCAAGCTCGACATTTTCGAGCGCCGTCAGGTTGGGGACCAGATTGTAGAACTGGAAGACAAAGCCCACGTCGGCACGGCGGTATTCCACGAGCTGCGCCTCGTTGGCGGAGCTCACGTCGCGCCCGTCCACCGTCACGGTGCCGGAGGTTACCGTATCCATGCCGCCCAGGATGTTGAGCGCCGTGGTCTTGCCGGCACCCGAGGCGCCCAGGATAATGGCGAGCTCACCGCGCTCAACGGTAAAGCTCGCGCCGTCGAGCGCGTGAATGCGGGCATCGCCCTCGCCGTACGCCTTGATGACGTCTTTGAATTCGATATAAGCCATCGATTAATTCCCATCTGGTCGGATAACTCTTTAGTATTACCCATTTCACGCCGACCAAAAAGGGACAGGTTCATTTTGGCAGGTTTTATATGGGGAAACGGGGAGCGCAGGCAAGCGCCGGGAAGGCAGAGAAATCATCGACGGGGTCAGGCCGACCGCCAAACACAACGCACGCATCTCTATCTGTCAGCATAATCATTCGAACAGCTGTTCGTTTCTATGATATGATTCCGTTATCTAAGCAGGCCAATACGCAGAAAGGCGGCCAACATGGCGTTCGATTTTTAGAAGGAATGCAAGGAGCTCTACAAACCTGCAAGCAAGCCGAGCATCGTAACTGTCCCGCCTATGAGCTACGTTGCCGTTCGCGGAAAGGGCGACCCAAATACCGAAGGTGGCGAGTATCAAAACGCCCTGCCGCTGCTTTACGGCATCGCCTATACCGTCAAGATGTCGAAGAAAGGCTCAAGGAGTATCAAGGGCTATTTCGACTTTGTGGTACCGCCGCTCGAGGGTTTCTGGTGGCAAGACTCCCCGAGCGGCGACATCGATTATGTACGCAAGGACGATTTCAACTTTATCTCGTGCATTCGCCTGCCCGATTTCGTCACCCGAGATGACTTTGACTGGGCAGTCGCGGAAGCCACGACCAAAAAGAAACTTGACTTTTCTGCCGTCGAGCTGCTAAAAGTTGACGAGGGCCTCTGCGTTCAATGCATGCACACCGGGCCCTACGACAACGAACCGGCGACCGTAGGCGCTATGAATGAATACACGACCGAGCAGGGCTATGTCCCCGACTTCTCAGACACCCGTTTCCATCACGAAATCTATCTCTCCGATCCACGCAAATGTGCACCGGAGAAACTTAAGACTGTGGTTCGTCATCCTATCAAGCGCGCTGAATAGCGTGGAGCGCCGTCCCGCGCATCAGGTTTTAGGCCAGGCAATCAGCCGCTCCAAGGTCATCTGGCAGCTTCCTTGACGCAGGTCATCGTATCTTATAATTTTATGTCTCTAAAGCTGGAAAGCCTCTCAACGATGCGCAACTCCAGCTCTTTTTATATCAAGAGGCTTAAATGAAATACCAGAAGTCGTGGATATCCATCAACGAACAGATAGTACTATTGACAGCTAACAAGGGTCTTAAGTGCTCTGATCAAAGCGAACTCGAGCGAGCTTTGGTCGAAGTCGGCTACTACAGGCAAAGTGTTCAAGCGTTACTCCTCGTACGCGCCCTCAAGCCGAAGCAGCCACTCCTTGCGGTCAAGTCCGCCGGCATATCCGTTGAGCGAACCGTCGGCGGCAACCACGCGATGGCACGGCACAATAATCGAAATGGGATTACGCGCGACCGCAGCCCCCACCGCACGAGGAGACACAACGGGATCCTCGTTTCCCGGCACACGATGTCGAGCAGCAACACGCTGGGCAATCTCGCCATACGTGGCGACCTCGCCACGCGGAATGGAAAGCAGCTCGTACCAAACTTCACGCTGAAACGCCGTACCGATCATATGCAACGGCGGTGTAAACCGAGGCTCCTGCCCCGCAAAATAAGCATTCAACCAAGCCCAAGAACGCTCAAGCACCGAAGACGCCGCACCATTTGCGGGACTTACCGACGACATGCCACCAGTACCGGAAACCGCATCGGCGCCTTCAACACGTTCGGGATCTTCTTTGAGAAGCGTGGAGCCAAAGTGCTCCTGCCCCTCAAACCAAAGCCCCGTCAGACCGCGGCCATCAGCGGCAAGCAAGATTTCGCCCAAAGGCGAAGCAAACGTCGTCGTGACCACCAGCGGCTCCTTTCATAACTCCGCAACATAATACCGCGAATTGTGCAGACAACCCCAATCGACCCCAAAGTCCCCGCAGGCAGCAGGCGCAACGCGCCGCAGCTGCCGGCCGCGCCCCACAGTCCCCCAAGGCGGCAGGCGCGAAGCGCCGGGGCCGCCGCCGGGACCAGGGCCCACAACAGCCACGTGCCCTCGCATCAGCCCAGCGGCCCCAACCAACAACGGCCCCATCGCAGGACGCTCGCAGCAGCGTCACCACAGGCGGGGGCCGGGCTTAGTTTTCAGAATACTCCGCAGACCAGTGTGGCGCCTTGTCCGCGGCTCCGAAGGAGCAGGACAAGGCGCCACACATGGTCGAGGACGTTCTGAAAACTAGCCCGGCCCCCGCCGGACAGGTCACACTACTCGCAGAGCAGCTTAGCGATCTGGACGGCGTTGGTTGCCGCGCCCTTACGGATTTGGTCGCCGCAGCACCAGAAGGTGATGCCGCGCGCAGCCTCGGGGTTCGAGATGTCGCGACGCACGCGGCCGACCCAAATCAGGTCCTGGTCGGAGGTGTCCATCGGCATGGGGAAGCGATCGTGCGCATCCTCGGCGCTCATGTCGTCAACCAGCTTGACACCCGGAGCGGCAGCCAGCGCGGCACGGGCCTCTTCCACCGTGATGTCGCGCTCAAACTCGAGCGTAATGCTCTCGGAGTGCGAGCGCAGCACGGGCACGCGCACGCAGGTGCAGTTCACGCGCAGCTCGGGCAGGTGCATGATCTTGCGGCCCTCGTTTTGCAGCTTCATCTCCTCGGAGGTAAAGCCCTCCTCCTTGACGCCACCGATCTGCGGAATCAGGTTGCTCGCCAACTGGGCGGCAAAAGCGCGCGGCTCGGGAATCTCTTCGCCACGGCCCAGGGCGGCCAGCTGAGCCTCGAGCTCGGCCATGCCGGGAGCGCCAGCGCCCGAAGCCGCCTGGTACGTCGAAACGATCATGCGCTTCACGCCAGCGAGCTGATGCAGCGGCCACGTGGGAACCAAGCCGATGATGGTCGCGCAGTTGGGGTTGGCGATCAGGCCGTGATGCCACTTGATGTCATCGGCATTGATCTCGGGCACGACCAGCGGCACCTCGGGATCCATGCGGAAGGCGTGGCTGTTGTCAACCACGACGGCGCCGCGCTTGACGGCCTCGGGCAGCAGCTCCTTTGCGATATCGTCGCCGGCGGCGCCAAGCACAATGTCGCAGCCCTCAAAGGCCTCGGGGCAAGCCTCTTCGATCACGATCTGCTCGCCGCGGAACTCGACGGTCTTGCCCGCAGAGCGTGCGCTCGCTAGCAGCTTGAGCTTGCCGACCGGGAACTCCTGCTCATTGAGGCACTCGAGCATCTGGGTGCCCACGGCTCCCGTCGCGCCCAAAATAGCAACCGTGTACTGTTTCATGCTTCCCCCTTTAAAGGTTGTGGCTTTTGCCCGCACGCCGAGCAGGCCGATAATTGTTGCCAGTGTATACAAGAACGGGGCGGGCACGAAACCCGCCCCGCCGAAACGAAACCGAAACGAAACGCCCCGCAGTTGATTTTTGGCACTTATCCCAAAAATCCACCGAGATAGCAGCTACTTATGGAGCGCAGCCAGGGCGGGATCGGCCGGCGCGGGAGCCTCTAGGTCAGAGACCTTCACAATGCCGTTCTCATCGGAGAAGGCACGGTAAATGGTCTGAATCGCCAGGTCGAAGTCTTTCTCCTCGACACCGATAATGATATTGATCTCGTCGCAGCTCTGCGAAATCATACGCACGCTCACGCCAGCCTGGCCAAGCATGCCAAACAGATGACCCGAGATACCTGCACGACCGCGCAGGTTACGACCGACGGTCGCGATAAGCGCCAGGCCCTCGACAACCTCGATCTCGAGCGGTTCGACCTCCTGCTGAATGTCGCCCACAAGCGAGTACAGCGAATCGTGAACGTCCTGCTCCTGCACCACGGCGCCAAACCGGTCGACACCGGTGGGCATGTGCTCGACGGAAACGTCATAGCGCTCGAACACCGAAAGCGCACGGCGCATAAAGCCAACACGGGGCTTGGTGCGGTCGCGGGCGACGTTGATGGCGACAAAACCGCGCTTGCCGGTCACGCCGGTAATGATGGGCTCTGCCTCGCCCTCGTCAGCCGTCTCGCTAATGATGGTGCCGGGGTCCTGCGGCGCATTGGTGTTCTTGATGACCAGCGGAATGCCTGCCTCGCGCACGGGGAACACAGCCTCCTCGTGCAGGACGCTCGCGCCCATGTACGAAAGCTCGCGCAGCTCCTCGTAGGTAACGCGCGCAATGGGCTGAGCCTCGGGCACGATGCGCGGGTCGGCAGAGTAGAAGCCCGAGACGTCGGTCCAGTTCTCGTACAGATCGGCGCCCAGGCACTTGGCCAGAATCGAGCCGGAAATATCGCCGCCGCCACGATCGAGCAGCTTGATCTGACCCTCACGCGTCGCGCCGTAGAAACCGGGCATTACAAAGCCGCCCTGCTGGCCATACTCCTGCACCAGCTCGGAGGTGCGATTCATGCTGAGCGTACCGTCGTGATGGAACGCCACAACCGTCGCAGCGTCCAGGAACGGCAGACCCAGGTATTCGGCCATCAGGCGAGCGGTGAAGTACTCGCCGCGGCTCACGAGCTCCTCGGTGGAGTAGCCGCCCGAGCGGGCGCGCTCGGCAAAGGCCACAAACTCCTCGCGGATGGGATAGGTGAGTCCTAGCTCGTCAGCAATATCAAAGTAGCGCTGGCCAATGTCCTCGAGCAGCTCCTCACACGACACGTGATACTTAACGTGCGCGTTAACCAGGTAGAGCAGGTCGGTCACCTTGGTGTCGCCCTTAAAGCGGCGACCACAGGCGGAAACCACCACAAAACGGCGAGCCGGGTCGGCATCGACGATGGCCTTGATCTTCTTAAAGTGTTCGGCGTCGGCGACCGACGAGCCGCCAAACTTGGCAATCTTAATCATGGGCTGGAGGTTACCTTTCTAAAAAGCCTCTGCAAACCTACTTTGCGCGCTCTGATACCATGGTTTCACCGATTGGGACCAAGGCATCCGAGGAGCAGTGTTATATGGGAACTTATCATAGTACACGAGGACGCACTTTATCGTGCTCAAGTAAGGTGGCAATCCGCACCGGCATCGCTCCCGACGGGGGTTTGTTTGTCTCGGACGAGCTTGGCACCCAGCAGGTCGATATCAGCTCGCTTGCAGATAAATCGTACTTTGAAATCGCTCAAGATGTGTTGGGAATGTTACTGAATGATTACACGGCCGAAGAAATTTCGGCGTGTGTCGACGAGGCATACCGCGGCACGTTCGCGAGTGATGAGGTCACGCCGCTCGTCAAACTCGACGCAGCGCCGGGCGCTGACGCCCCTCAGACCTATGTGATGGAGCTCTTTGGCGGCCCCACAAGCGCCTTCAAGGACGTCGCCCTACAGATGCTCCCCCGCCTCATGGCCCGCACTTCCGCCAAGGACGGCGGCGCCGAGCGCATCATGATCGTCACCGCCACGTCAGGCGACACCGGCAAGGCCGCACTCGCCGGCTTTGCCGACGCCCCGGGCACGGGCATCACCGTCTTTTATCCCGAGGGCAAGGTCAGCCGCGTCCAGAACCTGCAGATGTCCACGCAGGAGGGCGATAACGTCGCCGTCTGCGGCATCCGCGGCAACTTCGACGATGCCCAGAGTGCCGTCAAGCGTATCTTTGCCGATAAGGAGCTTGCCGAGCGTCTTGAGGCCGCCGGCACGGTGCTTTCGAGTGCCAACTCCATCAACGTCGGCCGCCTGGTGCCACAGGTCGTCTACTACTTTGCCGCCTATGCGCAGCTGCTGCGCGCCGGCGCTATCGAGGCCGGCGACGCCGTGGAGTTCTGCGTACCGACCGGCAACTTTGGCGATATCCTGGCCGGCTACTATGCCAAGCGTATGGGTCTGCCCGTCGCCAAGCTCATCGTCGCGAGCGACAAGAACAACGTGCTTGCCGACTTCCTGACCACCGGCGTCTACGACCGTAACCGCCCGTTCTTCACGACCATCTCGCCGTCGATGGACATCCTCATCAGCTCTAACCTGGAGCGCATGCTGTACTTCCTGTCCGACGGCGGCTGCGAGCTCGTTGCCGGCCTTATGGAGCAGCTGGCACAGACTGGTCGCTACGAGGTGCCCGCCGAGCTGCTGGCCAAGATTCAGAGCGTCTTTGGCTGCGGCTGGGCCAGCGAGGACGAGGTCCGCGCTGCCATCAAGAGTTGCTGGGACGCCAACGGCTACGTGATCGACCCGCACACCGCTTGCGGCTATCACGTCTTTGAAAAGGTCGCTCCCGCCGAGGGCGCCAAGGCTCGCGTGCTGCTTTCGACCGCCAGCCCCTACAAGTTCCCGCGCGCCTGCTGCGATGCCCTGGGGCTCGACGTTCCCGAGGACGACTTTGAGGCCATGCGCGTGCTCGAGCAGGCAACCAACACGGTTGCCCCGGTCCAACTCGCCGAGCTCGAGTCCAAGCCCGTCCGCTTCGAAGACGTCTGCAACGTCGATGAGATGGCAAGCTACGTCGAGTCTGCAGCAAAAAAGATGGCTACCAACTAAAACCCTTATTAAGCGCCGGCGAAAGCCGGCGTACTTTCTTTCATCAGATAACCCCCGGGATGATGACGAACGTGCATAGCGTGCCTGGCTGTTTAGTTCGTCGCGAGTTCCGCACGCAAAGGAAAGCACTTAATGTGCTTTCCGTCTTGCGCAGGACTGCCCGAGCAGCGAACTAAACAGCCAGGCACGCCAGGAGGACTCACATGATCAAGATCACCGTCCCAGCAACAAGCGCCAACTTGGGCATTGGCTACGATACCCTCGGCATGGCCGTCAGCCTCTACTCGCACTTTACCTTTGAGCGCGCCGACAAGCTCACCATCACGGGCTGCCCCGAGGAATTCCAAAACGAGAATAACCTGGTCTATGTAAGCTTTGTCGATGCTCTGGCCGCCTGGGGCGAGCCGGCTTTTCCCGTTGCCATCGACATCCAGACCGACGTGCCCGTCGCCCGCGGCCTGGGCTCCAGCTCCACCTGCGTCGTCGCCGGCATTATGGCCGCCGCCGCACTGACAGGCCACACCGTCGACCGCGCCGAGCTGGTTCGCATCGCCACCGAGGTCGAGGGCCATCCCGATAACGTCGCCCCCGCTATCCTGGGCGGCGCCGTCTGCTCCTTTACGCCGACCGATTCGCTCCCCCAGTGCCTGCGCTACGAGGTGAGCGATCGCCTGCGTTTTATTACCGTGATTCTGCCCTACGAGGTACACACGAGCGAGGCGCGCAAGGTCGTGCCGCAGGAGATTCCGCTCTCCACCGCCGTGTGGCAGATGGGCCGCATCGCCGGTATGACGCGCGGCTTGGAGACCGGTGACCTCAACCTGATTGCCGCCGCCAATGACGACCGCATTCAGGAGCCCTATCGTCGCCGCCTGATTCCCGACTACAACGCCGTGCGCGACACCTGCCTTAACGGCGGCGCTAAGACCATCTGGATTAGCGGCTCGGGCTCGACCCTCATGGCTGTGACCGACGATACCATCGTGGCAAAGTTCCTGCAGGTCAAGCTGCGCGAGCAGTTCCCTAAGTGTGATACGCATATTCTGACGTGCGACACGGAAGGCGCCCAGATCGAATACCTGTAGTCGCCGTCCCGTATACTCGCCGGGGAGGCCAGGGGGCTTTGCCCCCAAATCGTCCTCGGACATGGCAGGACCCCCGCTGCGCACTTCGTGCGGCGGGGGTCCTGCCGTCCTGCGGAAAGATTTGGGGGCAAAGCCCCCTAGCCTCCCCTATGTTAACTTCACCGGCGGCGGCTACAGGGACCTACGCTCTGGAAAGTCGCCGGGCTGATAGTTTGGATTTTTATTGATAGGGGCTCTTGCTAGGCTGGAGCACTTCCTAGAGGCGGGCATCGGCTGTGTGCTTGGTTTAGACGGCGCCGGTTTCTTTGTATTCGAAGACTGGTTCTAGGAGGTCCTCGATGTTGCAGTGGAGGGCTTTTGCTATGGCTCGTACGCTTGTTACCGAGGCTTCATTGATGTTTCTCTGACGCTGCTCGTACATTTGGATTGAGCGGAGTGACACACCCGATTCGTATGCCAGATCTTGTTGGGTTTTCTTGAGTCTCTTTCTTGCTAACGCAAGTTTGGTTTGCCTGGACGCTTTTTTCGCCATATCGCAGACGAGACGAGCCACGCGTTCCTCCGAGGCTTCGTGCCAGGGGCAATACAGACTGCGCAGCACATCAAATGGAACGACATGCAGCAAATCTTCGAAAGACTCTCCTAAGCGCCACTGCAGGTATGCCAGCATCCAGCCTGTCCAGTATTCCGGTGTCTTTTCGAATCGGTAGGTTCGATTTGGCATCGGCCTTGATTGATAGCCGGACCTTTCGGCAATGAGCGCGAACAGCTCAACGCCCGATTTTCCCGACACTACCCATGCATTGCCGCGCTCAAACTCTCGAGCAACCCCGCTCAGGCAAAAGAGTTCAGCAACTTCCGATCCTTCTGCTCCATAGTCATTGACGGCATAGTCAAAGCAGTCGCCGAGGTTGTTCATTGCATCCTCGAGGTAGTAGACGGGGTATGTCCTACTCGGCCCACAATCCGTTAACTCTTGGATCATTCAAATCAACCCTCCCTGCCATCAAATCCCTAATGTCAACACCATCAGAGTCAAATCCGTTTACCGTATCCAGATACTTACGTCGAGCGTTCTGTTCTCGCTCAAATCGTTTGGGATAAAACTCAGCTCCCGAGACCTGCTTCCAATCGCAGAACCTGATCGCCGAGAACGCGCGCTCACTCATAAGCGCATATTGAGTGCCCAAATCCCCCAAAAACATAATGCGCTGCAATTGCCTGAGCGAGATCATGCCGTTGACAAACTGTCTTGCAAACGAGAAATAGGAATCGTCTGCACGATAGCCTCGAATAACGTCATAGGGAGAAATATCAATCAGGCAGTTATCCAGCAGATAACGAAGCCCCTCGCGTGCTACTGGCGTTGAAACATTGAACTCTCTGTTATTCGCCAGAATTGCAAGCCAGTTGAGAATCGAGAACTCACCTGATTCCAAATCCAAAATCGCAAGGCCATCTAAATCAAGCTCATATCGATTGGCAATGCCATCAGACTCGGTCCGACATGCCCACTCCATTGCCATTTCCTCATGCGGTGTGCAATAAAACCCGCGCCCATAGTCATTGAATTGCCTGCATTTATCCAACGATGGATGCTCGACAACAACCTCCGACCCGTGCCAAAGCTCCATATCGACCTCCTAAAAAATATCACCCCAGTGATAGTTTACCAATAACTATCACTGGGGTGATATAGATGGGAGCTTTTGAGGGGCTGCAGCCCGATTAGAGGCAGGCCTCGGCGATGCGCTTTTTGAGTTCGTCGATGCCGGTACCGGTCTGGGAGCTTGTGATGATCACGTTTTCGGCCGGGACGTTGAGCTGCTTTTTGATGGCTGCTGCCTGGCGGGCCTGCTGGGTGCGGCTGAGCTTATCGGCTTTGGTGAGGCAGACGATAAAGTTGAACTCGTTGCCCTGTAGATAGTCGATCATGTCGTGGTCGAGCTTGCTGGGGTCGTGGCGAATGTCCACCAGCGAGACGACCAAGTTAAAGCTGCGCTCGGAGTCGAAAAAGTCGCCAATGAGCTCGGCCCAACGATCGCGCTCGGCCTTGGAGCGACGCGCGAAACCGTAGCCCGGCAGGTCCACAAAGTGCACGTCGTCGGCCTCGAAGAAATTGATATTGCTCGTCTTGCCCGGCGTGCTGGAAACCTTGACCAGGTTCTTGCGGCCAAAGAGCTTGTTCATGATCGACGACTTGCCCACGTTGGAGCGGCCGACAAAGCTCACCTCGGGGCAGGTGGACTCGGGAATCTGCGAAACCTTGCCGTAGCTGGCAACGAACTTGGCAAGCTGATAGTTAATGGAATCGGCCATGGACACTCCTTGGTCGTAGGTTCTTACAAATAGACGCGCTATTGCGCAGCGGCAATGCGGCGGACGATATCGAGCGTGATGCCGCTCGCGGTGCGAGCGTACTCGTCCAGATCGAACTCGCGCTCGCAAAACGCGTCATATGCCTCGTCGCAATTATCGCTGATAGCGCGCAGCACCAGGCAATCGACACCATTCTTGGCCGCGATGTGCGCAATTGCCGCGCCCTCCATCTCGACGCAATCGGCATGCGTGGCCTCAATCGCAGCGTTACGCATGGCATCACCAGTAACAAAGCGGTCACCCGTGGCGATAGTGCCACACAGGAACTGCTTGGGGTCCTTCTCCGCAGAAGTCTCATCCGCCGAGACATCCACAAATCCACGCTCGGCAAGCACGGCGGCGGCGACATCAGCCAACACCGGCGTCGAGACAAACTCCTCGAGCCCCGGCGCGGACTCGGCGATGAGTGCCGTATCGGTATCCAGATAGCGCAGGCACTTGCCTATAACCACGTCGTTAATATGCAGTTTAGGGTTAAGGCCACCCGCAATGCCCGAAAACACTACGGCCTGCGGGGCGTATTTGCTGATGAGATGCTGCGTTGCGGCAGCGGCGTTCACGGTCCCCATGCCCGCCGTCGTGGCGACTACTGTCAGACCCGAAAGCCCACCGTTCACAACGGTCAAGCCCGCCTCCTGCGACTCATGCGCGCCACTCAGCTCTTCCTTAATCTGCGCAACCTCTTTTTCGAGCGCACCGATGATTGCGATGGTAGGCATACCATCCCCCAAACCTGTGAAAACTGCTTATCCACGGTATGGTACCAGCATTTTGACTCAACCGTGTCTGCACCAAGCCGTTAGGCCAGTACAGCTCGGATATCATAAAGGGGCAAAAATGGCTTGTTAGCCGATGGCCGACCTGAGCTCCGCACGGCGCTTTTTCATGCCGGTCATAACGGCATTGCGCAGCTCGGGCATGCGCGCGGTATCCATCTGGGGCACGCCCTCGAGCTTATAGGGAATGCCCAGTTGCTCGTACTTGACGACACCCATCGTGTGATATGGCAGCATTTCCAGGCCCACCACGTTGTGCCATGGAGCGATGAGGCGACCGAGCTTCTCGCACTCCTCCACCGTGTCGGTAATGCCCGGCACCACCACGTGACGGATAACAACCTTGATCTTGCGACGTGCAAGCTCATCGCCAAACGCCAAGATGCGTGCGGGATCGCAACCAGTCAGCTTTTTATGCTCGACCGGGTCGGCATGCTTAATATCGAGCAGCACCATGTCGGTCTCGTTGAGAACGGCATCGAACTTCTCGGGGTGATTGGGATCAAACGCATATCCGCAGCTGTCAAGGCAGGTATGCACGCGGCCATCGGGGTTATTGTGCATGGCGCGGAACAGGTCGGCCAAAAACTCAGGCTGTAGGAGCGGCTCGCCGCCCGAAACCGTAATTCCGCCGCTGCGATAGAACTCGTGGTTACTCTGGAACTCATCCATCAGGTGTTCGACGGTCACCATGGTGCCGCCGTTAACCGACCAGGTATCGGGATTGTGACAATACGCGCAGCGCATGGGACAGCCCTGGACAAACACCACAAAGCGAATGCCGGGTCCGTCGACCGTTCCCATCGTCTCGATTGAATGCACGCGGCCTAGGGCAAATGCGGAATCCTCAGGACGAGCGTCCACACCCTCAAGCGTCATCTCAGCCATTCCCGCTACCTTGCCTCTCCTTGGATGCAACCAATTAAAATGCCAGAGCCATTCTAGCCCATGCGCTTGCGTTTAAACGTCTCGGGCTAGAATGGCACGTTTTAATCTATCCCCCATCACCATGGCTGGGGTCTACGTCGAGATGTCAGGCTGAAGAACGCTCACCTGCGGCCTTTACGCCTTAAGCGTGAGCACCGCACCGAAGGCGGTCGGGCCGCAGTGGCTCGAGATGACGCCACCAACCTGAGTCCAGGTAATGTCCTTAAAGCCCAGGTCGCGCGCATAGATTTCCATGTCGTCGCGCAACTCCTCGGAAAGACCCACCGAATACGCCAGGCCAATATGCGAGTAGTCGATCTCGCCCTTGGCAACCATGTGGTCAATAAAGGCACGGGCGCACTTGAGCATAGAACCGCGGAACTTCTTGGTCGCCACGAACTTGCCGCCCGTCACCTCAATGCAGGGCTTAATCTTGAGCAGGTGGGCACCGAGGAATGCCACGTTGGACAGACGACCGCCTGCCTTAAGGAAGGCAAGGTCCGTAGGAACAAAGCCCAGCAGCACACGGTCCATGACGGAGTTCGTAAATGCAAAGATCTCGTCGACGGTGGCATCGGGGTGAGCCTCGATGTATTTGGCGGTCTCGACGACAACAAGCGACTGGCCCACCGAGACAAAGCGCGTGTCCATGGAGAACACGTAGTCGCGGCCCTTAGCTGCAATCTTGGAGGACTGATGCGAGCAGGTCGTGGCCTCGGAGTACGCAAGATGCAGAATGGTCGCATCGGGCTGCTCGGCATGGATACGGTCGTACACGTGAGCAAAATCCGCAGGCGCGCAGCCGCTGGTCTTGGGCATTACGCCAAACTCGTTGCAGCGTGAATAAATCTCGAGCGGATCGATCGAGCCGTCCTCGACGGTCTCGTCACCAATCATGACATGCATGGGCACGCGCACGATGCCGTAGCGTTCGCAAAGCTCCGGCGTCACATCCGACCCAGACTCAACCACGATTACGTACTTGCCCATTATTATCACGACCCATCTCAACATTGGCTTTTCAATACATGGCACGCGCCGCCGCACTGTTGCACAACGGCGTCCAAGCGCCAAAGAGACGCCGCCCCTTGCACACAACAAAGGACAGCGTCTCCCTGGAAAACTCCGTGCATCCTGAGATTCTACACGGTTTATTAAGGAGTGTTACTTATTCCGCAAACGGTCGCTATACGCGATAAACGGTAGCTGGCCGCGGTAACTGCGACACATTCCGCCCAGCAAGTCCAATCGTACTCCATGCACGGTTAATGCACGAGGCGGTAGAAATTCATCGATACCGCACCCTCGGCGTGCAGCTCCATCGCCGGAACCGCCGGCGAATAGGTACGGCTCGTAAGTGCCGCCTCGCCGCCATTTGCAAAAATCTCGACCATCGTAGTGTCCGAAAGCACGCGTAGGTCGCGAAGCTCGCCGAGCTCAATCGACCTCTGGTCGCGCCCATAGCCTTCGTCACCCATATCGAGGGTAAGCATCCCGTCCGTATAACGCACAAAGACACCCTTGCGGATTTCGAGCTCGACCATCTTGGCGCCCTCACAGGAAACCACAAGATCAAACAGGCGGCCCGGCTCCTCAACGGTTTCACCGCCTGTCGCGCGAACGCAGTCGCCGCGCACCTTCTCAATCTCGTGCGCCGGCTGCTGACAGAGCTTACCATCGCGTATGCTCAGCTCTCGCGGCACCGTCAACGCGCACTGCCACCCGCGTGCCACCGTCGGGTTTTCTGCCGTCGCATCGGGGCAACCAGACCACCCGATCATCAAACGCCGACCCGCAGCATCCTCAAAGGACTGCGGTGCGTAGAAATCAAAGCCGGCATCGACCATCGGGGGCATGCCCTGCCCGGTGATCTTAAAGCTCGGCGCCTCCCAATCGGCCTCGATGGAGAACCACACGCACTGGTGCGGATTGCGGTAACACCAACCATCGGCGGGCACACCCTGCGGACAGCAAACGAGAATAAGCTCGCCATCAAGCTCAAATAGATCAGGGCACTCCCACATAAAGCCAAACTTCTCGCCCGGCTCAATGCGCGTCGCATAGCTCCAGTCCTCTAGATCGTGCGAGGCATAGACAAGCACGCAGCCACGATTGTCTTTCGTACGAGCGCCGAGAACCATGTAGTAGATACCGTCGTGTTCAAGGATTTTGGGGTCGCGCACGTGCGTACCGATATCGTCGGGGTAATCGACCGGCCCAACAGCCATGCGCTTCTCGCCCAATTCGTCGGGATTCTCGGCAACCATATGAATTTGGTTTTGCTCACGGCCCGTCAACACGTAGTCGTAATCATCGCGGTCAAAATGCTTGACGTTGCCGGTATAGAAGTAGTGAATCTTACCATCACGTACAAAGGCAGAACCAGAATACGCTCCACTCGAATCCAAATCGGAATCGGGAAACAGCACGGGACCGTGATTCTCGTAGGTCACAAAATCCTTTGTCGTCAGATGGTTCCAAAGCACTGGACCGCCATGCGCAGCATCGAACGGATCGTATTGATGATAGATGTGATACGTATCACCAATCTGAACCAAACCGTTGGGGTCGTTGAGCCAGCCAAGCTCAGGCTCCACATGGAACAGGAGCCTATCGGGGTCGGACGCGATGCGAGCCGCCGTCTCGTCCTGTCCAGCTCGCCACTGCTCATAGTCCGCGCGTGTCACCTTATTTTTTTGATTAAACATCGCCGTTGACTTTCTCGTCTATGGGGAAGGACGCTCGACTCACACGAGTCGAACGCCCTTCCTCAAATGGACTTATCCTCAGATTACGCTGAACGGCTCAACTAGAAGCTAACGTCGAAGCCAGCGCCAGCGCCCTCTTCATCGGTGGTCGGCACGCCCTTTGCCTTGTTGTAGGCAAAGATCAAGACGATCGGCACGATAAAGGCGATGAGATTGCCGGCCACATACCACACGAGCGTCTCGGGCGTAACGATGAGCAGGCCAAGCACACCGGTCAGACCCTGACCGATAGCGCGCACCTCAAAGAGCTTCACGAAGGCACCGCCGCAGCCTGCACCGATGCAAGCGCAGACGAACGGGATGATCGAGTAGCGCATGTTTGCAGCAAAGATTGCGGGCTCGGAGATACCGACCAGCGTCGGGATAAAGGACGACATGCAGATGTTGCGCTCTTTGGAGTGCTTCTTGTGGATGAGATACATGCCGATGGCGCCGCCGCCCTGGGCGATGATGGAAACCGACCAGATGGCCTGGATGTAGTTGAAGCCGGTCGTGGCAACGAGGTTGGCCTCAATACCCTGGATGAACTGATGCGTACCGGTAACGACGAGCGGCTGCAGGAACGCGGCGAAGACAAAGGCACCAAAGACGCCCATCCTGTTGTACAGGATATCGATTACGCCGGCGAGGACGTCACCGATCAGGTTGCCGAGCGGGCCGAACACGGTGAACAGGGCAACGTTAGCAAGAATCAGGGTAACGGTCGGGACAAAGACGAACGAAACGACCTCGGGGATGTACTTCTGGGCAATCTTCTCGACCTTGGCCATAAACCAGGCAGTCAGGATTGCGGGGAACACACCGCCCTGGAAAGCAACCATGGGAATGGATAGCGGACCGAAGTTCCAGTACTCAGCACCCGTCGGGTCCATAACGAACGTGTTGCGGTTCATAAGGCTCGGGTGAACCATGACGATACCGACGAGGATGCCCAGGATCGGGTTACCGCCAAAACGCTTGACCGCGCTGTACATAACCAGGACAGGCAGGTAGTCGAACGTGGTGGCGATAATGGCAAAGAAGCTTGCGAGGTTCTTGAGGAACTCGCTGTGATCGGCGAGGCTGCCCTCCATGCCAAAGAGGCCGTTGGCAACGATCAGCGACTTAAGGCCGATGATGATTGCAGCGCCGACGAAGGCGGGAATGATGGGGATAAAGATGTCCGAGAATACCTTGAGGACCGAGAAGAACTTGCCCTTCTTGTCCGCCTCGGCGCCCTTGACCTCGGAAGCACTGATCTCCTTAACGCCCGTCAGAGCCATAAACTCATCGTAAACCTTGTTGACGGTACCGGTACCGAAGATGATCATGAGCTGGCCGCTGTTGTACAGCACGCCCTTGACGCCATCGATGTTCTCGAGCTCGGCCTTGTTGTATTTGCTCGTATCCTTGAGCACCAGACGCAGACGGGTCACGCAATGCGTGGCGCCCTCGATGTTCTCCAGTCCGCCGACGTTGTCGACGACTTGCTGGGACACTGCCTTGTAGTCCATGTTCCTCTCCATTCCTTTTCTAAATCATAAAACGGTTCGTTGCCGCTACAGAGACGCGATCGTTGCGTTTGCGCACTTGAGCGCACCGTCGGTGACGGTAAGCGCCACACCCTGGCCCTGCTTGTTGCAGAAGCGAGCGTTGAGCGCAACATCATCGACAAAGATGGTCGCGATGTCGTCGTCGACGACCAGACGCACATGGTGAGTGCCCTCGCCCTTAAAGAACAACGGACGCTCGAGGCCCATGTTGTTGACCTGGAACCACGGGTACTGGGGAGCCGGCGTGAACTCGAGCTTGCCCTCGCGCAGGTTGGCGCGGAACTCATAGGCAAGACCAGTCTCGGCGTCCTCGGCGAACTTGACCGAGAAGCCGGCAGCGTTACCGCCGAGCTCAATGTCGGCATCGAGCAAGTAGGTGGAGCCGGCATCCGCGGCGAGCACCTGCTCGACCTTGCCCGACTCGCAGGAAAGCTCAAAGGTCTCGACAGCCTTGCCCTCGCCAAAGGCGCCAAGCATGCTGTCGGGGAGCTTGGTGCCGAGCGTTCCGTCGGCACGCTGAACGATCTCGAGGGGCATAAAGGTGCCACCCCACAGGTAAGAGCTGGGGTCACCGCCCTCGTCACGCGTAGGAACCCAACCAAAGAGAACGCGGCGCTCACCATCAAATGCGGTACGCGCGGCATAGTACGCGCGGCCATCGAAGGAATCGTCCGCAGGAGTGATCCAAGGACCGTTGATAGAGCGAGACATGCGGTAACGGGTCTTGTTGCCATCACTGTACTCGGAGAACACCAGATACCACCAGTCGCCCATCTTAAAGAGATCAGGCATCTCGAACATGGTGTACAGGCCCGGATTCCACCAGTCGCCCTGGAACTCCCAGGTATCCAGGTCCTTGGAGGTGAACTTGACCAGACGACCGGTCATCAGACGCTTGTCCTCGCCCACACGCGTGCCGAGGATGAGCATGTACTCTTCGTTCTCCTCATCCCAAAGCACAAAGGGATCGCGCCAGTTGCGGTCATCGTAACCCTCCTGGGGCGGAAGCAGCGTCTCGGCGATGTTCTTCTCCCACTTGACGGCGTCGTCACTCGTTGCGTGAAGAAGAACCTGCTTCATCAAGCGTGCCTTGACCTTATCGCGATTGCAACCAGTGTAGAGCGCATGGTACTTGTCGCCCACCTTAAACACCGTGCCGGCATAAACATACTGGTCGACTTCCTCGTCGCCGCCACGCTCAAGGCTCTCGCCAAAGTCTTTGTAATTGACGAAGTCCTTGGTTGTCGCGAGTGCCCAGCCAAACGGCTCTCCGAAAGGTCCGGGGTTTCGCGTGTCACGCTGATGATAGAGATAGAACGTGCCGTCCTCGCCGTACGGCATGATGTCGCCTACCCAAATTCCCTCAGGCTGGTAATACACCTTGTGCATCCGAGACTTCCTTTCTCACGAGATACTAACTCGGTACAACTGCAAGATATGTCAACCGTTTTCATATGTCAAACGTTTTCACACCAATACGTCTTTTCGCAGTTCCAGTCGTCGGCAAACGGTTGACATATGCCGGCGAACGGTCATCAGAGGTGTTTGAGGAATTCTTTTGGCACGGGATGAACTACGCGGTTTTACCCTCAATGAGTTCAACGGGGAGCTTGATATTCGATTCGGGCTTTTCGCCGTTAATAAGAGCAATGATGGATTGCGCCGCGAGCTCTCCGATGCGATCGATATCTTGGCGTACGGTTGTTAAGTCAGGCATAAACGTCATAGTGCGGCGGGCACCATCCGCGCCCACGACCTTAATATCGCCCGGAGCGCTCAAGCCGCGCTGCTTCATCACGTTAAGACAGATAGCCGCCATCGTGTCGTCTCCCGCAAAGATGCCGTCAATATCGGGGTTCTCATCGAGGATCTTCGCAACGACCGCACTCTTTTCGTCGTCGGGCTTAACGAACTCGACCTCACGGACAAGCGCGGGCAAACCGGCCTGCTCAACAACATCGAGGTAGGCATCGGTACGCTTATTGGCAGGCATGCGCATGCGGCTATTGCTGCGCAGGCACAGGATGCGTGAACATCCGTCATCGATCAGGCGACGCGTGGCAAGTTCGCCGATGCTATAGCTGTCGCTCGCAATCTGAACAGAGGCTTCGCCAAGGTCGCAGTCGATACCAACCAGACTCAAGCCCATCTCGGCATACGCCTCGGCACCGATATTAAGCGAGTTGACGATGACGCCATCAACCATATTGCGTCGAAGCATGTCGATATAAGAGCGCTCAAGCTCGGGTCGATTGGCGCTATTGCACAGCAGCATCTTAAAACCGTTTTCGGCCAGGGTATGCTCAATGACTTGAACCACTTGGGCATGAAACGGACTGCTGACATAGGGGACGATCATACCGATAAGATTCAGGCGACCGTTGAGCATGGCACGAGCGATATCGTTGGGCGTATAGTTGATGCGCTTCATCGCGGCATGGACCTTATCGCGGGTCTCTTGGCTAATATAGCCACGATTATTAAGCACACGAGATACCGTAGTAGGCGAAACCCCCGCCACCGCCGCAACTTCCTTGATGCCAGGCTTAGCCGTATCCTTAGAACGAGCACTCTCGCGAGCCATAGCACCCTCCCCCATCAACATGTCATACGTTTACATACGAACAAAGCATACCCCAACAACAGCGGGATGACGGTAACAGTACAAGTAAGTAAACGACTCATCCAAATAATTAGGAGAGTTCCGCCTAAAGGGTGACTACACAGGACCCCCACCGGGGCTGTTTGGGCTACCTCCCAAAACATTCCGCAGGACGCAAAGAGGCTCGCCGCACGAAGTGCGCAGCGAGCCTCTTTGCATGTCCGAGGACACCAATTTAATTTAGCGTGGTTCCCTAAAGGACGACAACGCAGGAGACCCGGCAAGGCCGCGAGCACTTTGTCTCGCAAACATTCCGCAGCCGCGAAGCGGCGAGGACGTTTGAGAGGCAAAGTGCGTAGGCCTTACCGGGTCTCCGGTGGGAGTTGAGTCCCTTTAGAACTTGTCGTGGAAGGTACGCGCAATGACCTCGTCCTGCTGCTCCTTGGTGAGCGTGTGGAAGTTCACGGCATAGCCGGAAACGCGGATGGTCAGCTGCGGGTACTTCTCGGGGTGAGCCTGAGCGTCAAGCAGCGTCTCACGGTTGAAGACGTTGATGTTCAGGTGGTGGCCACCCTTCTCGGCGTAAGCGTCGAGCATGTGGACCAGGTTATCGGCCTGAGTCTCAGAAACTTCAGAAACCTTCATAATGTGTCTCCTTCGATTAATAGGCGCCGGCCGAAACCGGCGCACTAATCAGTAATCGTTATTGTTAGTATAGCACTAACAATAGTTACTCGCCCAGCTGATCAAGGTCGATATCACCAAAGAACACCTGATCCTCCTTGCCGAGCGCACTCGGGATGATGGAGAAGGTGTTGGAGATGCCGTCCTGCGCATCGCGGAACGGGAGCTTGGAAACCGAAGACAGCGAAGCGATGGCGCCGTGGCTATCGCGCTTGTGCATGGGGTTAGCACCCGGGGCGAACGGCTGGCCAGCCTTGCGGCCGTCGGGCGTGGAGCCGGTCTTCTTACCGTACACGACATTGGAGGTAATGGTCAGAACCGAGGTCGTGGGCACGGAGTTGCGGTAGGTGTCGTTCATGCGGATGTACTCCATGAACTGGTGCACAACGTCGTGAGCGATCTGGTCGACGCGGTCGTCGTCGTTACCGTACTTGGGGAACTCGCCCTCGGTCTCGAAGTCGACGATGATGCCGTTCTCGTCACGGACGGGGTGGACCTTGGCGTACTTGATGGCGGACAGGGAGTCAGCCACGACGGAAAGGCCAGCGATGCCCGTAGCGAACCAGCGGTGCACGTGCTTGTCGTGCAGAGCCATCTGGATACGCTCGTAGCAATACTTGTCGTGCATGTAGTGAATGATGTTCAGCGAGTTGACGTACACGCCAGCGAGCCACTTCATCATGTCGTTGTACTTGGCCACAACGTCGTCGTAATCGAGCGTATCGCCCTCGACGGCGCGATACTTGGGGCCGACCTGCTTCTTGGAGACCTCGTCAACACCGCCGTTGAGTGCGTACAGCAGGCACTTGGCCAGGTTGGCGCGGGCGCCGAAGAACTGCATCTCCTTGCCGATGCGCATGGAGGACACGCAGCAGGCGATACCGTAGTCGTCGCCATGATAGACGCGCATGAGGTCGTCGTTCTCGTACTGAATCGAGGAGCTGGCGACAGAAGTCTTGGCGCAGAACTTCTTGAAGTTCTCGGGCAGACGGGTCGACCACAGAACGGTCATGTTGGGCTCGGGGCTGGTGCCCATGTTCTCGAGCGTGTGCAGGTAGCGGTAGCTCATCTTGGTAACGAGCGTACGGCCGTCAACACCCATGCCGCCGATGGACTCGGTGACCCACTGCGGGTCGCCGGTGAACAGGGCCTGGTACTCAGGGGTACGGGCAAACTTGACCATGCGAAGCTTCATGATGAAGTGATCCACGAACTCCTGGATCTGCTCCTCGGTGAAGGTACCGTTGGCAAGGTCGCGCTCAGCGTAGATGTCGATGAACGTAGAGGTACGGCCGATGGACATAGCGGCGCCGTTCTGCTCCTTGACGGCAGCAAGGTAGGCGAAGTACATCCACTGGATGGCCTCCTGCGTGTTGGTAGCAGGGTTGGAAATGTCGAAACCATAGGTCTCGGCCATCATCTTGAGCTCGCCGAGGGCGCGGATCTGCTCCTGCAGCTCCTCACGATCGCGGATGTTGTCGGCGGTCATGACCGTCGGGGTGGAAGCCTTCTGGGCCTCCTTGTCCTTGATCAGGTAGTCGACGCCGTACAGGGCAACACGACGGTAGTCGCCGATGATGCGGCCGCGGCCATAGCCATCGGGCAGACCGGTGATGATGTGAGCCGAGCGGCAAGCACGCATCTCGGGAGTGTAAACATCGAAGACGCCAGCGTTGTGGGTCTTACGCTCGAAGGTGTAGCGCTCGACAACGTTCTCGTCGACCTTATAGCCGTGCTGGCTGGCAGCCTGACAAGCGATGCGGATACCGCCGTTGACGTGCAGAGCGCGCTTGAGCGGCTTGTCGGTCTGGAGGCCGACGATGGTCTCCTTCTCGCGGTGGGCGTTATCGATGTAGCCAGCGGGGTGGCTCACGATACCCGTGACGGTCTTGGTGTCCATATCGAGGACACCACCCTGCTCGCGCTCCTTAAGCAGCAGGTCGAGAACCTCGCCCCACAGCTCCTTGGTACGCTCGGTCGGACCTACGAGGAACGACTCGTCGCCCTCGTAAGGGGTGTAGTTCTTCTGGATGAAGTCTCGGACGTCAACCTCTCCCGTCCAAATGCCTTCCTTGAAGCCTTCCCATGCCTCCTGCATTGTGTAACCACGCTCCTAGTTACGTGTAATGCGGCGCTCTCTCACACCGCTGCTTATTGAATTCTTGAATTTTCGGCTTGCACTACCGGCTTCTTCCGTTCTTCACCACACGTTGGTGCAGGGAAAAACGTTTGTCCACCTTGGAACTGCAACCCAAAACCCAAGATTTCACCCGTTTGAGAAGGATAACATAGCGACCCTCTCCATCTGGGCTGTTATATGTTTCTTTTTTTATATCATAAGGGCGTTTTTTACAAACCCGCAGGAAATGCGAGCGTGAACAACTACCGTTCACCGATTTGTTTAGTTTTTTCCTTGCCTTTGTACGACGTTCGCTCTAGCTGTTATGCCAGCTTTAGCATGGTAAAGTGTCCCAAAGACCCTACAGAAACTGCAGGGCGGCCACGGGATCCCCCGTGGCCGCCCTGTGGCGTAGCTAGTTTTTAGCTTTGATTACCGTTTAGCATTAGGCGGCTGCGGAGGCCTTGTCGGTCGTTGCCTTGCCGTTGCTCTGCTGGCCCTCAAAATGCTTGTAGCACCAGCTGGTGACCAGCGGGGTCAAAATAGCCGTCACGATTGCACAGGCAGCAACCTGTGCCGTAGCCGTCGCGAGCACCGCACCGCCGTACATGGCCTCGTTGACGCTTGCCATGGCAGCAGGCGTGGCCACATTGGCTCCGGCGCAGCTCGAAATGGCCGCACCTGCGACACCCGTGCCGCCCGTGAGCTTATCGACCGCGATAACGGGAATTGCAAAGACCACCGAGCAGATCACGCCGAGCAGAATACCGGGGAGACCGCCATTAATGAGCTGGCCAAAGGTCATGGTCGAGCCCATGGCAAAGAAGACGAGCACGATGACGGCGGAAAGTGCCGGTGCCATCATCTTCTTAAAGCTCGGGAAGAGGTTACCCAGAATAATGCCGACGACGATCGGCAGGATGGCACCCACAAGCGACCAGCCAATCGGAGCTTGGCCGGCAGCGCCGAGCACGATCATCGTGACCGGAGGGCCGACAACGAGCGTGGTGATTGCGACAGCGCCACGCTCGGCCTCGTTGCCCATGGTGCCCATCAGACCAGCGTACATAGCGTTGTTGGCGCCGGTGCAAGCCGCCAGCATCACCATGGCAGAGATGCCAAACAGGTTGTCGTTGAACACATAAAGGATGAGCAGCGACACGGCAACGACCACGATCTGCTTGACGGCGATGATGATGGCGCCGCGGGCAGCGGCGGCAGGAGCACTCTTAAACGAAATCGTCGTACCGACGATGAGCAAAAAAGCGCCCACGAGCGGGCCTGCACCCTGCTGGGTCATGCCAAGCGTAAAGCTACCGAGCGTTTTGAACAGGTCGGGGAATAGCGTGTTGAGCAGGCAGCCCAACAGAAGCGGCACCAAGATATTGGCGCCCGGGATGGAGGACATCTTAAAGAACGGCTCCTTTGCCGCCGGCGCCTCCACCGCAGTCGATTCACTCATATATATCTCCTTTGGATGCATGCGAATCGTAGCCGCACGCGCCTATGTCAGAAAGAAGGCGACAACCCCGAGTCGCCAGGGTCGCCGCCAAACGATCACCGCGGGGTATTACCCGTCCAGGACGATGCCGCCGTCGCAGTCACCGATCTCGCCGTTCACGAAGCTGGCGAGGTCGGAAGCGAAGAACAGTACCATCTGCGCAGGCTCGCTGGCCTGGGCGGCGCGGCCCAGAGGAATACCGTTGATGATACGCTGAGAGTTCTCGTCAGAGAGAATCGAGGTCATATCGGTCAACGTGAGCGACGGGCATACAGCGTTGCAGCGAACGCCAAACTTGCCGCCTTCCTTGGCGACTGCCTTGGTTAGACCGTTAACACCGGCCTTGGAGCTCGCGTAAGCCGCGGTGCCGAGCAGGCCGCCACCGATCTTGCCCGCAACGGAACTCACGTTGACAATAGTGCCGGCATGGGCCGCCTTAAAGTGCGGGTACACGGCATTCATCATGGTAAAGGTACCGTTGAGGTTGATGTCGATGGTGCGACGCCACTCGGTGTCATCGATCTCGTCGAACTTCTTGGTGCTGATGACGCCAGCACAGTTAATCAGGATATTGGTTTGAGGCAGGTCCGTAAAAATCTGCTCGACAGTCTCGCGCGCCTTGGGTGCATCAGCGACATCGAGCTGATAGAACTTGTTGCCCTCGCCAAGCTCGGCCACCGCGGCCTCGCCCTTAGCAGCGTTCCTTGCGATGAGCGCGACATGTCCGCCGCCCGCGACGATGCCCTTGGCGATCTCGAGGCCAATGCCCTGAGTGCCGCCCGTGACAATCGCGGTCTTGCCCGTGAAGTCAAATGCCATGACTCCATCCCCCTTTATATAAGGTGTCTCCTCGCGGGAAGTTGGAGCATCGCACATGGCGATTATATGAGTCCCAGTCGTCATGGTGGTGACAACCCCTCGCCTAACCGCGTGCATGATAGTTCTTTAAAACGCTTCAGCAATTGAATGATTTTAAGTCTTTATGCGCTCTTTATATTGCCACTGTATGAGGCCCGCGTATGAGGGTATCATCTTCCACCGAAAATAGTTTCTAGTGTTAGGGGTTTTCGGTGGAAGATACCGATTTCCATGAGCTTGGGCGTCAGCTCTTTACCGAGTTTGGCAGCATGCACCAGCGCGTTTCGCGCTTTGCCGACCAGGCTCTGGGTGGCGAGATGGCCGTCATGCGCGCCCTCATGCGCGCCGGCGGCTCGCTCACGCCGAGCGAACTCGCCGATCGTGCCTGGGTCTCGAGCGCCCGTATCGCCAATATCCTGCGCGCCCTCGAGGCCAAGGGTTGGGTCGAGCGCGAGCACTCAAAGACCGACCGTCGTCGCGTACACGTCACGGTGACCGACAAAGGATTCCAGGTTATCGAAATCAAACGTCGGGAATTCGAGGACCGCACCGCGGCCTTCCTCGAGGAGCTTGGCGAAACAGATACCCAAGAGATGGTGCGCCTTCTTAGACGTGCCAACGAAATTATCGACCGCAATCAAGAAAGGAGAGATGCCAAGTGAGGATTCTCAAGCTCTTTAAAAAACATATCCTGGCACTGTTCGCGGCTATCGTACTTATCGTAATCAGCTGCAACGCCGATCTGGCGCTGCCTACCTATATGAGCGACATCGTCGACGTGGGTGTACAGCAAGGCGGCATCGCGTCGCCCGTGCCCGACACCATCCGCGCCGAATCGCTCGACGACCTCGAACTCTTTATGAGCACCAAGGACGCCAAAGCTGTGGAGGCCGTGTTTGGCAAGGCGGACAATAACGGCATTCGAACGTACAAGGGCACCGAGGAGAAGCGCGCCGACGGCGGCAAGATTGCCGACATCATGAGCCTCCCCGAGACTGTCGTCCTTTCGTTCAACCAGGGCATTGACGCCAACTCCATGGGCGACATGATGGGCACGTCCGGTGAAAAAGACAACAGCGGCGCCCAGGCCATGCCCACGCCCGAGCAGATGGCGGCGATGACGCCCGAGCAACTCGCCGAGATGCAGCAGAAGGCCGCTGCGGCGCAGAACATGCAAAAACAGATTGATGCCGACGGTGGCAAGATCACCATGAAGAGCCTGCGTCTAGGCGTTGAAGGCGGCCTAATCGACCAGGGCAAGCTCGTCGAGGGCGCCAACGATATGGCAGACAAAATGGGCTCCATGTCGGGCTCCATCGTGACCCAACGCGCCGTGAGCTATGTGCAAGACGAGTACAAGGCGCAGGGCATCGACCCCGCCGACGTGCAGAACGCCTACCTGGGCCGCATGGCGACCACGATGTTTGGTCTGTGCCTGGTGTCGCTCGTCGCCACCATCCTGACCGGTGCCGTGGCTTCGCGCACCGCCTGCTCCATCGCCCGCGACCTGCGCCGCGAGACCTTCAACAAGGTTATGCACTTCTCGCCGGCCGAGGTGGGCAAGTTTAGCCAGGCCTCGCTCATCACCCGCTGCACCAACGACATTCAGCAGATCCAGATGGCCGCAACCCTGTTTATCCGCATGTGCCTGATGGCCCCCGTCATGGGCATCGTCGCCGTCATGCGCGTCCTGGCCAACCACACCGGCCTGGAGTGGACCATCGCCGTGGCCATCATCGCGGTTTCGGCCGTTGTCGGCGTGCTCATGGGCCTCACCATGCCCAAGTTCAAAAAGATGCAGAGCTTTGTGGACCGCGTGAACCTTACCGCCCGCGAGCTGCTCGACGGCCTTATGCCCATCCGCTCGTTCAACCGTGAGGAGCATGAGCTCGAGCGTTTTGACAAGGCTTCGCTCGACCTGATGACCACGCAGCTCTACACCAACCGCGCCATGAGCTTTATGATGCCGCTCATGATGCTCGTCATGAACTGCATCACCGTGCTTATCGTCTGGTTTGGCGCGCAGGGCGTGTCCGACGGCGTGATGCAGGTTGGCAACATGATGGCGTTTATCTCCTACACCATGCAGATCGTTATGGCGTTTATGATCCTCACCATGGTTTCGGTCATCCTGCCCCGTGCCGAGGTCGCAGCCGAGCGCGTGGAAGAGGTCATCACCTGCCCCACCAGCATCAACGACCCCGCCTCGCCCAAACTGCCCACGGCCAGCGCGCCGCGCGGTGAGCTCACCTTCCGCGACGTGAGCTTCCAGTATCCCGATGCCCGCGCCGACGTCATCAGCGGCGTAAACTTCACCACGCACGCCGGTCAGATGCTCGGCATCATTGGCTCCACGGGCTCGGGCAAGTCCACGCTTGTGCAGCTCATCCCGCGCCTGTACGACGTCACGGGCGGCAGCATTTCGCTCGACGGCATCGACGTGCGCGACATGACCCTTTCCGAGCTGCGCCGCCGCATTGGTTACATCCCGCAGCAGGGTCGCCTGTTCTCGGGCACCGTCGAGAGCAACCTCAAGTTTGCTGGCGACATGGTGAGCGACGAGGATATGCGCCAAGCGGCACGCGTCGCCCAGGCCGAGGACTTTATCGCCGAGCGCGAGGGCGGCTACGACTCCCCCATCAGCCAGGGAGGCTCCAATGTCTCGGGCGGTCAGCGCCAGCGCTTGGCCATCGCCCGCGCCTTGGCAAAAAAGCCCGAGGTTGTGGTGTTCGATGACTCGTTTAGCGCCCTCGACTACAAGACTGACGCGCGCCTGCGCGAGGAGCTGGCCAAAAACGTTACCGACGCCGCACTCGTGGTCGTGGCCCAGCGCATCGCGACCATCATGCACGCCGACCAGATCATCGTGCTCGACGACGGCCACGTAGTGGGCACCGGCACGCACAAGGAGCTGCTGCGCAGCTGCCCGGCGTACCTGGAGATCGCACAGTCGCAGCTTTCCGCCGAGGAGCTGGGGCTTACCCAAGAAGAAATTGCAGCCGTCATGGAAGGAGGCGAGCGCTAATGGCAGACGAGACCAAGACTCAGATTCCCAAGCCCACCCGCCAGCGTGGTCCCATGGGCCGCATGGGCGGCATGCGTCGCGGCGAAAAGGCCAAGGACTTTAAGGGCACCATGAGGCAGCTGCTCGGCTATATCGGCCAGCACAAGATTGCCGTGTTTGCCGCCGTCGCCTTTGCCGTGTGCTCGGTCATCTTTAACATTGTGGGACCCAAGGTGCTCGGCCAGGTTACGACCAAGCTGTTCGAAGGCCTGGTCGCCAAGGTCAACGGCACCGGCGACGTTGACTTTGACTGGATCGCCAAGACGCTCGGCTTTTTGCTCTGCCTGTATCTGGCGAGCTCTGTCTGCAGCCTGGTCCAGGGCTGGCTCATGACCGGCGTCACGCAAAAGATCTGCTACCGCATGCGCAAGGAAATCGCCGCCAAGATTGCCGTCGTGCCGATGAGTTACTTCAACGGCCACAGCAAGGGAGACGTGCTCAGCCGCATCACCAACGACGTCGATACGCTGGGTCAGTCGCTCAACCAGAGCGTGACGCAGCTCATCACGTCGGTGACGCAGATTATCGGCGTGCTCGTCATGATGCTTTCGATCAGCCTGCCGCTTACCGGCGTCACCGTGCTCACGCTGCCGGCCGCCGCGATTATCTTGACCGTGATGATTCACTTCTCGCAGCCGTACTTCCGCGAGCAACAGCAGGTTCTGGGCGCCGTCAACGGCATTATCGAGGAGGACTTTGCCGGCCAGAACGTCATCCAGGTGTTCGACCGCGCCGAGGCCTCAATCGAGGAGTTCGACCGTCAAAACGACCGCCTCTTTATTAGTGGCTGGCGCTCGCAGTTCCTGTCGGGCCTGATGATGCCGCTTATGAGCTTGGTGGGTAACATGGGTTACGTGGGCGTCGTCGTGGTGGGTGCGCAGCTCGCGCTGACCGGCAATGCCACGCCCGGCGACATCCAGAGCTTTATCCAGTACGTGCGCAACTTTACGCAGCCGGTGCAGCAGCTGGGCAACGTGAGCAACACGATGCAGTCGATGGCCGCCGCCACCGAGCGCGTGTTTGAGTTCCTGGCCGCGCCCGAGGAGGAGCAGAAGGCCGACGCACAGATTCCCGAAAAGCGCCCCGGCCACGTGGAGTTTGACCATGTCAAGTTTGGCTACACGCCCGACAAGACCATCATCCACGACTTTAGCTGCGAGGCGCAGCCCGGCCAGACCATCGCCATCGTCGGTCCCACCGGCGCTGGCAAGACCACGCTCATTAAGCTGCTGCAGCGCTTCTACGACGTGGACGGCGGTTCGCTGCGCGTCGAGGGTGTCGACGTGCGCGATTGGGACCGCGCGGCGCTGCGCGGCGAGTTTGCCATGGTGCTGCAAGATACCTGGCTGTTTAACGGCACCATCCGCGAGAACATCCGCTACGGACGCCCCGACGCGAGCGATGCCGAAGTCGAGGCCGCTGCACGCGCCGCACGCTGCGACCACTTTATCCATACGCTCGCCGGCGGCTACGACTTTATGATCAACGAGGAGGGCACCAACCTGTCGCAGGGTCAGCGCCAGCTCGTGACCATCGCCCGTGCCATTTTGGCCGACCGCCCGGCGCTGATTCTGGACGAGGCGACCTCCAACGTCGATACCCGTACCGAGGAGCTTATTCAGCGTGCCATGGATGCGCTGATGCAGGGCCGTACCAGCTTTGTCATCGCGCACCGCCTGTCCACGATCCGCAACGCCGACGTGATCTTGGTGATCCGCGACGGCGACATCGTCGAGAAGGGCACGCACGACGAGCTGCTCGCCCAAGGCGGCTTCTACGCCGACCTGTACAACTCGCAGTTCGACGAGGCGGCGTAACAACCGGCGGCAAACAACCGCAATGCCCAGAAAACGGGGGCGCAGGACAACCTGCGCCCCCGTTTTGTGTCCTTCGAGCCTCGAAACGCCTTCCCTGAGACCTCACTGACGGCGCTTTCCAGACCCCGTGGGCAAAAAAGGGCAAATATGAGTACTGTTATCTTTTTAGTAACAGCCAAAACCGCCTCAAATGCCGCTCCCACGGCTTACACGCGTCCCTAAATTGATCAAACAGCACCATAGCGGACTTATATGTGTTTGCGTTAATGAACATATTTTGCTGTTATGTATATTATTTTGCGAAGGCAATATGATACTAAGATAGCAACCGTACTCATATTTGGCATTTTTTGCCCACAGGGTATTTCCTAGGGAACCGACAACAGCCCTAGGGTCCCGCGCGGCGCCGCTCCCTCCCGGCATCCGCCGACGTTTACCCAGATAAAACCTGCCAAAAAAACCTGTCCCTTTTTGGTAGGTTTCGGGGTGACAAGGACTTGCACTTTAGCGTGCGACAGCGGATAATGCCGAGCATTCGACAACACGCTTATTGCTCTTTCTATAGATTGAGGAGACCCCTATGGCCATGGAATTCAAACGCAGGCTGCCGATCCCCATGGAGATCCGCGAGGAAATGCCGCTTTCTGCCGAACTTACCGCCAAAAAGCAGGCATTTGACGCCGAGGTCGCCAAAGTCTTTACCGGCGAGGACGCACGTAAGGTGCTCATCATCGGCCCGTGCTCTGCCGACCGCGAGGATTCGGTGCTCGAGTATATGAACCGACTGGCCAAGACCGCCGAAGAGGTCAAGGACAAGCTCATCATCATTCCGCGCGTCTACACCAATAAGCCGCGCACCAAGGGCACCGGCTACAAGGGTCTTCTGCATAACCCCGATCCCGAGGCCCCCGACGACCTGCTCGAGGGCGTCAAGGCTATCCGCCATATGCACCTGCGCGTTATTGAGGAAACGGGCTTCTTTACCGCCGATGAGATGCTCTACCCGTCCAACTACCAATACCTCGTCGACCTGCTGAGCTATGTTGCCGTGGGCGCACGCTCGGTCGAGAACCAGGAGCATCGCCTGGTGTCGAGCGGCATTTCGGTACCCGTCGGCATGAAGAATCCCACTGCCGGCTCTACCACCGTTATGCTCAACTCAATTTACGCCGCCCAGGCGCACCAGAGCTTCATCTTCCGCAACTGGGAGGTCGAGTGCGACGGCAACCCGCTCGCACACGCCGTTATGCGTGGCTACATCGGTCTCGATGGGCGCACCTACCCCAACTACCACTACGAACACCTGGAACGCCTGGCCGAACGCTATACCGAGCATGCCGGCTATGCCAATCCGGCAGCGGTCATCGACTGCAACCACGACAACTCGGGCAAGCGTCCGCTGGAGCAGTATCGCATTTGCAAGGAGGTGCTCGACAGCTGCCGCCGCAACGAGTCCATCTCCAAGCTGGTCAAGGGCTTTATGATCGAGTCCTACCTAGAAGACGGCAACCAGCCGGTCGACGGCGGCGTCTTTGGCAAGTCGATCACCGACCCGTGCCTGGGCTGGGAAAAGACCGACTACCTCATCCGCGAGATCGCGGAACGTATTTAGTTACGCGGTTTTACCAAACCGCGTAACGGCTCGACGCTGCAAACCCGCCAGGGCGGCAATCTGCCTTTCAACTTCGGCGGCATGATCAAAAGATCAATGCCGCCTCGTTTCAAGGCACCTTGCTCGCTCTGGCGGGTTTTCGCTGACGTTTTTTCGACCTGCATTGTTGCCAAGGTTGGCACCAATGACTAATGCGGTAACTAGCTACGTCGGTCCGCTTGACCGGCTGGGTTTCCGAGGTGCCCCAGGTCGCCGCGAGCGACGGCTTGAGCGGCGAGATGGGGTGCCTCGGAAAGCCAGACGATTAAGCGGACGGCTCCTGCTGCGTGATGCAGTGGATGTTGCCGCCGCCGTAGACGACCTGATCGGACTGGACGCCCACGCACTTGTAGACGCCCTCGCCCCAGACCTCGTCGTAGATCTCCTGGAGCGTGTCGACGGCCAGCTGGTCGTTCTCGTCGCCGTACTGCGGGACGATGACGCCGTGGTTGGTGACCAGGTAGTTCATGTAGGAGGCGATCAGCGGCTCGTCGGGGACGCGCGGCTCGGCGTTCTCGTCGGCGTCGATGGTGTCGCAGGAGGCCTGGTCCATGAACAGCGGGTTCACGGGCATGCAGAGCTTGTAGACCTTAATCTTGCGGCCCTTGGCGTCGACCGCGTTGGAGAGGGTCTCGTAGGCGGCGTGGCACTGGTCGTAGAACGGGTACTCGGGGTCGTCGGTCCAGATGCAGGCCATGACGCCCGGGGCGATGAAGGTGGCGACGTCGTCGATGTGGCCGTTGGTCTCCTCGGGGTCGATGCCCTCCTTGACCCAGATGACCTTCTCGACGCCCAGGTAGTCCTTGAGGTGCTCGTCCATGTAGGCGCGGAGCTCCTCGCTCCAGGGCTCGAACTTCTTGCGGTACTTGGGCCAGATGGACTCGGGGTCCTCTTCCTCCTCGAGCACCGCAGAGCAGGTGCGGCCCGGGGAAAGCAGGCACTGGTCGGTCACGACGAGGGTGCCCTCGCCGTCGACGGTGATGGAGCCGCCCTCGAGGATCATGTCGTCGGGACGGTAGCGGCGGCAGCCGGAGAGCTCGGCCATCTTGAGGGCGATCTGCTCGTCCTTGTCCCACGGGAAGTACAGGCCGTCGACCAGGCCGCCGTAGGCGTTGAAGTGCCAGTGGTTGGCGCGCTTCCCGCCCTTGCCGTCGATGACGTAGGTGGCGGCGGTGTCGCGGAACCAGGCGTCGTCGGTGGTCATCTCGATGACGGTGACGTTCTCGTCCTCCTCGAAGACGGCCTTGCAGTTGGCGTAGTCGACCTGGTTGGCGCACATGTAGACCGGGGTGAACTCGGAGATGGCGCGGGCGATGGCGGCATACTGCCTCTGGGCCGGCTTGGCGCCGTGGGCCCAGGTGTCGGTGCGGTGGGGCCAGCCCATCCACACGCGGTCCTGCGGGGCGAACTCGGCGGGCATGAAGAAGCCGTCGGCCCTGGGGGTGGACTCGGACTCGGTGATCGTACGCATAAGATTTCCTCCAAATCGAACGATCGCTTGCCGCGGGCGGGTTACCCGCAGCCTAAAACCAAGAGATGGTAGGCGCCCGTTCCCCGGCAAAGGTCGGGGCGCCCGGTGCCGGTTTTCACGGAGTCGCACCGGCAAGCGACGACGTAACCAAGTGCGCGGAGACAAAACGCACGAAGGATACGGGAGAGAGATTGGGGCGGGCGGTGGTTACCGGAGCTATCGCTCACACCCACCCCGGGGGAATGGTTAGCAAACCTGTCGCTTGGGCACGCCTCCGAAGAGGCCGGAGTGCCCGGAGTCGGGAGCGACAAGCCCGACGAAGCGCGCGTTGGTACGCGAGGAGGGTTGGAGCCCCAGAACCGGGTGCTCTAGTTCTCCTCGGCCTCGGCGGCCTCCTCAGCGAGACGCTGGGCAGCCAGCTCGGGGGTGAGGCCCTTGTACTCTTCCTTGCGGCCCTTGGCGCTGACGACGCGGACGACCTCGCCGATGAGCACGAGCACGATGAAGATGACGATCATCGGGACCTTGTCGCCGATTTCGGCGGCGGAGAACGGCACCAGCGTCGCGACGATGGCCAGGACCAGCTCGATGCAGGGGATGGCCAGCATGACCTTCATCATCGCGCCCTTGAACGGGAACGTGAAGATGCGCTCGCGGTTGGGGTCGTTCTTGCGAAGGTTGAGGAACGCCGGGAACATCGGGATGTAGGTCAACAGCAGGAAGACGACGGAGGTGCCGAAGAGCATCCAGAAGACGCCGTTGGAGATGGCGTCGATGGGCACCAGCTGCAGGCAGAGAACCAGGGAGGCGACGACGGCGTTGACCAGGTTGGCGCCGTTGGGCATGTCGTCATCCGAGATCATCGAGGCGAAGACCTTGGGCATGTTGCCGTGCTCGGCGGCGTAGCGGGCGACGGAGTTGACGCCGAAGGACCAGGCGGCCATGTTGGCGAACAGGGTGATCAGGAAGGCGATGCAGATGACCTTAAAGATCATGGAGTCGCCCACCATGGTCTGGACTGCGACGATCATGCCGTAGTCGGGATCGATGGAGTCGGCCGGCACGGCGGCGCCGATGCCAAAGCCAGCGAACAGGTAGATCACGGCGATGGACAGGCCACCGACGATGATAGCCTTGGGGATATCGCGAGCGGGATCGGCCATGTCGTCGGTCATGGTGCAGATGACCTCGAAGCCCATGAAGTTAAAGATGATGATCGACAGGTAGCCGAGAGCGTTGGTGTTGGTGAGCTCGGGCAGGAAGGTGGCAGCGGACATGTCGTTCGCAAAACCGTTCTCCATGGCATACCAAATGCCCAAAGCGCCGACGACAACGGCAACGGCGACCTTGATGATGGCGCCACCGTTAAGGACCCACTCGGAGTCGGCCGCCTTGGAGCGGCCCATGAGGTAGACGATCCACACAAAGGCAAGATCGATACCCATCTTGGCGATCAAGTTGAACTCGACGCCGAAGACCATGCCCAAAATGTCGGGGAACATGGTAGCCAGCGAGGCGATCCACAGCGGGTAGTTGACCCAGTAGTAGTACGAGATGCGGGCGCCCCATTTGTCGCCCAGGCCATCGCGTACCCAGTCGTAAATGCCGCCCTCGCCGTCATAGGTGGTACCGAGCTCGGCGACAACCATGCCGTAGGGAAGCAGGAAGGTCAGGATCAGGAAGATCCACCAGAAGAACTGCTGGTTGCCGATGGCGGCAGCAGGTGCGGCGGCCTCGCAAACGAAGACGACGCAGATGATGGTCGAAATGACCGTCAGGAAGGAAAGCTTTTTCTTTCCGTCGCTCATGATGAGCTCCTTCGCTCAGTCTTGGACAGATCCGAGGCCCTAAGGTATTAAGGCAATTGCTTGGGCCTCGGTGAGCGGGCGACAGGAGACGAGCATCCGCCGCCCGCAAACGTGCTTTTAGAAGCCTTGAGGCTTAGAGCTGCTCGAGAGCCTCGAGAGCGGCGTGGAGCTCAGCCTTGGCGGAGTACTCGACACCCTCGTCGTTGAGCGGGGTGCGCTTGCCCAGGGCGGCAAGGAGAGCACGGATGGAGTGCTTGCGGTTCTCGGCCTCGACCCAGCACAGGGAGCGCTCGGGATCGTCCATGACTTCGTCGACGACCTCCTCGTTGCGGGTGGCCGGCAGGCAGTGCATGAACTTGGAGTTGGGGCCGGCAAAGTTCATCATGTCCATGGTGACCTGATACTTGGGATAGAACACGTCCATGTAGTTCTCGCCCGAGACCTCCTCGTCGTACAGGCCATACCACACGTCGGTGTAGATGAAGTCGGCGCCCTTGATGCACTCGATGTCGTCGGAGATGACGACAGAGCCGCCGGAGACCTTGCAGTTCTCCTCGGCGATGGCCATCATCTGCTTGCCGAACTCGGCGCGCTCCTCGACGGTGCCAACGTGCAGGCCGCCGTCGGGGATCTGGTGGCCCTTAGGTCCAAACTGGACAAACTTCATGCCGACCTTGGAGGCGATGAACATGAGGGAGACGCAGACCTGGGTGGCGTCGCCGATGAAGGCCAGGGTGCAGTCCTCGATCTTCTTGCCCTCGGGGAGGTTCTCGAGCATGGTCATGAGGTCGCCCATCTCCTGCGTGGGATGGTTGAACTCGGACATGCCGTTGATGACGGGCACAGCGGAGCCCTCGGCGAGGCCGACGACGTCCTTGTGACGGTCAACGCGAGCCATCATGATGTCGAGCAGCGAGCCCATAACGCGAGCGGTGTCGCCCAGGGACTCGTGACCGCCGAGCTGGATGGTGCCAGGGCCATAGAACTGAGCATGGCCGCCGAGGTCGGTCATAGCGGTCTCGAAGGAAAGACGAGTGCGGGTGGAGACCTGCTGGAAGATCATGCCAAGGCTCTTGTTGCGGAGCAGGTACGGATAATAACCGTCAACCTTGATGGCCTTCTTCATTGCCAGACCAAGATCCTCGATAGCCAGGATCTGCTCTTTGGTGAAGTCGTTGGTGTCGATGAAATCCTTAGGCAGTGCCATGTCGATTTCCTTTCCGCCGGTCTTGCCGACTATTACTATGAGGCGCTCGAACATCACGCCTCGTGTTGACAAGACCATCATTCACCCGTATGCAATTTTTACCTAGTTTATTCGGGATTAAAGACCGTTCATGGAGTTACACCCCCTCTAAACCAATATAAACCCGCAGGTCAAGAGTTTACAGGGGGTTTACCATCTAGAACCGCGAACGGTATACGGCTATGCTGTATCTCGGCGCCTAATCCGCAATGAAACGAAGGGTTGAGACGTCTATATCCCACAAGGTATACAGAGCTCGGCCATAGAATAAATGAGATGGGACGGTGACAGATGAACACCCTGATGTTCTTCTATACCCTAGCGATACTCGTGATCTGTATTGTGACGGCGGTGCTCTCGCTTGCCGCCTATGCCTCGTCTCGTCGACGCTTCTTTATCTATGGCAGCGGCGTATTTATCTGCTATGCCATCGAGATGACCGAGATTCTCTTTGAATACACGCTGCAAAACCAGAGTTTTCCAGCCAGCGACTATTACTCAATTACCATACCTGTGTTGCGGACCTTTGTGGCGACCGCTTCGCAGGCTTTTATTTGGCTCATTGCCATGGATTTGCTCGACAAGCATTCAAAAAAGCAGTTTGTCATTCCCGTCGCAACGTTCTTGCTGAGCGAGCTGCTGATTATCGTCGCTGTCCCCTACGGCCCCATTCATCAATGGCTCTACTACACGATGCGTCAGGTATTCCTTGTTTTCGTGGGGCTATATATCTTTTGGACGGCACGCAAGAGCACGCAAGTCGAGCTGAAGGCACGCGTTAACAACCAACGAAAGCACCTGATTATCGGCGCTATTCTGGTCGGTTGCATCGTTGCCGAGGATTTCTACAACATTCTGATTGTCCCCATGAGTCTGGCGCCCTCTTGGCTGCAACTATATCTGTCCGAGCGCAGCTTTAGCGAAAACGTCTTTGCCTGCTACTTTGCGATTCTGCTGATCATCTACTCCTACCACGTGCTTTCAATCCGCATGCAGGAGGCGCCCGAGGAAAAGAACGTCAGCGATCTTGATCGACACATCGAAGAGCAGATGCCCTTCTATCGCAACGCCTACAAGCTCTCCAACCGTGAGACCGAAGTTATGCGTCTGGTCGTACTGGGCAAATCGAACCAAGAGATCGCTGACGAGCTATTCCTTGCCGTGGGCACCGTCAAGACCCACATCCACAACATCCTGGTCAAAACCGAACAGCAAAACCGCACGACGCTCATCCTCCACTTTTGGAAGCGATAACCTGCCAAAAAGGGACAGGTTTATTTTGGCAGGTTTTATCTGGGCAAACGCCAAAAACCGCCGCGAGGGAGCTACTTTCCCTCGCGGCGGTTTTCTAGCAGTAAAACCAAGTGAGTAGGCTTTTGGCGGGATGCCGAGCACACCTCAAAACGCCACAGCCCTGACCTGCGATTTTATTGAGCACTTGCCGCGATGTGCTCGGCAGGTTCAAAAAAGTCTACTCACTTGTATCTGAGACGCACCAGATTGGCAAAAACCGCCGCGAAAGGGCCCCTGGTCCCTTCGCGGCGGTCATACGCCTCTAATTTTGCGACGGTTTTGCCCGCTTGTTACTCGCTGTAGCGGGTAGCGATGGCAGCTTGTACCATGCCGGTGCTCATGAGGTAGGTCACCAGGAAGTAGCCGCCATAGGCCGCCAGGAAGATTGCACAGGTGAGGCCCACGGTGCCGCCGATGCTCATATTTCCGAATATGCTCACCAGCTCGATGATCACCTTAAGTGCCACAAAGGAGTGCGCCAGGCCCACTGCCAGCGGGAACAGGAAGAATACCGCTTGCTGCGCCATCACCGAATGGCGGATCTGGCGGTCGTCACAGCCGATCTGTGCCAGCACACGATAGCTGCGGCTGCCGTCGGCCACGTTGGAGAGTTGCTGGATCGACAGAATCGCCGCGCATGCAACGACCAATACAAAGCCGATGTAGATGGCTAGGTAGCTAATAAGACCGTTCATTTGCGCTGCTTGCGTGTACATCTCGGAGCGTGTGATGAAGATTCCCCACGACCCCGGCTCCTTGCCGTCAACGAGCAGATTGTCGAGCACAGTGTTTTTAATGCTCTCGTCTGCCTCGGTCGTATCCATCCCCTGTTTGTAGTTAACGAGCAGACTGCTGGAATACGGCTGCAGATTAAGCTGGGACAACAGCTCGTCGGCAACGACGACGGTACCCGGATTACTGCCCATCACCGAGTTGGCGATGGCCGCCGTATCTTCGTCCGACTTATCGGTTGCGGGCTTGAGCGTATGCCCGCCCAAGGTAAGGGCATGGCCGCCAGCCATATACTTGGTGTACAGGTCGACCAGCTCGCCGCCCATATCACACGTGAGCAGATACTGGTCGTGACCGATGTGCACCGGCTCCTCGCCCATCATCTGACGCAGTTTGTTGTACTGGCTCGCCGGCGTCACAAACAGACCCATCGTATCGGCATTGCTACCCCCGAACGCCTTGGGAAGCTTTTCGCCCATGGTCTTGCACATCTCACCTGGGGTCACCGAAGGATCCGAACCGCCAAACGGGTAACTCAGATACGAATCGATCTGCACATGCTCACCGGCAACATCGGCGATATCGACCTTCTTGCCGGTCTCGTCGTTGTTGCCCGACGACTTGCCCTTACCGTGCCATGCGGGGTACAAATCGACCGTTGTATCGGCCAGCACCATGCGATCGGCCTCAGACGGATTGACATACCCTTTGTAGTAGTCGAGCGTATCGGGCGTGTAATAGACATACGTCTGAGACACATCAACAGGGTTATAGCGCTCCAGGTTTTCGTTCATCACGTTGGCAATCGACATACCGCACGCCACCGAGGTGATGGCCAAAAACAGGAGCATCGCGATGACGCCCATCGAAAAGCACACCGTGTTGACCTTGGCCGCAAGCTGGCGCACGGTAAACATGTTGAGGCCGCGCCAATACACGCCGCGCAGGCTCTGCAGCAGCTTGATGAGCATGCCCGAGAGTCCCCAGAACAGGGCAAAGGTGCCCACGGTAACCATAGCGGTCGTAATACCAAACTGGTTCATGGCCTCTTGCAGCTTGCTGTCCGTCGCGGTTAGCGGGAACCCATCGCGTAGCAGACGGTAATAGGCCACGCCCACAAGCACCACTCCCACGGCAAAGATGGCAATCGCGATCCAGGGGTTGCGTGTCTTGATGCTCTCGTTGCGACGCTCGGCACCCATAAGCTCGATGAGTTTGGTACGACGCACGGCGCGGAGGTTCAGCAGTAGCGTGAGCACAAACATTACGAGCATGCAGGCAAGGGTCAGATTGAACGCATGCACTGAGAAAAAGAAGTGGAAATTGGCGATCTGTGTCTTAAAGAGCGAGGCCGTAAAGAACGCCATGAGCTGGGAGAGTCCCACACCCAGCACAATGCCGGCGACAAAGGCCACGACCGAGACGATCACGGTCTCGAGCGCCATGATCGTGGCGACGCGCCCGCGCCCCATGCCGAGCACCTGGTACAGGCCAAACTCCTTCTTGCGGCGTTTCATGATGAAGTTATTGGCGTACACCATCAAAAAGGCCATGACACCGGCCAAAAAGTACGTCAGGTCGCCGAGCATGCTGCCCATAACCTGCGCCAAGCCCTCTTCATCGATTCCGGCGATGTCGACCTGCATCGAGATGGTGTTAAAGGCATAGAAGACCGTGACGCCCAAGGTGAGCGTCAAAAGGTAGACGAGGTAGTCGCGGCCGGCGCGGCGGACGTTGCCCCAAGCGAGTTTACAGAGCATCGGAGCCCTCACCGCCCATCATGGCAACGACCTCCATAATGCGGTCGAAGAACTCTCGGCGGTCGGTGTCGCCACGGCGCAGCTCGGTGAAGATCTTGCCGTCGCGGATAAACAACACGCGGCTCGTGTAGCTGGCAGCAAAGCTGTCATGCGTGACCATGAGCACGGTGGCGCGCAGGCGGCGATTGAGGGCCTCCAGGCTCTCGAGCAGCAGGCGGGCGCTCTTGGAATCGAGGGCGCCGGTGGGCTCGTCGGCCATGATCATGGTGGGATCGGTTACGAGCGCGCGAGCCGCGGCAACGCGCTGCTGCTGACCGCCGGACATCTGGTGGGGATACTTGTCGAGCACCTGACTGATGGAGAGGCGCGCTGCCACATCCTGCACGCGGGTTGAGATCTCTGCCGAGTTTGTGCGGGCGATGGTGAGCGGCAGGGCGATGTTCTCGCGCGCCGTGAGCGTATCGAGCAGGTTGGAATCCTGGAAGATAAAGCCGAGCTCCTCGCGGCGGAACTGCGAAAGCTTAGCCTGCTTCATGCGTGTTACGTCCTGCCCGTTGATGCGGATGGTGCCGCTCGTGGCGCTATCGATGGTCGAGACGCAGTTGAGCAACGTCGACTTGCCCGAGCCCGAGGCGCCCATGATGCCAACGAATTCGGCGCGGTTGACGGTAAAGCTGACGTCGTTGAGCGCGCGGGTCACGTTGCCCAGCGCTCCATATACCTTTTCGAGATGCGCGACCTCCAGTACCGGGGTCGCCATGTGCGTGGTTTGCATACCGAGTCCTTTCTTGCAATTAGTCTACGGCATCTATAGTCGCAAGAAGACGAGTCGGCTACCATCGATATGGCTTACGCTTGCCTTACCGTTGTGTAAGGTACGGGTAGCTAGCCTGTCACGTGTTGATGTTGAGAGAGGACTCCTGTTGAAGACTGTTCATGTTGCCGCTGGGATCATTCGCAAGGAAGGATCCGACGAGCTACTGGCCGTGCAGCGCGGCTATGGCGACATGCAGGGACTTTGGGAATTCCCCGGCGGCAAGCTCATGCGCGGCGAGACGCCCGAGGACGCCGTACGCCGCGAGCTTATGGAGGAGCTGCAGGTAAAAGTCACCAACCTGCGCGATTTCTACACCGTTGAGTATGACTACCCCGATTTTCATCTCTCCATGGAGTGCTACTACTGCTCGCTCGCCGATGAATCCGATAAGCCTCAGAAGCACGACCGCCAGCTTGATATCCGCTGGATTCCGCGCACCTCGCTTGCCACGGTGGAATGGATGCCCGCAGACAAGGGGCTCATCGATGCTCTGATTGAGCTGAAGGAAGATCGGCTTGAGGCCAACGGCACTGCCAACGACGCCGAGGCCACCACGACCGACGAGCCCGCCACCAAACCCAAGCGCGCACCGAAGCGCCGCAGCAAAAAGCGTCCCAAGCCTGGCCTGCTGGACGGCATCGACACCTCGGACCTTTCCGCCGACGAACGTGAACTCGTGCGCCGTCGCGCCGCTATAAAAAAGTCCATGAAGGGTAACAAGCGCGCCAACACCAAGCCCGAGCTGCTCGTACGCCAGCGCCTGCGGGCAGCAGGTCTTACGGGCTATCGCTTGGAATGGAAGGTTCCCGGCAAACCCGATATCGCCTTTCCCGGGCGCAAGATCGCCATCTTCGTCAACGGCTGCTTTTGGCATCGCTGCCCCAAGTGCAACCCTAGCCAGCCCAAGCGCAACGTTGAGTTTTGGGAGGCAAAGTTCCGTCGCAACGTCGAGCGCGACCGCGCTGCCATCAACGCACTTACCCAAATGGGCTGGACGCCCATCACCGTCTGGGAATGCGAGCTCAAGAAAGACCGCATCGATGCCACCATGGAAAAGGTCATCGAGCAGGTACGGGCTGCAGAGCCGCAGCGCTAACAGCGAGCATTCACACGCTCCGCACGTCCGCGCCACGTCTACGCCACAAACCTTAGAAAGCCCTTAAGCTCAAAACCTTTCAAGAGTGTTACTCAATAGCCTTGACCTGCGGTTTCATCGTAACACCAAACCAGGTTAAGCCTTTCTTTAGCGCTTCTTTGCAGCAACCGCGGCATAATACTGCCAGCGCACGGGACCTAGCAGCACACCCCGTGCGCAATCTTTTGGTGGACATCGAGGAGGCCGCATAAGCATGCATTCTTCCAACGGCGCAGCACAGCAGCCATCCCTAAATCATGCAAACCTTTTCTCCTTCCCCCCGACACAGAGAAACGGCCTCCTCGACTCCCCAACCACAAAAGCCAAACGCTCAACCGACCAGAGCCACAACTTACGAGCATCGTTCGAAAAGCTACAAGCATCCCTAAACAAGTCATTCCCCAACCAAGCCCGGGCATACTAACCCCTCATCAACAAAGGAGCCCTGACGCCCACCCATTTCCGCCCCAACGCCACAAGGGCGATTGAGCAGGACGGTTTGGGCGGGTCCCGTACTTAGTTTCCAAAATCATTCCGCAGCGCGAAGGCCCCCGTTGTCAACGCTTCGAAGAAGCGAGACAACGGGGGCCTTCATGCGCGAGGACGTTTTGGAAACTAAGTACGGGACCCGCCCAAACCGTCCGGTGGAATCAGAGTACCCTTGTTGTTACTCTGCTTTGCCCACAGAGTTGAGGTTGGTCATGCGGATCTTAACCAGCTCGGTGATCTCACGCATGCCCTCCTTGGCCGGCTTCTTGGGATCGAAGCAGGCGGGGTTCTCGGCCATGTAGGCCATGAAGCCCTTGGTGTAGGCCTGACGCAGCTCGGTGGCGTAGTTAACCTTGCAGATGCCGTTCTTCACAGCCTCGGCAACCTGCTCATCGGGCACACCAGAGGTGCCGTGCAGAACCAGCGGCACGTCGACGGCGTCGCGGATGGCCTTGACCACGGACTGCTCGATGTGCGGATCGCTCGTGTACACACCGTGGCTGGTGCCAACGCCAATTGCGAGGGAGGTGCAGCCGGTACGCTCGGCGAACTCCTTGGCCTCGGCCGGATCGGTGTAGGGGCTCTCGCCCTCAACCGCGGGACCGTCGTCCTCCTTGCCGCCAACCTTACCGAGCTCAGCCTCGACGGGCACGCCCATGGCGCGGCCAGCATCGGCGACGGACTTGGTCAGGGCAATGTTGTCCTCGAAGGACTCGTGCGAACCGTCGATCATGACAGAGGTGTAGCCCGTGCGGAAAGCCTGCATGCAGCGGTCATAGCCATCGCCGTGATCGAGGTGCAGAGCGACGGGCACGGAAGCGCGCTCGGCGGCAGCCTTGACCATGCCGTAGAAGTAGTCCAGACCAGCGGTCTTGATGGTGCCCGGGGTGGTCTGCATGATGACGGGGGACTTGGTCTCCTCGGCAGCGGCCAGAACGGCCATAACAAACTCGAGGTTCTCGACGTTGAACGCGCCGACGGCGTAGTGGCCGGCCTGAGCGTCCTTGAGCATCTTTTCGGTGGTAACAAGTGCCATGAGCGTTTGCTCCTCTCCCTCGCCCGCATCTGGACATCGGGCGTAGTTGTTCACAAGGCGTTTTACCTTGCGTTTTGCTGCGCTCATTGTATGAAAATCGACGGCGTCGCACGTATGAGATATCACCGGCACACAGGTCAAGACACTCGTTTTTGAAAAGCAAACGGAAGGGATTCGCGCCGGATCCCTCTATACGACATTGCAGTTTTCAAGCGAATCATCTTTCTTTTATAGAAAAGATAAGTAATCGAAAGGCGTTTTCTTACTCAAAAAGAAAATGAACGAAAATGGACTCAACACAATTCCTGCAAATTTCAGTTGAGGATGGAGCAGCTATGGCCCATGCAACAACCCGAGCCTTCGCCGATGAGCGTCGTGCCGCCATCATGGAGATGCTTGAGCATAATGCCTCGGTGCAGGTAGCAGAAATCGCCCAGACCTTTGGTGTGTCCTCCGTTACCGCCCGTGCCGACCTAGACGCGCTCGCCGAGTCCGGCAAGCTGCGCCGCACGCATGGTGGCGCTGTGTCGCTCCAGAAGCGACTGACCGTATCCACCCAGGATCGCCGTATCAACGTCAATGTTGCCGCCAAGCAGGCCATCGCACAAAGCGCCATTGAACTCGTCGGCAACGGTGACACCCTGCTCGTCGACTCGGGCACCACCGCTCTCGAGTTTGTCCGGCTCCTCGACCAGCGCGATGGCATCACCGTCATCACGGCCGACATTACCATTGCCGATTACATCGACGAGAGCATGCCCTCGGTCGATGTCGTCATGCTGGGCGGGGCAGTGCGCAAAGGTCATCGCTATCTGTACGGCCCACTTACCATGCAGGCGCTCCAAATGGTCCACGCCGACCTTGCCGTCATGTGCCCTGGAGCTTTTGTTCCCGGCTGCGGCTTTACGACCGACTTTCCGCAGATGGCCGAGACCAAAGCGGCTATGGTCGGTGCCGCCCGTCAAAGCGTCGCCCTCATGGACGCCAGCAAGGTTAACGGACGCGGCATGTACCGCTTTGCCAAGCTGACCGATGTCGACACCATCGTGATGGACCGTAATCCCGATGGCGCCGTCGCCACCTCAATCGCCGAGACCGCCGACGACGCCCGCCCAAATCTCGTCATCGCCGGCGCTTAAACAAAAACCACCACAAAGGTGCCTGTCCCCTTTGTGGTGGTTGTGATGGCTGAGCGTCAAAAGTGAACGTGTCGCTACTTGGAAAGCTCGTCGGCGAGGGCCTCGATCTGGGCGCGCGAGGCTTCGTTGAGCGAGCCCAGCACAGTCACCTTGTTCTGCGTCAGGGTGATGTCCTTCATGTCCTCGAGCTCCTTGGTCATAACCTTGGCAGCCGCGGGTGCCCAAGAGCCGGCCTCGACGAGCGCCACCGTACGGTTCTGGTAGGCGTGCTCGGCGAGCGTATGGATGAAGGTGCTCATGCACGGGAAGATCTCGCCCTGATAGGTGATGGAGGCGAGCACCAGACGGTCGTAGCGGAACGCATCCTCAACGGCCTCGGCCATGTCGTCACGAGCCAGGTCAAAGACGGAGACCTTCTGGCCGCGAGCCTCAAGCGCAGATGCGAGCTCCTCGACGGCAGCCTTCAGATGCCCGTACACGCTCGCATAGGCAATCGTGATACCCTCGTCCTCGGGCTGATAGCTCGACCAGGTGTTATAGGTGTCGAGGTAGTAGCCCAGGTTCTCAGTCAGCACGGGGCCGTGGAGCGGGCAGATAATCTGGATGTCCAGGTCGGCGGCCTTCTTGAGGACGGCCTGCACGAACTTGCCGAACTTACCGACGATGCCAAAGTAGTAACGGCGCGCTTCGCAAGCCCAGCCCTCGGGATCCTCGATGTCGTTGGCGCCAAACTTGCCAAAACCGTCGGCACTAAAGAGCACCTTGTCGGTGGACTCGTAGGAGAAGAGTACCTCGGGCCAGTGAACATTGGGGGCACCGACAAAGGTTAGGCTGTGGCCGCCCAGGTCGAGCACGTCGCCATCTTTGACGACCATCTTGCGCTCGGGGAAGTCGGTGCCAAAGTAGTTGACCATCATACGGAAGGCGCCCATGCTGGCAACAATCTGCGCCTGGGGATAGCGCTCCATAAAGGCGGCGATGCCGGCGGAGTGATCGGGCTCCATGTGATGGACGATCAGGTAGTCGGGCGTGCGGCCATCGAGCACGGCCTCGAGGTTGCCGAGCCACTCGTCAACAAAACCGCCGTCGACTGAATCGGCGACAGCGATCTTTTCGCCCAAGATAACGTAGCTGTTGTATGCCATGCCGTTCTCGGACACATCGTACTGGCCCTCGAACAGGTCAATGTCGTGATCGTTAACGCCAATGTAGCGGATATCCTTGGTGATCTCCATCAGGCAAAGCCTCCTAGATAGACAAAAGAGCCCGTCTATCATAACACTCGGCTGCATAGCCACGGCTATCCGTCAGCATCCTTACCGATTGTTATTGAGGCGGAATATACCGCCGTTGACCTGCACAAACTATGCGCGCGGCTCTGCTGTGGAATGTCGAACGATGAGCTGACCAGGAATGCGAATGGCGACGGTTTTGTCCGTTGCCCCCGCCTCGGGAACCGCATGCTCGAATACCTCGCGTCCGCGCTGATGTAGATCGAATCGCACGGTCGTGAGCTCGTTATGCGCGACAAAGTCGTCGAGCGAGTCATCGACGCCCACCACGCTTACGTCCTCGGGCACGCGCAGACCGCTATCGCGCAGCGCTGCAATCGCGCCATTTGCCATCTGGTCGTTTGCCGCGTAAATCGCCGTCATGGTGCGATCGCGCTCGGCCAGGTACCTGCCGGCCTCGTAGCCGCTGTTGGCAGACCAGTCGCCCTCGAGCGGCTCTGCCGGCTCGATGTGTTTACGCTCGAGCGCATCCTGCCAACCGGCGCGGCGAAATTGCTCGTCGACCGAGAACGACGGGCCGCCAATATAGCGAATCTGCTCGTGTCCCAGCTCAAACAGATGATCCATAAGCAATAGCGAGCAGCCGTAATGGTCGGAATCGACCGTGGTCACCCGCGGGTGCGCGTACATGGTAACGATGACCGTGCCAATGCCCGGCAGTGGATCAAACGTCTCAAAATCGGGCGCCATGCGACTCATGCCGATAATGATGCCGTCCACCGGCAATGCGGCCATACGACGCGTGGCCTCGGCAAGCGAAAACTCCTCGGTCTTGGACATCTCGACCAGCGTGATGGCGCAATTATGCTCGCGAGCAGCGCTGGCGATGCCGTCGATCATTGAAAGGTTGCCAAACTTGGTGACATCGTTGATGCACAGGCCGACCGAATGGTAACGGCCGTCGCGCAGCGAGCGACCGGCATAACTCGGACGAAAGCCGAGCTCTTGCATAGCGGCCTGCACGCGCTGGCGCGTCTGCTCGTTAACGTTGGGCAAGCCGTTGGCGACGCGCGAAACCGTCTGCTGCGAAACGCCGGCAGCGCGGGCGACGTCGGCCATGGAGACCGGACGCGAACTGGTATCGTTGGACGGACGCCTTGCCACAGGATCACCTTCACCCTTGCGAGATCTGAATAGCGTGCATGCCGGCCCGGACAGAAATACACCCCGCGCCGAGGCCCGCTATCGTCGGACGCATGTTAACGTACTCTACTTTTTCTATCTGCATCTCTTCTGCTTTATAAGTCCATACGGCAGTACCGTTCACGGCCGTATTTCTACCGATTACCAGATTCTCAAATAGTGACAAGCGTTGTGTTATGAGTACGTTAACATAGCCCGTAACGTGCGGTATCGTGAACACTTGGTTCATGCCGCTTTAAGTTGTTAACGTACTCATAACGACGCAAAACTCATCCGTGCGCGCCAAAGAAAGGACTCCCATGACCACCCCCGACGAAAAGACATTCGCCACGCTCACCAAGCTGTTCGAGGAGGAGTTTGGCCCCATCGGCGACCGCCAGGTGCTCTACGTGCACGCGCCAGGCCGTTCCGAGATCAGCGGCAACCACACCGACCACGAGGGTGGCCACGTTATCGCCGGCTCGCTCGATGTCGCCGTCGACGGTATCGCCGTGGCAACCGACACCAACAAGGTCCGCGTTGCCGATGAGGGCTACCCCACCTTTGAGATCACGCTCGATACGCTAGATGTTCAGGAGTCCGAGAAGGGCACGTCCGCGAGCCTCGTCCGCGGCATGGCCCACGAAATCGCTGCTCTGGGCGTTGAGCCCCAGGGCTTCGACTTTGCCTTCACCTGCTCCGTCCCCTCGGGCGGCGGTCTTTCGAGCTCCGCTGCTGTCGAGGCGGCATACGGTCGCGCCATGGAGACGCTCTGGGACGCACCCGCCATCGAGCCCGTCGCGCTCGCCCAGATGAGCCAGCGCACCGAGAACAACTATTACGGCAAGCCCTGCGGTCTGATGGACCAGGCCGCCGTTTGCTTGGGCGGCCTCGCCTACATGGACTTTGAGGATCAGGCTCAGCCTAAAACCCAGAAGCTCGAGCTCAACTTTGAGGATCACGGTTATGCGCTCGTGCTCGTTAAGGTCGGTGCCGACCACGTGGCCGCCACCGACGACTACGCCGCCGTTCCGCGCGAGATGCAGGACGTCGCTGCCGAGTTTGGCAAGGCACGCCTGTGCGAGGTAAACGTGGCGGACTTTGACGCCAAGCTCCCCGAGCTGCGCGCCAAGCTGGGCGACCGCGCCTGCCTGCGCGCCGTTCACTACTGGTACGAAAACGGCCTGGTCGATAAGCGCTGGGCTGCCCTGAACGCCGGCGACATCGACCAGTTCCTGGTCCTGACGCGCGAGTCCGGCGCCAGCTCTGCCATGTACCTACAGAATGTCGTTGCCAAGCTGGGCTCCGAGCAGCCCTCGATGTATGCCCTGGCACTGGCCGAGCACGTGCTCGACGGCCGTGGCGCCGTCCGTATCCACGGTGGCGGCTTTGGTGGCACCATCCAGGCCTTCGTGCCGCTCGACCTGGTCGACACCTTTATCACCAAGATGAACGGCTGGCTGGGCGAGGGCTCTGCCCGCCACTACGCAATTTCTGACAAGGGGGCTTACGCGGCATGGCTGTAATGACTGACGTGCGCGAGGCCGCGCAGAACCTGATCGAGTACGCTATCCACCGATCGATGATCGGCCAGGACGATCGCATCTGGGCGTATAACACCATTCTCGAGTGCATCGGTGCTACGGGCCCGGCGCTCGACATGGCCTGGGCGCTCCAGGTCGAGAAACTCTCGCTCTTGCACCCCGATACCCTGCCCAACTTTGACCTGGAGGGCACGCTTGCTGCGCTTGCCGAGGCTGCCGTTGCCAACGGCGCCGCCGAGGACACGGCGTCTGGCCGCGACCGCATTGCCATGCGCATTATGGGCGCGCTCATGCCGAGGCCTTCGGTTGTAAACGAGGAGTTCAACGGCCGCATGGGCGTCAACGAGCCCCGCGCCGCGACCGACTGGTTCTACGGTCTGTGCTGCGACGCCGGCTACGTGCGCCGCGCCGCCATCGCGCGCAACATCAAATGGAGCACCCCCACCAACTGGGGCGACCTGGAGATCACCATCAACCTGTCCAAGCCTGAGAAGGACCCGCGCGATATCGCCGCGGCAGGTGCAGCTAAGAACACGGGCGAGAAGTATCCCGCCTGCCAGCTCTGCATCGAAAACGAGGGCTATCCCGGACGCTCCGCCGCAGCCGACGGCGGCGCTCACCCCGCCCGCCAGAATCTGCGCGTCATCCCCATCCAGCTCAACGGCGAGCGCTGGGGCTTCCAGTACAGCCCGTACGCGTACTTTAACGAGCACTGCATTGCCATGAGCTCCGAGCATCGTCCGATGCACGTCGACCGCAAGGGGCTGACCTGCCTGCTCGACTTTGTCGACCTGTTCCCGCACTACTTCATTGGCTCCAACGCCGACCTGCCCATCGTGGGCGGCTCGATTCTGTCGCACGACCACTTCCAGGGCGGCGCGCACGAGTTCCCCATGATGCACGCCGCCGAGGTCTCGCAGTTTAGCGTGCCGGGCTTTGACCAGGTCATCGGTACCGTGTTACAGTGGCCGCTTTCGGTGCTGCGACTACGATCGCACGACCGCGCCCAGCTGCTCGACGCCGCCGAGAAGATTATCCTTGCCTGGCGCGAGTGGACCGATGAGTCGGTCGGCGTCATCGCACACACGGCCGACGGCGTGGCCCACAACACCGTGACGCCCGTCATTCGCCGCGTGGACTCCCGCGGCAACGCCGGCGGCGAAATCTACGAGGCCTACCTGGCGCTTCGCTGCAACATCACGACCGACGAGCATCCGCTGGGCGTATTCCATCCGCATGCTGAGTACCACCACATCAAAAAGGAGAACATCGGCCTGATCGAGGTCATGGGCCTGGCCATTTTGCCGCCGCGCTTGGTTCCCGAGCTCGGCGCTGTCCGCGAGCACCTGCTGGCGGCCAAGGCAGATGCCAGCTACGACCTTGCCGGCGCGCTCGAGGGCGACGACCTTTGCCGCAGCCACGCCGCATGGGCTGAGGACGTCTTTGCCCGCCGCGCCGACGAGCTTACGGCCGACAACGCCATCGACATCCTGCACGAAGAGGTCGGCGTGGTGTTTGGCCACGTGCTCGACAACGCCGGCGTCTTTAAGTGGGACGAGGCAGGACGCGCCGCCCAGCAGCGCTTTATCGACTCGCTGTAGAGCACGGGCCCGAACGTTCAACAGCAGCCTGCACGACATAGCCACCTACACGACAACGGCGCCCGCCGGCAACATCGCCGACGGGCGCCGTTTTATTGGCTAGTCGTTGGGGACGTTCTTAAACGACTAGTCAAACAAGAACGTCCCCAACGACTACTTGCGACCAGGGCAACGTCGATGTTTTGGCAACGACAGCGAAAACGCCCCTAAGCGAGCAAGGTGACGTGAAAGAGGAGGGCATTGACCTTCTGGTCATGCCCGACGATTGAACGTCAGATTGCCGCTTAGGGGCGTTTGTAGCGTCGAGCCGTTTCGGCGTTTGGTAAAACGCCGTAACCCTAGAGTTCAGTCACGACAACGCTGTTGTAGACCTCGTCCCAGCGGTCCATGACCAGGTGGCCGGTCTTGGGATCCATGGCGTTGAGCTTGCCGCAGGTATTGGCGGTCTTGAGCACCGTGACATCGTCGGCACCAGCAGCAATGGCGTGCGCAAAGCCGGCGATGGTCGAGTCACCGGAACCCGTCGCGTTCACAGCCGCAATCGCGGGCGTCTTGGCGCGGAACGCGCGGCCCTCATGGAAACCCACCGAACCGGCTGCGCCCATCGAAACGACAACCCAGGGAATACCGGCAAAGCGTCCATCGGAGGCAAGCGTCTCGCGCAGGGCATCCACATCATCGGTCGTAAAGGACGTACCCAGCAGGCCGTTAATCTCGGTCAGGTTGGGCTTTACGAGCTCGGGCTTAGCGTCGGACTCCAGCGCGGCCTCCAGCGATGCACCCGAGGTGTCGAGCAGCACCTTGGCGCCCGCCTCCTCGGCGATCTTGACGAGCTCGGCATAGTAGCCGGCATCGACGCCACGCGGCAGCGAGCCCGAAAGCGTCACGACGTCCGCCTTCGCTGCAAGCTCGGCGAACTTGGCCGTAAAGGCCTCGAGCTCGGCCGGGGCGATCTGCGGGCCGCTCTCCAGCAGCTCGGTCTGATTACCCTCGTGCAGAATATTCAGGCAAATACGCGTCTCACCGGCGATGGGCACAAAGTCGTTCTTGACGCCGTCGGCATCCATAAGCTCGGCCATATAGGCACCCATGTGGCCGCCGAGCAGACCGGTCGCGAGCACATCGTCGCCCAACTGCAGCAGCACACGGCTCACGTTGAGGCCCTTGCCGCCAGCGGTCTTTTCGGGCGTCACACGGTTAACATCGTCGATGATCAGCTTGTCGAGCTGATAGCGCGTATCAATCGACGGGTTCATGGTAACGGTCAGAATCATGTTGAACTCCTGTTCCGGGGCGGCATAACCCGCCCCAAACATACGATAACTCGTTAAAGGATCTCGATCTCAAAGCCGCGGGTGACGGTCTCTCCCGGCTTGGCCACCAGGCAGCCGCGCTTGTGCTCCAGGATATCGTCCTCGTCGGAGCAGGTGGACAGACCACCCCACGGTTCAACAGCCACAAAGTCGCCCTCGGGCTTGCTCCACACAATCAGGTACGGCATATCGGGGAACGTCAGGCGCACGCCCTTGTCCTCGGTTTTCTTGGTCAGCGTAACCACGCGGCTCTCGAGCACGTCGAAGATGGTCTCCGCGAAGTCAAAGAGTTCATGGGTAAGCGGCAGGTTCTGGCCGATCATGGGGTTCTTGCTGCGATGTTCAACATCAATCAGGCCCGTCGAGGGAACGGCAGTGCAGAGGTCGGTGGCCTCACGCTGCTCAAAACGAAGCTCGTAGTCGTCATAGGACTCGCCCTCGTCGAGCGGGCACTTAAAGCCGGGGTGACCGCCCACAAAGAACGGCATGTCCTCGGTGCCCTCATTGGTCACCTCGTACGACACGGCCACCTTTTCCGAATCGATCGTGTAACGAGCAACGATCTTAAACGGATACGGGTACTGCTCGAGCAACTCGGCATGGTCGGTAGAGCTTAGGCTCAGCGCAACCATGTTGTCGCTCTGTTCCTCGAGCTTCCACTCCTGTTTGCGCGCAAAGCCGTGGCGGGCGAGCTTTACCTCGCGGCCGCCCATGGTCATTGCGCGACCGTCACGAAGACCGCCGCAGATCGGGAAGCAAATAGGTGCCTGGCCCGACCACACCGCCGGATCGCCCTGCCACAGATACTCGCGACCGTCGGCCACAATTGAGGTGAACGAGCCGCCCGCCGTGCTCAGTGCTACGCGGATAGAACCGTTATCAAGAACAAACTCCATAGGAGCCTTCCCTTTCTTACGACAGCCCGCCAAGTCAATAGGGCTGATAGAAAACCGGCCCGCGCCCCCTCACAGAAACGCGAGCCGTCAACGGACTAGTTAATTACGCCGGATACCCGCTAGTCGTGGTATTCGCCGCGGTCCCACTTCTCGAGGAACTCGTCAAAGAAGTGCGGGTCAGCCTGAGCCTCAGCGTCGGCCTTATTGCAGGCATCGATCTTGGCAATCAGGGCATCGTGCTCGGGGGTCTTCTCGTAGGGCTCCTCCAGGAAGGCAAGCATGATGTCGGCCATCAGGAACTCGCCGGTGATCTTGCCGCCAAAGCCCACGATGTTGGCGTTGAGCTCGCGACGGGCATACAGGGCAGAGGTCATGTCGCGAACCAGGGCGCAACGGGCGCCGGGAACCTTGTTGACGGCGTTGGTGATGCCAATGCCGGTGCCGCACAGGGCCACACCAAAGTCGGCCTTGCCGCTGGCAACAGCCTCGCCCACGGCCTTGCCGTAGATGGGATAGTGCGTACGGGTGTGGCTGTAGGTGCCGCAGTCGAGCACCTTGTAGCCAGCCTGCTCCAGGCGGTCGGCCAGGTAGATCTTCTCGTCCGTAACGATATGGTCGCAACCGATTGCGATGGTCTTCTTCATCAGAACGTCCTTTCGTCTGAATTCACAAGTTGAGATAGAAGTTCGAGTTCTCGGTGGCTCTCGTTAGGCCATCTTGTTGAGCATGTCGACACGGATCTGGTGACGGCCGCCGGCGTACTGGGCGCGCAGGAACTCGCGGGCGATCTTCTTGGCGACCTCGGTGCCCACAACGCCCGGGCCCATGGTGACCATGCGCGAGCCGTTGTGCTCGCGGGTCATGTAGGCGGAACGCTCGTCGGAAATGTTGGCGACGACCATGCCCTTAATCTTGACGGCGGCCATATAGGAGCCGACGCCGTACTTATCGAATGCGAAGCCCTGGGAATCCTTGTGCTCCAGCAGGTCCTTGGCAACGGCGGTCGCGGAATCGACAAAGTCCGCGGCAGGGGTCTCGGAATAGTCGACGACCTCGTGACCGTCGGCGATGAGCATCTCCTTGATGGACTCCTTCATCGACATACCGTCGGCATCGGAAGCGATTACAACCCTCATGACATCCTCCTTGAGAGATACGCAGGTGCGTAGTTTCTGTTTGGAAGTGTTGAATCGCGTTCAGGTCCGGGCATCTGAATGTGCGGTTCTTCACTGTTCATGTTTATTTGAACACATTCGAACATCAACTGCAACAATTATTTGTTTGTCTTTGTTCTTTTTTGAACAAATACCGTTCACGGATGATTGCTGACAGTTTGGGATCGGGCGCGGACGTAGCGACCATGTGTTCAACAAACAAAAGGGCGGCCGAGAACGTGTCTCGGCCGCCCTTCAGCGGTATGTCCCGGTATATACAGCTGTTTTAGCTATTCGAACTGCCCGTCCTTTTTGGCGTGCTTGGACGGAGCGCTCAGAAAGCGGCCCGTCAAATAGTTCGCTGGACCGGAGATATCAATCCCCAGCAACACGTGCCCCAGCCACAAAAACGCCACGAGCACCAGCAATGGAATCACGCACGAGGTCACGATCATCACGATGACGCCTTCGATCAGATCGGTCACTTGCTGCACAATTTCATCGGTCATCTGCTTGGCGCCGCTGGTCACCGACGCGACGAGACCCGAGGCACCGTCGGCAAGCTGCTCAAGCACGCTCTTGGACTCTGTGGACTCGGTCTTTTTCTTGCCTGCTTTGGAGCTGTCGCTATCTGCCGCACCCGCAGCGTCGGCCGCCTTTTGCTCGGCCGCCTCGATGCTAACGCGATACGTTTCGTCGACCTTTTGCGACACCCATACGCTTGCAGGCACCAACGCCATGCTGATCATGGCGACCACCAGCACGCGTGTCGCCACACGGCGCAGGACAGCGCTCGTGCTCCAGCGCCCGTGAATGCCAAGCGACACCGCAAAGAGCACCAACGCAAGCGGGATTAAGATGCCCAAGCCAACCGACCACAAAATGGTCAGCAGATATTTCTCAAGATAGAGCACGGCAAGCACGATACCCAAGTTTCCCGAAAGCTGCGCGAGCTGCTCGGCAACTGGCGTTCCCGTATCGCCCGGCAGCGCAGTGATACCCGCAGATAGGGCGACGCACGAGGTCGTGAGCGCCAAAACATTGCCCTTCTTTTGATCGATGACCTCGATGGTGGAGTCCCAGGTCTTGGTATCGGCAAAATGCGGACGAGCTACAAAGCCCGACAACAGCGCCAGTACCACGAGCGCAATGATAAAGCCAATCTGCAGTTTTTTGTTTGCGCACACGACATCGGACAGGCTGGGCTGCAGCTCGGTTACCGTCGTGTGCTCGGTTATCTGGACAGGACGCCCATGAGTCATCTCGTGCGCGTCTCCCTTTTGAATCAATCCGTTGCCCGGCATTTGGATACCTCCTTATTCCGGCCTGTATTGCGGATGGAAGTATACCCACCCAGCGAAAAACCGAACGGGAGGGCATGCAGAAGCTCCATAACGCTGCTAGTCGAACAGTGCCCTTTCAAAACTATGCCGGTTTACTACGGTAAAACCGATAGGACCGACCACATTTGCTATTAGCAGAAAATGACAAGCTTTCTACCTGTGGCTTTGATAACGCCGTTCTATCCATAGTTGAAAGAATGCGATTCATCGTAGTAAACCGGCATAGTTTTGTAACCGACAGGCCGAGTCGGCACCGCAGCAAACCTAATAACCCGTTTTCTTCCATCCTCAAAGGATCAAATGCATGGCAGGAGTGTCCCTAACTGCCGGCAGATAAGGAACGTCCCCAAGTGCCGGGTAAAAAGAAAAAGCCCTGTCGCGAGTTTGCGGCAGAGCTTTTGGAAGGGGACTTGGTTGTGCGGGCTCGTTAGGCGAGCTTGGCCTCGAGCTCGGCGATGCGCTTGTAGGCATCGATGGTAAAGCGGGTCTGCTTCTCCAGGATCATAGTGGTCATGAGAGTGTCCTGAGCGTGAGCCATGATGAAGGTCATCTCCATCTCGCCACCGCCGGCCTCCTGCGAAAGCAGCTTGGTCTGCGTGTCGTGGGCGCCGATAAGTGCATCGCTGGCATCCTTGTGCAGCTGTTCGGCCTTCTCAAAGTCACCCTCGCGAGCAGCATCGAGCGCTGCAAGCAGATCGGTCTGGGCGTCACCTGCGTATGCGACAATCTCGAATCCAACCATCGAGATTTCTTCTTTGGTTGCCATATTGCGTTCCTTTCACATATGAACCAATGGAGAGCATCGCGTCCGGGCATACGCGCTGCGTTGTGTATGACAGAAACAATAACATTCAAACAAAAAAGAACAGCGCAAAACGTGATTTCGAGCTATGAACGGTCGCTTTTCGCCCGTGAACGGTTTTTAAACCAATCTGAACAATATCGAACACAATTAGCGGCAACCCAAACAGACCTGCGCCCTAGCGTACATCGCGCACCGTATCGCCCTCTACGAGCACGCCGGGGATCAGCATGTGCTCCACGCCAGACGCACCCCCCTCGGCACCGGCGATCTTATCGACTGCCCACATGCCGACACGCCTGTTGTCAAAGCGCACGGTGGTCAGGCGACGGTCGGGCACGATATCGCCCAGGCTGTCATCAACACCCACCACGCTCACGTCCTCGGGCACACGCTTTCCGCGCGACTCGAGCCCGCGAATGCAACCGTATGCCATGGCATCGTTGGAGGCATAGATGGCAGTACAGGCTGGATCGTCCGCCAGTGCCTGACCTGCGGCATACCCACTCTGAGCCGTCCAATCGCCACGGATGAGTCGCGGCAGCTCAATACCATGTGCGCGCAATGTCTCGCGCCAGCCTTCCTCGCGCTGCATGCCCGAAAGCGAGCGCTCGGGACACGAAATAAAGTGCACGGTCTTGTGCCCCTGCCCCAGCAAGTACTCGACCACCTGGCGCGAGCAATCGAACTGGTCGTTATCGACCGTAGAGCACAGCGGGTGCTCCAACATCGTAACGAGCACCGTCTGCATGCCGGGCAGCGGCTCGAAGGTTCCAAAGTCCGCCGGCATGCGATTCATGATCACGACCATGCCATCCACCGGCAGTGCGCTCATGCGCGACGATGCGCTCTCGAGGGTATACGGATGCCCATCTACTTTCGTGAGGGTAATGGCGTAGCCGTGCTTATCGGCGGCGGCAGCAAAGCCCTCCATACGGTCGAGGTTGCCGGTACCGGTAATGTTGAACATGGCGACGCCGACGGTCTTAAACTTGCCGCGGCGCAGCGATCGACCGGCAAAATTGGGGCGATACCCCAGCTCGCGCATGGCGGCACGCACGCGCTCCTTGGTCTCGGGGCGCACGCTGGGCGAATCGTGCACCGTACGCGAGACTGTCTGCTCCGAGACGCCCGCGAGACGCGCCACGTCCTTAACGGAAACCGATTTTTTAACAGCGGCCATAGGTCGATCTTTCTATGTCAACGATGCCATTAGTGGCATCCTGCGCAGTCAAATGAAACGTCTTCAAGTATATCCAACGCCTCCCCCACCATACGCTCACCACCCAAAACCTACCGTTCACCGACATTTTTGCTTCCCCAAACGGCTTTTGGCGCCCAAATGTTAACGTTGCCATTGTGCAAACACAGAGCCACCGGGCGGCTCAAACGTTTACGCATAGGGAATCGACGGTTCGCAGGCACAGGAACCACCGGTTCGCGTCTTTTTTTGTGTCGCAAAATGGCAACGTCAACATTTTGGCAACCGAACGCCAAAAGCTACCATCGTTGTTAACCCACCGACTCTTAGGAGCATTGCATGGAGCAACTTATCGCCATCATCGAAAAGGGCCAGCCCTTTTTCAACGCGATCGCCCGCAACAAGTACCTCAAGGCGATTCGCGACGGCTTTATCTCCGTCATCCCCATCATCATCTTCTCGTCCATCTTCTGCCTGGTAGCCTCGGTCCCCAACATCTGGGGTTTCTACTGGCCCGATGACATCAACAATGCCCTGTGGAAGTGCTACAACTACTCCATGGGCATCCTGGCCATCGCCTGCGCCGCCACCACCGCCAAGCACTTCGCCGACGCCCAGAACCGCGATCTGCCCAAGAATAACCAGATCAACTTTATCTCGTGCATGTGCGCGGCCATCATCGGCTTCTTGCTCCTTTCGAGCGACACGATCGCCACGGACGCCGCCAGTGGCTTCAACACCACCTACCTTGGTTCCAAGGGCCTGTTGACCGCCTTCATCGCTGCGTTTGTGACCGGCATCATCTACAAGTTCTTTATCAAGCGTAACATCACCGTCAAGATGCCCGAGCAGGTTCCGCCCAACATCTCGCAGACCTTTAAGGACATCATCCCCTTCTCCGTCTGCATCACCGTCTTTTGGGTCTTCGACATCGTCTTCCGCGCTGCCTTTGGCTTCTGCTTTGCCCAGGGTGTCATCCAGGTGTTCCAGCCCCTGTTCACCGCTGCCGACGGCTACATCGGCCTTGCTGTGATCTACGGCGCCATGAGCCTGTTCTGGTTCGTCGGCGTCCACGGCCCCTCGATCGTCGAGCCCGCCATCGCCGCCGCCCTCGTTGCCAACATGACCGACAACCTGGCTGCGTTCCAGGCCGGCCAGCACGCTTCCGCTGTCTTGACCCAGGGTGCCCAGTACTTCGTCGTCTGCATGGGCGGCACCGGCGCCACGCTCGTCCTGGTCTTTATGTTCTGCTTCCTGGCCAAGTCCCAGGAGATGCGCGCCGTCGGTAAGGCCGCCATCGTCCCCGTGTGCTTTGCCGTTAACGAGCCGCTGCTGTTCGCCGCACCTATCGTGCTCAATCCCGTCTTCTTTGTCCCGTTTGTCTTTGCCCCGATCGCCAACATCTGGATCCTCAAGATCTTTATCGACTTCTTGGGCATGAACGGCTTTATGTACACCCTGCCTTGGACCGTCCCCGGCCCCATCGGCACCATCATGGGCTTGGGCTTCCAGCCGCTCGCCTTTGTGATGCTCGCCCTTATCCTGGTCGTCGACTTTGCCCTGTACTACCCGTTCTTCCGTGCCTATGACGCCCAGAAGTGCACCGAGGAGGCCGAGATCTCCCAGGAGGAGCTCGCCGCCAAGAACGCTGAGAAGGCCGCCAAGCTCAACGACGCCTTCCAGGGCAAGGCTGACGCCAAGAGCGTTGCCGCCGGCGCTGCTGCCGAGGCCGTGAAGGCCGGCGCCCCCGCCGCTTCCGCAGCGCCCGCCACCGAGGCTACGGCCACTAGCGACCTCAACGGCAAGCGCGTGCTCGTGCTCTGCCAGGGCGGCGGAACCTCGGGCCTGCTCGCCAACGCGCTGGCCAAGGCCGCCAAGGAGCGCGGCATCGATCTTGAAACCGCTGCCGAGGCCTATGGCAACCACGTTGACATGCTCCCCGACTTTGACCTGGTCGTCCTGGCCCCGCAGGCCGCAAGCTACCTGGCCGACCTTCAGAAGGACTGCGAGCGCGTGGGCAACAAGTGCGTCGCCTGCCGTGGCAAGCAGTACATCGAGCTCTCCCAGAACGGCGACAAGTCTCTCGCCTTCGTAAGCGAGCAACTCTCGAAGTAAGTAACGCTCAGGGCCAGCCGACCATCCAAGACCGGCTGGCCCTTCGATTTAGACGATTGGATCATCATGTCCGTTAACCCTGCTAGCGTCACTAACCCGCCTGCGCAGTTTCCCGAGGACTTTGTCTTTGGCGGCGCCACTGCTGCCTACCAGGTAGAGGGCGAGACCCGCACTCACGGTAAGGGCAAGGTTGCCTGGGACGACTTCCTGGAGGCCCAGGGGCGCTTTTCCCCCGATCCCGCTTCGGACTTCTACAACCAGTACCCCGTCGACCTGGAACTGTGCGAGGAGTTTGGCATCAACGGCATCCGCCTCTCCATCGCCTGGAGCCGCATCTTCCCCAACGGCACCGGCGAGATCAACCCCGAGGGCGTCCAGTTCTACCACGACCTCTTCGCCGAATGCCATAAGCACCATGTTGAGCCGTTTGTCACGCTGCATCACTTTGACACGCCGCTGCCCCTCTTTGAGAAGGGCGATTTCCTCAACCGCGAGACCATCGACGCCTTTGTGGACTTTGCCACCTTCTGCTTTAAGGAGTACGCCGACCAGGTGACCTACTGGTTCACCTTTAACGAGATCTGGGCCGACGCCTCCAACACCTACATCGAGGGCACCTTCCCCGGTGGCGTCAAAGCTCATCTGGCCGAGGCCTTCCAGTGCGAGCACAACATGATGCTCGCCCACGCCAAGGCCGTGCTGGCTTTCCACAACGGCGGTTTTAAGGGCAAAATCGGCGTCATCCAGTCGCTGGAGTTCAAGTATCCGCTCAACGAGAACGACCCCGCCGACATCAAGGCCGCCAACAACGAGCACGTGCTGCAGAACCAGTTCTTGCTCGACGCCACCTTCCGCGGCGACTACGCGCCCGACACCCTCGAGTGCGCCAACCGCTTGGCGGCCATCTCGGGCGGCACCATCGAGATCCTGGACGAGGATCTCGAGATCATGCGCGAGGCCGCGCTCTACAACGACTACCTGGGCGTTAACAACTACCAGTGCCGCTTCTTGAAGGCTTATGACGGCGAGAACGACCTGCACCACAACGGTACGGGCGAGAAGGGCACCGGCCGCTGGCGCGTTAAGGGCATTGGCGAGCATGTGAACAAGCCTGGCATCCCCACCACCGACTGGGACTGGATCATCTATCCCGAGGGCCTGTTCGATCTGCTCGTCTACATTAAGCAGCGCTACCCCAACTACAAGCAAATCTTCATCACCGAGAACGGCATGGGCTACAAGGACCCCTACAAGGACGGTTTTGTGGACGACCAGCCGCGCATCGACTACATCGAGCAGCACCTGCGCTGGTTGCTCAAGGCCATGGAGGTGGGCGTCAACGTGGGTGGCTACTTCCTGTGGAGCCTGCAGGATCAGTTCTCCTGGACCAATGGTTACAACAAGCGTTACGGCTTCTTCTACGTTGACTTTGAAACCCAGAAGCGCACGCCCAAGGCAAGCGCATACTGGTATAAGCACGTGGCGCAGACCCGTCGTCTGGACTAGCGGCTTGCGACGAGCGGTTGGCGGAATTGCACCGCCCACATAACCTGTCCCCATTTCTCAGCCGGGGGCGGCACGTCACACGGCGCGCCGCCCCCGGCCTTTTTGGGCGGGTCCGTTTGTCTCAATCTGTAACATCTAGCCGAGTTTTTGGGTCCTAGCTGTTACAGATTGAGACGAACAGGATTGCTCTTTCCGAAGAATCTAAATCTGTAACACGTAGCCCGCTTTTGACCGTCTACCTGTTACAAATCGAGACAAACGGAGTAGGACCTAACCCCGTATGTCCCTAACAGTCGAGCGTTCGACCAACGTACTCGGCACATGAATCGCCTCGATAGACGAGCTCTCTCCAATCGCCGCCTCAAACGCAAGCTTACCGACACCGCGCAAATCAAATCGCAACGTCGTCAGCCGATTGTGAGGAACAAGTCCCTCGAGTGCGTCGTCGATACCAACCACGCTCACGTCGTCGGGCACGGACAGGCCCGCGTTCTCGAGCGCGGCGATAACGCCCAGCGCCATCTGGTCATTTGCCGCAAGCACGGCAGTCGGCGCCTGCGACCCGCCGGCAAGCACCTCGGCCGCAATCCGCTCGCCCATGGCGTACCCACTGTCCGCACTCCAGTCGCCACGCAGCATCGGAGCGGCATCGACATGAGCACGACCCAGCGTATCGCGCCAACCGGCCTCACGAAAACGCGAGGAAATCGAGTTTTCCGGACCCGCCACAAACCGCATATTCGAGTGACCATGTTCCAGCAGATAATTGGTCAACAGCTCGCACGAACCATACTGGTCGGAGTCGATCGTCGTGCAGCGCGGATGCGCATACATGGACAGGATGACCGTTCGCACTCCCGGCTGGGGAACAAACTCCTCAAAATCGGGAGCCATGCGGTTCATGTTGAGAATCATGCCGTCGACGGGTCGCTCGACCATGCGGCGCGAGGCATCGGCAAGTGTATAGGGCTTGTCGCCGCCCATCTCGATCATAGTGACGGCAAAATCATGCTCGCGCGCCGCTTGCATGATACCCTCGAGCGTCGCCAGGTTACCGACACGTGTGATGTTGTACATGCACAGGCCAATAGAACGATACGACCCGCCGCGCAACGCCGTTCCAGCAAAATTGGGACGAAAGCCCAGCTCTTCCATGGCGGCCAGCACACGCTTGCGCGTCTTTTCCGTCACGTTGGGCATACCGTTGACCACGCGAGACACAGTCTGGCGGCTCACGCCAGCGAGCGCCGCAACCTCTGCCGCGCTCGCCGAACGACCATTCCTTGTCCGCTGAGCCATGCCTTCCACGCTAACCTGCTTCCCAACTATTCCCCGCGCCCATGGCGCATCGTACATACATTGATAACGTGCTCATGATACCCGAGCCATATACCACAACATGAAAACTTCTGTCAATCAAAACCGCTTACCGAACAAATACAACCGTTCGCGGCTGTTTGAAGTTGTTTTGTTTCTATACATCCCAGCCGGATGCTAACGTGCTCATTGTCAAATGTTCACGTGCTCATTTTGGTTCTAATCATTTTAAGATAGTGTTTATCGGGCTTTTTCACCGCTGAACGCTAACCAGGGAGCCTCCTGAGCACAAACGCACAATATCGAACAGCGAGACGAGAGGGTGTATGCATATGTCTTTGCTAAACCGCGTACAGCAGCTGCCGAAGGGCTTTGTTTGGGGCGCCGCAACCGCCGCGTACCAAACGGAAGGTTCCACGAAGGTGGCAGGCAAGGGTAAGACCATGTGGGACGATTACCTTGTCGCCCAGGGTCGCTTTTTGCCCGACCCGGCCAGTGATTTCTACAACCGCTACGAGGAGGATATCCGCCTTTCTGCCGAGCATGGACTCAACGCCATTCGTGTGTCCATCGCCTGGACCCGCATCTTCCCCAACGGCGACGATGCCGAACCCCTCGCCGAGGGCGTTAAGCACTACCACGAGCTGTTCGCCTGCTGCAAAAAGTATGGCGTCGAGCCCTATGTGTCCCTGCATCACTTTGACTCCCCCGCCGCCCTGTTCAACCAGGGCGACTGGCTCAACCGCAAGACCGTCGACGCCTATGTGCGCTATGCCGAGTTCTGCTTCCGCGAGTTCCGCGAGGTCAAGAATTGGTTCACCATCAACGAGCTCATCAGCCTCTCGCACTCCCAATACATCCAAGGCAACTTCCCGCCCAACCATCACTTTGATGTGACGAGCGGCATCCAGAGCCAGCACAACGAGCTCGTTGCCCACGCCCGCGCCGTCAACCTGTATAAGGATCTTGACGAGACCGAGCACCTGGGCGGACGCATTGGCATGGTCAACGTCCTGACGCCGGCATATCCTGCCACCGACTCGCCCGCCGACCAGCACGCCGCCGACCTGTACAACGCCTTCTACACCGACTTCATCATGGACGGCGCCTTCCTGGGTCACTACTCCGCGCGCACTCTCTCACTCATCAACGAGATTCTGCGTGCCAACAACGCCACACTTACGGTTGAGGACAGCGACATGGAGGAGCTCGCCAAGGCGGCGCCCCGCAACGATATGTTCGGCCTCAACTACTATCAGTCGGCGTTTATCGCCGCCTACGATGGCGAGTCCACCAACAGCTTTAACGGCACCGGAGACAAGGGCACCTCGTGCTTTAAGTTTAAGGGCGTCGGGCAGCAGGTCGATATGCCGGGTATCCCCACCACCGACTGGGATTGGCTCATCTACCCGCAAGGCCTCTACGACACGCTCAAGCACATCAGCGCCACCTATCCCAACCTCCCCGTCATCTATATCACCGAAAACGGCCTGGGCCACAAGGACCCCGAGCCCGACGCAAACGGCATCGTCGCCGATCCCGAGCGCATCGACTTTGTCGACCAGCACATGGAGAAGGTGCTCCAGGCGCGCGCCGAGGGCGTCGACGTCCAGGGCTACTTTATCTGGAGCCTGCAGGACCAGTTCTCGTGGGCCAATGGCTATAACAAGCGCTACGGCCTGTTCTACATCGACTTCGACACGCAAAAACGCTACATCAAGCAGTCGGCACTCTGGTACAAGGAGCTCGCCGACACTATGGCGGACGCGCAGTAGCGCATCGCCTCGCTTTCCCCCGAGAAGGGAGGGCCCTATGCGATACAAACCCAGCCGCTCCCCTCTCTCCCCCTGGGACCGACCCCGCCTGCACCCGGGCTTTTAGCAAGCGGGAGACCATATAGGTTTTCAACGTCCATGCCATTAAGATTTCATGCAAAGAGGAGCGTGAACTATGGAATCGATCGTTAAGTTCTTGGAGAAAGGTCAGCCGTACTTCGACAAGGTCTCTAAGAACATCTACCTTCAGGCCATTAAAGACGGCTTTTTGGCAGCAATGCCCATCATCCTGTCTTCTTCTGTCTTCCTGCTTATTTCGACCCTGCCGGGCGTTGTCGCCACGGTCGGCGGCTTTACGCTGCCCGACTGGTGGAACGTCGACGTCGTGAACTTCTGCAACAAGGTTTACAACTTCACGATGGGCGTCGTGGGCATCATGGTCGCCGGCACCACCGCAAGCGCGCTGACCGGCTCCAAGAACCGCCGCATGCCTGCCGGCAAGGCCATCAACGCCACGAGCACCATGGTCGCCGCCATGTGCGCTATGCTCATCTTGGCCGTTACCCAGACGAGTGCCAAGATCGACGGCGCCGATGTCTCGGTGTTCTTTACCGACAACATGGGCACCAAGGGCCTGCTGAGCTCCTTTGTCGCCGCATTTGCCACGGTCAACATCTATGCCTTCTGCATTAAGCGAGACATCACCATCAAGCTGCCCAAAGAAGTCCCCGGCGCCATCGCCCAGAACTTCCGCGACATCTTCGCCTTCAGCTTCTCCATCCTGTTTGTCGCCGTCATCGACGTTATCTGCCGCACCTGCTTGGCCGTCCCGTTTGCCAACGTCATCTCCACGCTGGTGAGCCCGCTGTTCGCCGCTGCCGATTCCTACGCCGGCCTCGCCCTCATCTGGTTCATGATCCCGCTGTTCTGGTTCATGGGCATCCACGGCCCCTCGGTCGTTAAGCCTGCCCTCAACGCCGCGCTGTTTGGCAACATCACCACCAACCTCGCCACGCTGCAGGCCGGCGGTCACCCCGCCCTCGCCCTGACCGAAAACTTCGGTAACTACATCGGCGAACTCGGCGGCACCGGCGCCACGTTCATTGTCCCGATCATCTTCCTGCTCTTTATGCGCTCCAAGCAGCTCAAGGCCGTCGGCAAAGCCTCTGTCGTGCCCGTGATGTTCGCCGTCAACGAGCCGCTGCTGTTCGCCGCGCCCATCATCCTCAACCCGTACTTCCTGATCCCGTTCCTGTTTGCCCCCGTGGCCAACGTCCTCATTGGTAAGTTCTTCATCGACTTTTTGGGCATGAACGGCTTTATCTATGCCATGCCGTGGGCACTCCCCGGACCGATCGGCACCTTCATCGACACCAACTTCCAGCCGATCTCTCTGGTCCTGGTTGTCGTCCTGCTGGTCGTTGACTTCTTGATCTACTACCCGTTCTGCAAGGCCTACGACAACGTCCTGTGCAAGCAGGAGGCCGAGACCCTGGCCGAAGAAGAGGCCGAGGAGACCAAGGCCGTCAAGACCGCTGCCGCCCCCGCCGTTGAGGCTCCTGTTGTCGAGACCGCTTCTGCCACTGAGGCCTCCGCAGCTCCGTCCGCCCTTAAGGGCAAGGATCTGAGGGTTCTGGTTCTGTGCGCTGGCGCCGGCACCTCTGCACTGCTCGCCAACGCGCTTAAGGAAGGCGCCGACGAGCTGGGCATCGACATTACCGCCAACGCCGGTGCCTACGGCAGCCACTACGCCATCATGGACCAGTACAACGTCATCGTCCTGGCTCCGCAGGTTCGCACCTATTACAACGAGATGAAGGCCGACACCGACCGCCTGGGCATCACGCTGCTGTCGCCCAAGGGCAAACAGTACATCGACCTCACTAAGGATCCCAAGGGTGCCGTCGCCTGGATCGAGGAAAACCTCGAGGCATAAGACGCTGACACCACCTGCCGCTTGCAGACAATAAATGGCCCGTGCATCGATGTGTGATGCGCGGGCCATTTTGTTTAGACCGCACCCGTCCTCCTGTTCATCTCAATCTGCAACATCTAGCCGAGTTTTTCGGTCCTAGCTGTTACAGATCGAGATGAACGCACAGGCCAAGCCGAAAATCTCAATCTGTAACATGTAGACCACTTTTGACCGTCTAGTTGTTACAGATCGAGACAAACGGAATAAGCCGGGCCAAAAATCTCGATCCGTAACATCTAGCCGAGTTTTTTGGTCCTAGCTGTTACAGATTGAGACAAACGGAATAGGCCGAGCACGTCTACGCCCGCAAGTCCTTTACGCTGGAACGCTCGACCAACACGCCCGAGACGAGCGTACGGCTTCTGGAGCTCGGAGCTTCCAGACCCGCGACGACCTCGTTGAGCGCACGGACGCCCAGCTCGCGGTGGCGAAACTTCACCGACGTCAGAATCGAGTTGGGAATCGTCTTGTAGAGCTCATCGTCGAAGCCGATCACGGACACGTCGTCGGGCACACTGAGCCCCTTGTCACGTAGAGCCATCATCACGCCGTTTGCCATGCAGTCGTTAGCAGCGAGGACCGCCGTGCAATCGGGCTTATCGGCAAGCACAAGGCCCGCAGCATAGCCACTATCCGCATTCCAATCGCCTTGCAGAGGCTCGGGCGGCTCAATGCCACGCGCCTCGAGTGCCGCACGCCAACCTTTCATACGGCACTGGCTCGACAGCGACTCTTTCTTACCAGAGACGAAATACACGTTCTTGTGCCCGCGATTTAAGAAGTGCTCGCACGCCATGCGCGCACCACCCTCTTGATCGTCACTAACGGTAGAGCAGGTAGGATGTTCCATCGGCGTGATAATCACCGTCTTGAGGTCTTTCGGTGCCTCAAACGTATCAAAGTCATCGACCATCTGACGCAGGTTGAAGATCATGCCATCAACAGGCAGCTGCGACATCCTGCGCGCTGCGTCGGCAAGGGTCATCTTCTCCCCCGCCCGCTTTTTGATCATCGTGAGCGCAAAGCCGCGTTCTTCGGCGGCATCTGCGATACCGTCAATCATGTCCACGGCACCGCCCGACAAGTGGAACAGCACCACGCCGATGCACCCGTAACGGCCCAACTTGAGCGAACGCGCGGCAAAGTTGGTTCGAAACCCGAGCGCCTCCATTGCGGAATGAACCTTATCGCGTGTCGACTCTCGCACGCTATCGGGCTCGTTGATCACACGCGAAACCGTCTTGAGAGAAACACCCGCAGCAATCGCCACATCGTTCATTGAGACATTTTTCTTGTCCATCGTTGCCACTACTTCTCCAGTCGGTTTTGCATCGCTTGCTTTTTGCGTTCTAGCATACACTACCTGCCCGACTGACAAATCAACCGTTTACCGGACAATATCGACCGCTCACCCGTATATCCTTGTTGCTCTTCCAAAAATATCTTACGTTGTCATTAACGAAATGACAACGTTGTCATTTCGCAATGCCTTCCTTAAGCAGGAAGGTTTCCGGGCAGTCCTGACCATCCATCGACGACCAGTTCCATCCACATGCATCGCGCATCAAGTAGCAAAGGAGCTCTATGGACGCCATCGTAAAGATGCTCGAAAAGCATCAACCGTTCTTCGAGAAGATCTCGAGAAACATCTACCTTCAGGCCATCAAAGACGGATTCCTTGGGTGCATGCCCATCGTCCTTACCTCTTCGATCTTTCTGCTGATCGCCACCCTTCCCGGCGTAGTTGGAATCACGTTGCCCCAGCCGCTCATCGACTGGTGCAACAAGCTGTACAACTTCACCATGGGCGTCATGGGCATCATGGTTGCCGGCACCACCGCCAAGAACTTTACGGCTTCCATGAACCGTCGCATGCCCGCCGGCAAGGTGCTCAACGACGGCTCCACCATGGTTGCCGCCCAGTGCAGCATGCTGCTGCTCGCTGTTACGCAGTTCACCACCAAGTTCAACGGCTCCGAGCTTTCTGTCTTCGATTGCACCAGCATGGGTACGCGCGGTCTGTTCTCGGCCTATATCGCCGCGTTCATTACCGTGTGGGTCTATAAGTTCTGCGTCTCGCGCGATCTGACCATTAAGCTGCCCAAGGAGGTTCCGGGCGCCATCGCTCAGAACTTCCGCGACATCATCCCCTTTGGCGGCGCTGTCATCATCTGCGGCATCATCGATGTTGTCGTGCGCAACCTCATGGGCGTTCCGTTCTCCGAGCTGCTCATCAAGCTGCTCTCCCCGCTCTTCACTGCGGCAGAGACCTACCCCGGACTCATCCTTATTCAGGCAGCCACCGCGTTCTTCTGGTTCATCGGCGTCCACGGCCCCTCGATTGTCCAGCCGGGCATCGACCCCATCCGTCTTGCCAACCAGGCCGAGAACCTGCAGGTTCTGCTGGCAGGCGGCCACCCCGCCCACTCCCTCACCTTTAACATGTCGCTCGTGGGTGAGTTCGGCGGCACCGGCGCCACGTTCATCGTGCCGCTTCTGCTGATTCTCTTTATGAAGTCCAAGCAGCTCAAAGCCGTCGGTAAGGCCTCGATTGTTCCTGTTGCCTTCGCCGTCAACGAACCGCTGCTCTTTGGCGCGCCGATGATCCTTAACCCCTACATGCTCATCCCCTTTGTTGCCGCCGGCTGCGTCAACGTAAGTGTTGCCAAGTTCTTTATCGACAACGTGGGCATGAACGGCTTCTCCTTCGTGGTGCCTTGGGCTACCCCTGCCCCCATCGGCATCTTCATCACCACGAACTTCCAGCTTATCGCCCTGGTATTTGTCGCGATCATCATCTTGCTGGACGCCATCATCTACCTGCCGTTCTTGAAGGCATACGATAAGCTGCTCTGCGACCAGGAGGCCGAGCGCGCCGCCGAGCTGGGTCTCGAGTCCGATGGTGCTGCCACCATCACCGCCAGCACCTCTGCGCCCGCTGTCGAGCAGACCGCCGCTTCCGTCGAGCCGACCGCCGCTGCCGCCGACAGCAAGCCTGTCGCCGATCAGCCCGAGCCCACCTCCGACGCATCCGCTAAGAAGGATGTCGATGGCCTGAAGGTCCTCGTCCTGTGCGCCGGCGCCGGCACCTCTGCCATGCTCGCCAACGCCATCAAGGAAGGTGCTGCGCAGACCGGAGAGAACATCGCTTCCTCCGCAGGCGCCTATGGCCAGCACACTGCCATCATGGATCAGTACGACGTTATCGTGCTCGCCCCGCAGGTTCGTAGCTACTACAACGACATGAAGGCCGACACCGATCGCCTGGGCATTAAGCTGCTTGCTCCCCGCGGTAAGGAATATATCGACCTTACTCGCGACCCCGCTGGCGCCATCAAGTGGCTCCGCGAGAACCTCGACTAGTTCCTCCCTCTGTTGGTGCCCGGATCCCCAGTTCGGGCACCTCTCCCTATTCGTATCCCACAGAAAGGATGACTCATGACCAACCCCATGCAGTTCCCCGACGGCTTTGTGTTTGGCGGCGCCACCGCTGCTTACCAGGTTGAGGGCGAGACCCGTACGCACGGCAAGGGCAAAGTGCCCTGGGACGATTTCCTGGCTGCTCAGGGTCGCTTCTCCCCCGATCCCGCAAGCGATTTCTACAACAAGTACCCGGTCGATATCGACCTGTGCCAGCGCTTCGGCATCAACGGTATCCGTGTCTCCATCGCTTGGAGCCGCATCTTCCCCAGCGGCACTGGTGAGATTAACCCCGAGGGTGTTGCCTTCTATCACGAGCTCTTTGCCACCTGCAATAAAGCCGGCGTTATCCCCTATGTCACGCTCGATCACTTCGATACGCCCGAGGCCTTTTACCAGAACGGCGGCGAGGGCTTCCTGACGCGCACGACGATCGACGCCTTTGTCGAGTACGCCAAGTTCTGCTTTGCCGAGTTCACCGAGGTCAAGCACTGGTTTACCTTTAACGAGATTCCCGCGACCGCCGAGGGCAGCTTTATCGTCGGCAACTGGCCGCACGGCGAGAAGTATCGCCTGGACAAGGCTTTCCAGCTCATGCACAACATGATGGTGGCCCACGCCAAGGCTGTCGTCGCCTTCCATGAGGGCGGCTTTGAGGGCGAGATCGGCATTGTCCAGAACCTGGAGCCCAAGTATCCCCTCGATCCCAACAGTGCTGCCGACTGCGAGGCAGCTCGCATGGCCGATGTCATCAACAACCGCTGGGTGCTCGACGCCACTTTCCGCGGCCACTATGCAGCCGACACCATGGAAGCCGCAACCAAGCTGGCCCATATCGCCGGCGGCGAGCTCGACGTCCGTGACGAGGACATCGCCGCGCTGACCGCCGCGCTCCCCTACAACGATTGCCTGGGCGTCAACACCTACAAGTGCCAGTTCCTGCGTGCTGCCGAGGGCGAAAACGACATCAACCACAATGGCACCGGCGACAAGGGATCCTCGCGCTGGTTCCTCAAGGGCGTGGGCGAGTCATGCGTGCGCGAAGGCGTACCCACCACCGATTGGGACTGGATTATCTATCCCGAGGGCCTCTACGACCTGCTGCTGCGCATTAAGAACGATTACCCCAACTACAAGAAGATCTACATCACCGAGAACGGCATGGGCTATAAGGACGACTTCGAGGACGGCTTTATCGACGACGCCCCTCGCATCGACTACATGCGTCAACATCTCGCATGGATCCTCAAGGCAATCGACGGCGGCGTAAACGTCGACGGCTACTTTGTGTGGTCGCTGCAGGACCAGTTCTCCTGGACCAACGGCTATAACAAACGTTACGGCCTGTTCTACATCGACTTTGAGACCCAGAAGCGCTATCCCAAGGCGAGCGCGTACTGGTACAAGAACGTCGCGGAGACCGGCCTGCTTATGGCCTAACTTTTGCCGCATACCCCCTGTCGGCCGCATGCGAATCCCTCCACGGGTCGCATGCGGCCTTTTTGTTTTGGCTCGGCCCGAACAGGCCGTTTGTCTCGATCTGTAACATCTAGCCGAGTATTTCGGCCCTAGTTGTTACAAATCGAGACAAACAGAACGCCCGAGCAGAAATATCTAAATCTGTAACACGTAGCCCACTTTCGACCGTCTACCTGTTACAGATCAAGACAATAAGATAGTCGAATCCGAACTTTCCAAGCAGTTATGAAGCACGGTTTCTAGTTTTCAGTATCACGAACATACTTTCGGTATCATTTGATACCGATATGATACCGAAAACATATTCGGTCCCGCTGGAGGACTTCGTACGCTACCCAACCAAGTTGCAGGTTCACGAACTCCGTCGATCTTCCGAGCGCCCACGAATTCCTATTTGCGCGTCAAATCGCATCTCGTTGACACGTAAAATGACGCGCAAAATGGCGTTTTAACTTTTATGTGTCATTCTGCACGTCATATTGAAGCGATAATCCCCGCGCCGGCAGGGGACAGAAGTATCGCCTGCAGCGTTAGCTAGCAGATGACCTGCGTGTGTTCCTCGATGGCGGCGCGATCCTCGGCGGCAATACCCGGCTCGCACACCACGGCGTCCAAACTGTCCAGGCGGCAGAAGGTGTAGAAGTCGCGCTTGCCGATCTTACTGGAGTCGGCGATCAGATAGCGCGAGTCGGCCTTGCTAAAGGCGAGCTGCTGGATACGACCCTCATCCATATTAGACGTAGACACGTCGCCATCCAGAATGCCGTTGGCGCCGATAAACGCCGCGTCGATACCCAGTGCACGCAGGGTATCCTCGGCCGTTGGTCCCACAAAAGCGGCGGTACGGCGACGGTACATGCCGCCCACTAGGCACAGGTCGCAGTCCTCGCGCGCCTCGAGCAGGTTAAACACCGAAAGCGAATTGGTCACGATGCGCAGACGAAATGCCGGCAGCATCGAGGCCATCTGCTCAACCGTGGTGCCCGTACCCAAAAAGATGGTCGAGCCTTCCTCGATAAGCTCCACGGCGCGGCGCGCGATCTGCAACTTTTCCTCGGCATGCTTGGTGCGCTTTTCGCTGTGCGAATACTCATGGCGCAACATAGCATGTGGACGGCCCTGCGCACTGCGGGCTCCACCGTGCACGCGTTCGATCTCGCCCAGGCTCGCAAGTTCCTCAAGGTCGCGGCGGATCGTCATATCCGAGACACCTAACGCATCAGAAATCTCTTTAACCGAAACCGTGCCCTGCTCTTCGAGCAGCTGACGAACCTTATCCTGTCGCTCTGCCTTAATCACGATGAATCCTCGCCGTTCTTTGCGCGCATATCATTCAAACAGTAACGAACAAATTGTATCAGACTCGTGCGCGTCAAAAATGAACACCCGCACAGCTCCAATCATCACTTTTTTGAGAAAAATACCCCCTGCTTTAGTGGGGTGTAGTGATAATCTCACCTGTTCGCGCTACAGTTTGTCCGAAATACCTCGATGTTAGGAACCAAATGATCACTTCCGAGCTTTTCGGCACCGCGCCGTGCGGCACCTCCGTTCATCGTTATACCCTCAACGGGCCCGAGATCTGCGTTCGCATTATGGACTATGGCGCCACCGTGCTGGGTATCGATGTGCCCGATATTCCCGGCAACGTGCGCGATGTGGTGCTGGGCTTCGATAAGCTCGAGGATTACTTTGACAACCCCGCCTGCTTTGGCGCGACCATCGGCCCCGTGGCAAACCGCACCGCGGGCGCCACGATCACCATCGACGGCACGGACTGGCACATGCCGGCCAACGAAGGCGTCAACAACCTGCACAGCGATCTTGAGCATGGTCTGCACAAGCGCGTATGGGACGTTGAGCTCGACGAGACTCACAACGCCGTGCGCATGACCACCTCGCTTAAGGATGGCGAGCTGAGCCTGCCCGGCAACCGAATCTTTACGGCTGTGTTTACCGTTACGCGCACCGGCGTCTTCCGCATCGAGTATGGTTGCGAGAGCGACCGCGCCACCTACGTGTCCATGACCAACCACACGTACTTTAACCTTGCCGGCCATAACGCCGGCATGGACTGTGAGCACTTCTTTATCGCCAACGCTGCCCACTACTTGCCCATTAACGAGCAGAACATCCCCACTGGCGAAATCGCTCCGGTCGAGGGAACACCGTTTGACTTTCGCGAGCTGCGCCCCGTCGCACCCGGCATGGAGGCCGACGACCCGCAGATTAAGCAGGCCCGTGGCTACGATCACTGCCTGTGCATCGATGGCTATCAGTACGGCCGCAACCTGCGTCGCGCCCTACATGTCGAGGAGATGTGGACCGGTCGTGAGCTGGACTACTACACCACCGCCCCGGGCGTGCAACTCTACACCGGCAACTGGCTGGGCGACGAGCACGCCAAGGACGATGCCAACTATGGCTGGGGCGCCGGCTTTGCCCTCGAGGCCGAGATGTACCCCGACACGCCGCACCAGCCGCTGTTCCCGCAGGGCATTGTGGGTCCGGGTCACCCCTACAGCAATATGATCGAATACCACTTTATGAGGCACTAGGCCCACAACGCGACATCTCGCACAGCAACGCCCGCCGGCACCACCGCCAACGGGCGCTGCTTCATGCCTAAATCCTTCTTTTCGATGCCACCGAATTGGTGACATAACAAAACTATGCCGAATTACTACGATGAACCCACTATGTCCGACCACGCGCTGGTTTATAAAAAATTAGCAACTCGTCTACCTGCACTGATAATTGTTCTCGGGGGAAGCGGGCACTGCGGGGCGCGGCAACGGCGCGCGATTTCCGCGTCGCAGCGCTACCCTGATGCTGAA
>JAHAGQ010000046.1 GCA_018373675.1 Collinsella sp. | reverse complement strand
CGGCGTGACCGGCGACACCGACATCAACGTCATCGACACCGCCGAGTTCGCGATCCCCGGCCTTGACGACGAGTTCCGCGTCATCGTGTCTCCGTGGATTCTGACGGTGCTCGTGACCGACCGCCTGGCTCGCTACTACGAGACGGTCACCAAGCACAACCTCAAGTATCGTCGCTACTATCACCAGTTCGACTACTAAAGAAAACGGGTGCGGGAACGCGCCGGGCTATTGAGAGGAACACAGAATGAGACAGTACATCATCGCCAGCCATGCGCACTTCGCTACCGGCATCAAGGAGAGCATCGAGCTGCTCTCGGGCGCTCGCGACAACGTCCACGATCTTTCGATGTTCGTCGATGACCGCATGGACGTGGCCGAGGAGGCCCAAAAACTGCTGGCAGGCATGGCTGCCGACGATGATGTCGTTGTCTGCACCGACCTCTTTGGCGGCAGCGTCAACAACGAGTTCACCAAGATCGTCCAGACGCGTCCCCGCACATACCTCGTTACCAACATGAACCTTCCTCTGCTCATCCAACTGCTGTTCTCTGACGAGTCGGCGCCGGTTGAGGAGACGATTCGCGCCATCGTCGCTGCGGACGATACGCGCGTGAAGTTTGTCAACGATCTTTTGGTCGATGACGACGAGGAAGAAGAGTTCTAATCCGCAGCACCTACTGACACGCCGTACGACGGCACAAGACCTTTGGGGGGGTCACATTATGATTCAGCTACTTCGCGTTGACCATCGCCTGCTTCATGGCCAGGTCGCAGTTTCCTGGGTTCAGGGCCTTGGCTCCAACTGCATCTTCTGCGTGGGCGATAAGGTCGCTAACGACCCGGTGTGGAAGACGACGCTCAAGATGGGCAAGCCTGCCGGCTGCAAGCTCGTCATCAAGGATATGGCGAATGCCATCGAGGCTATCAACTCGGGCGTGACCGACAAGTACAAGATGATCATCTGCGTCGCCACTATCGCTGAGGCAAAGCAGCTTGTTGAGGGCTGCCCGCAGATCAAGTCGGTCAACCTGGGCAACACCAAGCCCAAGGACGAGAAGCGCCCCGATGCTCGTCAGGTCTCTCGTCAGATCTTCCTGACCGCGGCCGAGGAAGCCGATGTACGCGAGATGCTGGATCGTGGCGTTGAGGTCGAGATTCGACCCCTGGCCGATGACCCCAAGGTTGACTGCGCCAGCGTGCTCTAGGCGTTCAATTTCGAAGAGCCTGCGGGTTCTTCGTAGTGTCCTATATGGAAAGGGGGATGTATGCTTACCCAAGCAATCCTCATCGGACTTATCGCCGCATTTGGTAAGTTCGACTGCCAGCTCGGTACGCTCTATGCGTTCCGCCCCATCGTCCTGTGCCCGCTCGTGGGCCTGGTGCTGGGGGACCTGCAGTCCGGTCTCGCAATCGGTGCGAGCCTGGAGCTGCTGTTCATGGGCTCGATCTCCATCGGCGCCTACGTGCCGCCTGATGAGACGATCGGCGGCGTGCTCGCCTGCGCGTTTGCCATTCAGCTCGGTCAGGGTACCGAGGCAGCCATCGCGCTCGCTATGCCCATCGCCACGCTGTGCCTTGCCATCAAGAACATCCTCAACGCCGTCCTGCCGATTTTGGTTGACCGCGCCGATGTTTTCTCTGCCCAAGGCAACCTTAAGGGCGTCTATGCGATGCACTTCCTGATCGGTTCCACCGGTATCATCATGGCGTTCCTGCTGTGCTCGCTGTCGTTCTATCTGGGTGCTGACGCTATCCAGGGCGTGCTTGACTTTATCCCCGACTTTGTCCTTGCTGGCTTTGGCGTTGCCGCCAACATCCTGCCTGCCATGGGCTTCGCCATGCTCGGCCGCCTGGTGCTCACCAAGCAGCTCGTGCCCTTCTACTTCCTGGGCTTCCTGCTGTGCTCCTACGCCAACGTGCCCGTCCTGGGCGTCGCCCTGATCGCCATCATCATCGGCATCGACAAGTTCGACCTGCTCGGCCTGGGCGGAGCCCAGCCCCAGCTCTCCGCGGAAGGGGATGAGGACGATGACTTCTAGTCCCGAGAACAAGATCACGCGCTCCGACCTCGTCAAGAGCGCCGTCAACGTCGGCGCCCTGGGCATGGAGTTCTCCTGGACCTACTACAAGCAGATGAACATCGCCTTCTGCCTGATGGTCGCCAACATGCTCAAGAAGATCTACGCCGGCCGCCCCGACGACTACGCCGAGGCCCTGCACCGCCACTGCGCGTTCTTCAACATCACCGTCCAGTTCGCCCCGTTCGTCGGCGGCATCGCGATGGCCATGGAGGAGAAGGTCGCCCGCGGCGAGATCGAGCCCGAGAGCGTCAACGACGTCAAGGCCGCCCTCATGGGCCCGCTGTCCGGCATCGGCGACTCCATCTTCCTGTCGACGCTGCGCGTGGTCGCCGCCGCGGTGGGCATCAGCCTGTGCCAGGCCGGCAACCCCTTCGGCCCCATCGCCTTCCTGCTCATCTACAACGTCCCCGGCTTCGCGCTGCGCGTCTGGGGCGCCGTCAAGGGCTACGAGCTGGGCGTGGGCTTCCTGGACGAGGCCCAGAGGACCGGCCTCATGCAGAAGATCATGACCTGCGTGGGAATCGTGGGCGTCATGGTCGTGGGCGCCATGTGCAAGGACATGTTCTGGGCCAGCATCCCGGTGGCCATCGGCTCGGGCGACGACGCCCAGACCCTCCAGGACATCCTGGACGGCATCATGCCCGGCATGCTCGGCATGATCGCCTTCTGGCTGTACTACTGGCTGCTGTCCAAGAAGATCAACCCCATGGTGCTGATCGTGGCCACCATGGTCGTGGGCATCATCGGCGCGTTCTTCGGCGTGCTGGCGTAAGGGCCCGGCTGCATAGACTGTCATTGCAACCTGGTAAGGGGATGGAGCGGGCCTATGCCCTCCATCCCCTTACTTGTATAGAGGGAGTTCGTATGTTCGCGAAGGATCGCGAAGCAATGCGCCTGACGCCGGCAGAAGTCAGGCTGATTCTTATTGAGTCCCTGCAATGGTGCGCCAACAACGCGGTGTACTTTTTAGGGCTTATCGGCGCGGCGACGTATGATCTGGCTGGCACGGCCTTTTTGGTTGCTGCCATTACGCTCGTGCGCAATCTTATGACGTCGGCGGGCAATATGGTGTCGGGCTCGGTCATCGACCGCTTTGGACCGCGCCGGACGTCGTTTGTGACGTGCGTGATTACGGCGGTGCTATCGCTTGGCGTGGGGTTGGCGCCGTTGTCTGTCCCCGGACTTGTGTTTGCCGCGTGCGTCTTGGGGCTTGCGGGCGGCTTTATCAACACCTGCACGCATGCGTTTCCGGGATACCTGGAGTCGACCACCGAGGGCCGTACCCGCGTGAACGGTCTCATGGTGTTCTACAGCAATATCGCCTATACCGCTGGCCCGTTGCTCGGTGGTGCCATCGTGAGCTGTTTTGCCACGCAATCGGTCTATCTGCTCATGGCGGGCATGATGGGTGTGGCGGCCGTGCTCTCCTTGGGCTGTCACGAGTGTGTTGCTCCCGCAAAAGGGGAGAAGCCGAAGGGCGGCATTCTGGGCGGCATGGCCGAGGGCGCGCGACTTACGTTTCGCGACCACGACCTGCGCCTTATCTTTATCTCGGGCTTTCTGGGCTTCTTTGCGTTTGGCGCGTTCGATTCGCTGGAGTCGTTGTTCTATCGCGATGTGCTCAACGTGGATATCGTCTGGCTGGGCTGGCTGTCCTCGGTCGTGGGCCTCACTTCCTCGGTGGGCGCGTTCATCCTGACCAAGCTTTCTGCCCGCCATGTCAACCTGCGATTGCTGCTCGGCGCGCTCATGGCCGTGGGCATTGGGTCCATGGTGTACGTGGGCACCGATATGCTGGGGGTCGCGATTATCGGTCAGGCGATTAACGGCCTGGCCTGGGGATTCCTGGAACCGCTGCAGATGATCTTGATTCAGGAGCGCGCTGACATCAAATACCTGGGGCGCATTACCGGCTTTGTGCGTTTTGGCCTGATGAGCGCCGGCGTGCTGCCGCTGCTGGCGGCTCCGTTTTTGGCGGAGGCTTTGGGTGTCCAGACGGTACTGTTTGGGGCATCGACCATTATTGCGCTGGTAGGAACGCTGTTCTTTGTCACACAAGGGAGGTGCCAGAGGTGTTAGCTATACATTCAATTCTAATTTAATACCACTCACCAGAGAATTTCGACCGTTCACCGAGGATTGGAACAGATTGATAAGTGGTATTAAAAACACGTTAGGTGTATGTCTATAATTGGTATCGAAAATAAACGCGATGTATAGAGTTGCGTGCAGGACAGAAAGGAAAAGCCATGAAGGAAACCGAGAAGATCGAGATCATGCACTTTAGCCAGGAGGGCTACGTCGAGGACGGCAAGAACGTCTACGAGACCGGCAAGAAGATGACCGCGCTCGCCGACAAGGTCGCCGACGAGGGCTACGACGCCGTGTTCCTGATGGGCGTCGGCGGCACCTGGGACG
>JAHAGQ010000008.1 GCA_018373675.1 Collinsella sp. | reverse complement strand
GTTCAGCATCAGGGTAGCGCTGCGACGCGGAAATCGCGCGCTGTTGACGCGCCCCCGCAGTGCCCGCTTCCCCCAAGGACAATTATCAGTGCAGGTAGAAGGCCTGTCGATTTTCGAAAAAGGCGGTCATGGTTGGCCCCATCGAGTTAAACGTAGTAGATAGCCCCTTTTCGTGGTGGACCATCAAACGAACGCCGGCGCTTGTGCTGTAGCCGCTCCGATCATTCGTAAGTTGCGGTGGAATAGTTCCTAAACTCGACTACTCAAGGCTAAAACCGGAACTATATCACCGCAACTTAGGAGGGATGGGCGGGGGAGTACTAGTTGGGTGCTGCTGTCGGGCTGGGATGGTTTAGGCTCGCTTGCGATGCTTCCATTGCTTACGGCACCAACGTATGAGTGCTTTTACGACCGGGATGGTGATGAGGATTACCCAGGCGGGATGGGGTTGCCCCAGGCAGAGCCACATGTAGAGGAACCATGCCTCGGCACTGACTGAATAGACGACATCGATCAGCTTAGATAAGTGGCGTTGGTCGATAAAGTCGCCAAGCGCGTAATAGACGGGAATCAGAAAGACGAGGAAGAGTCCCGTAGCCCATGTGCCGTAGACAATGCCGAGCACCAGATAGGCGAAGGCGACAAGCGCGGGGAAGGGGAATTTGTTCCATGCACGTCCGACCTTGGTGTGGAAATGCTTGCCATGATGGTCGAGCTTGTCGTGTGCTTCCTTCCAGCTGGAAAACGTCTCGCCGTCGATGGTGACGGTGCCGTCGTCATTGGTATGCACGCTATGTCCATCGTCCTCAAGCGTATCGATATGCAATCCGCCTGGCCCCACATGGATCTCTTCACCCTTGCGCTCGTTAGCCACATGGATGCCATTCCAGCCAACATGAACCTCTTCGCCCTTGTTGGGATCAATAACGTGGATGCCGCGCGCGAGGGAAATATCGACAAGTGGCTTATCGCTGCAATCAGCGTGCTCAGTAGAAGCCTCAGCCTCTTCAGCCTTATCTGAAGCTTTGGCGCCGGCGCCGCTGTCCTGTGCCTCATCATCAGCCTGCGAGTCGTCAGTGCTATCCACTGCCTCCCCATACAACAGCTCATCCAGCGACACGCCATACAGCGCGGCGAGCGCAATAAGGTTATCGGTATCGGGCGAGGATTCGCTGCGCTCCCATTTGCTGACAGCCTGACGACTCACACCCAGCTGGGCAGCAAGTGCCTCCTGAGAAAGCCCGGCAGCCTTGCGGCGATCAACGAGCCGCTGCGCCATCGCAAGATCCATGGCAGTTCCTTTCATGTGGTGACCGTAATCGAATGAGCTGAGTATGCGGAGAACAACCGGTAGCGACCACCATTTCTAGTTAGAATCTGCCCCAACCCTACCGCAACTACCGGTAGCAACCATCATGACCAGCAATTATGTGACAAATGTCAGTGCGCGTAACAGCCAAGAGCCCGGGTCAAGAGTTGCGGTGGAATAGTTCCTAAATTCAGCCATTTGCGGGCTAAGCAAGAACTATTTCACCGCAACTGAATTTCAGACCAGGCACCCGCAGCAAGAAGACGAATAGCCACGGCCTCCCTAGTTACCGCAGGAGGCCCCAGGGCTTACCTCCCAAATCTTTCCGCAGGACGGAAGGATCCCGCCGCGCGAAGCACACGGCGGGATCCTGACATGTCCGAGGACGATTTGGGAGGTAAGCCCTGGGGCCTCCGATGAGAGCAGTTTCGGCCGAGGCTATTCGTCGCCGAAGCTGATGCCCAACGCCTTGGCCTCGCGCACCAGATCGCTCTGGGGATCGACATACTTGAGCTTGCCGGCGACATCCTCGAGCGGCATGTGGCACATCTTGCCGTCGCGCAGGGCAATCATGTAGCCAAACTCGCCGCGTAGGCAGCCGAGAGCCGCCTCGACGCCGCACTGGGTCGCAAAGATGCGGTCCTGGGCGTCGGGCTGACCGCCGCGCTGCGTGTGGCCGGGGATGGCGACGCGGGTCTCGCGACCGGTCTTGGCTTCGATCTCCTTGGCGATGTCGTAGACAATCGACGGGCTCGTGCGCTCGGCGAGCTTCTTCTTGTACTCTTTCTTGGACAGAGCCGCGTCCTCCTTGGAGATAGCGCCCTCGGCGACGGCCACGATGGTAAAGCGGCTGCCGGTCTCCATGCGATGTTCGATGGTCTTGATGACGTTTTCCATGTCGTAAGGGATCTCTGGAATCAGGATGACGTCCGCGCTGCCCGCGACGCCGGCGTACAGTGGAATCCAGCCAACCTTGTGGCCCATGATCTCGATAACGAACACGCGGCCGTGACTCGAGGCGGTGGTGTGGATGTCGTCGATGCACTTGGTGGCGACGTCGATGGCGCTCGTAAAGCCAAACGTCAGCTCGGTGCCCCAGGTGTCGTTATCGATGGTCTTGGGCAGGGCGATAACGTTGAGGCCCTCTTCGCGCAGGCGGTTGGCGGTCTTGGTGGAGCCGTTGCCGCCCAGCATAAACAGGCAGTCGAGCTGCAGCTTATGATAGGTGTGGACCATCGCCGGCACCTTCTCGACGCCGTCGGCCTCGGGAGTGTCCAGGCGCTTGAACGGCGTACGGCTCGTGCCCAGGATGGTGCCGCCGCGGGTGAGGATGCCGCTAAAATCGGCGGGCGTCATGACGCGGAATCTGCTGTAGATAAGGCCCTGGTAGCCGTCCTCAAAACCATAGATCTCGATAGGTTCTTCGCTATTGGTCATAAGCGTTTTGACGATGCCGCGCATAGTGGCGTTGAGTGCCTGGCAGTCGCCGCCACTGGTAAGAAGACCGATCCTAAGCATGATGAATCCTTCCGGGCAAGTTATAACATGCGCATAAGTTTACCCCCGCACACTGTTGATACGGGGGTAAAACGTGTTAGCTCAAGCGTATGGAAATGTAAACAACGTCAGGCGAGCGTAAGGCCGACGGGCCTGGCTCCTTACAGTGCGAAGGCGTCGACGTCGCCCCAGTGGCGGCGCAGCGTAATGGCGGCGGCGGGTTCGGTATTGTCAAAGACGACCGACCATTGCGTATTGCTGGTGATGTCTTCCGGATTGGGTTCTTGCGCTGCGGCGCGCAGGGCTTCCCAGACAATCGTTTCGTCCTGGGCACCGACATGGGCGTCAAGGACATCGGCGATCGCGACGGCGCGCTCTTTACCATGGCCCAGCTCGCCATTCTTTTGGTTGGGCAGCACTTCGTCGTCATAGCAGGCGTAGAAGTTCGTAACCTGGCGTACAGGAGTCGCTTTGAAAGCGCGGTCCGGATCGCGCGGATCCCACTCTACTACGTGCGCGTCACCGGCGGCGTCGTTGATAAAGAAGTGGTAATCGCGTCCTGCCATGGCGTGCATGTCGTAGGCGGAAAGCAGGTCGACAGCTTCTTGCGTGGTGGCGGCACGGTCGAGCACCAGACGGATGGCGAGCGAGGTATTGATGACGGGACGTTGCGTGTCCTGGTCACAGGGCTTGGAATCCAGAGTGAGTACGGCAATGGACACGCCGCATTCGTTAACACCGTCGAGCTGGGCAAACGGGCCCATCAACGCCGCGGCGCGTCCGGCGACGGAGTCAAGCGGAGTGTTATCGCCCAGGTTGTTAAGGGCGGCAAGCCCGATGGAAGCATAGCCGCCGCGTGGGTGATTGCGCACCAGCAGCGCCGAGGTGTCGTCCTTAAAGTCGTAATTGCGACCGGTGCGCACGCGGCCTTCGGCATCTACGGCGACAAAAGCGCTGCAGGCAAACTGGGGCGCCTGGACATGTGCCGGCACACCGGGCAGCACCTGCGCCACCACGGCATCGATGTAGGCCTGGTCGTCGCGCACGCCAGCGGCGATGATGCGATCGAGATCGTAGTCGTAGGCGATGTCGATTGCGTACAGGTCATAGCCATCCGCGTAGCCGGTCAAGCGTTTGAGCGACGCGGCGGACTTGATTTGCTTGTGATAAACGATACCGGTGGCAGCGGCAAGGCCGACGGCGACTCCCGCGACACCGCAGGTGATGGCAATGTTACGTGGCTTCATGACGGCTCCTCTCGTCCTGTTAGCGCAATTGTCGCAAAAGGAGCGCGGGCATGATGGCTCAACTTGGTGAGTGGCGCGGAATTAAGCACGGAATGAAGAGTGCGGCGCTGGCGTGGCGGGGTATGCTGGAGGGGACCATCAACCCAGCGAAAGGGGAGAGCATGACGGATCAGGAAACGCCCGAGCGCGCGCATGTGACGGCCGATGATATCGAGGCCGCCAACGACCTTATCGACTTTATCGAGGCATGCCCCAGCATGTTCCATACGGCGGCGACCATTATGGCCGAGCTCGACGAGGCGGGCTTTACCTACCTGCCCGAGAATGCGGCGTGGGACATCGAGCCGGGCGGGCGTTATTACACGCAGCGCAACACCTCGAGCGTTGTTGCCTTTAAGGTGGGCGAGGACCTGGCCGCAACCTGGGGCGAGGACGGCGTTGCCGGCGACTATCATTTTCAGCTCACGGCGTCGCACAGCGATTCGCCGACGTTTAAGGTCAAGGCCGTGCCCGAACTCGACGGTGCGGGCGAGACGCTGCGCCTGAACACCGAGGCCTACGGCGGCATGATCGACTACACCTGGTTCGATCGCCCGCTGGCGCTCGCGGGCCGCGTGCTGGTGCGCGAGGGCGACCGTATTGAGAGCCGCCTGCTTGCCACCGAGCGCGAGGTTGCCATTATTCCGAGCCTTGCCATCCACATGAACCGCGGCGTTAACGAGAGCTTTGCTCCCAATCGCGCCGTTGACCTGTGCCCGCTCATCAGCGCTGGCGAACTCAAGCAGGGTGATTTTGATGCCCTGATCGCCGACGAGCTGGACGTTGAGCCCGAGCAAATTTTGGGCCGCGATTTGTTCCTGGTCAATCGTCAGGATGCGCGCATTTGGGGCTGGGCCGACGAGTTTATCTCGACGCCCAAGCTCGACGACCTGGCCTGCGCCTACACCTCGCTGCAGGCATTTTTGGGTGCCGAGAACGCGCACGACGTCTCGGTCTTTTGCTGCTTTGATAACGAGGAGGTTGGCTCCGAGACCAAGCAGGGCGCCATGTCGACCTTCTTGGCCGACGCACTGCGCCGCATTAACGGCTCGCTGGGCTTTGACGACGAGTCGTACCATCGCGCCCTTGCCGCATCGATGCTCGTGAGCTGCGACAACGCGCATGCCGTGCATCCCAACCATGCCGAGAAGTGCGATGCCCGCAACCAGGTGGTGCTCAACGGCGGCATCGTCATCAAAGAAGCCGCCAACCAGCACTACTGCACCGACGCCTTTAGCCGCGCAGTGTTCCAGGCTATTTGCGATGACGCCGACGTACCCACGCAGGCCTTCGCCAACAAGAGCGATATGGCGGGCGGCTCCACCCTGGGCAATCTGTCCAATATGCAGGTGAGCATGCATGCCGTAGACGTGGGCCTGCCGCAGCTGGCCATGCATTCAAGCTACGAAACCGGCGGCGTACGCGACGTCATGTACGCCATCCGCGCCCTCACCGCCTTCTACGAGCGCGACCTAACCATCAACGGCGCCGAAAGCGTGGAGCTCTAAAACCTACCAAAAGAGGACAGGTTTACTTTGGCAGGTTTTATCTGGGCAAATGCCAGTGGCATTGCAAGCCGATAGGACCCTAAAACGCCGCAGGTTGAACAAAAGTCAGCGAGAGCCCGCCAGAGTGAGCAAGGTGCCTTGAAAGAGGAGGGCATTGACCTTCTGGTCATGCCCGACGATTGAAAGGCAGATTGCCGCTCTGGCGGGCTCGCAGCGTCGAGGGGTTCCGGCGTTTGGAAAACGCCGGAACAATCAGTGTTCGATCCAGCAGCGCAGGGTCTCGCCGGCTTGCAGGTGACGCAGATTCTCTGCGGCAATGTCGACCACATTGTTGAGCGTAGCCTCCAAGTGGAACCAGCCCGAGATATGCGGCGTGATGAGCATGTTGGGCGCATCCCACAGCGGGCTTGTTGCGGGCAGTGGCTCAGGGTCGGTGACATCGACCGCGGCACCGGCAAGGTGTCCGGACTCAAGAGCGGCAACCAGATCGTCGGCGACCACAAGGTCGCCGCGGCCGCCGTTGGCAAAGAAGGCGCCCGGCTTCATCGCGGCGAAGAACTCGGCGTTCGCCAGGCCGCGGGTCTCGGGTGTGCTGGGCATAAAGGATGCGACGATGTCGGCCTCGGCCAGGCGCTCGGGCAGGGCGTCCATGCCGTCCATGTCCTCAAACACAATGGGGTAGACGAGCGGATGGCGCTTGATGCCGCGGACGTGCGCGCCCATGCTGCGGCAGAGCGTGGCAAAATGGCCGCCGATATCGCCTGCGCCCAGCACCAGCACGTTGGCGTTTTTGAGCGAGGTAACCGGCCCCAAATCCTCCCAGCGATGCTCGCGCTGCAGGTCCTGGTAGCCGGGCAGGCGCTTCATCATAGACAGCACCATGGCAAACATGTGCTCGCTTACTGCCTGGCCATAGGCGCCCACCGAGCAAGACAGTTTGGCATCGGCCGGCACGGTGCCGGCGGCCAAGTAATCGTCATAGCCAGCGGTCTGCAATTGCAACAGCTGGAGATGTTCGCATGCCGTGAGCATGTCAGGGTCGATGTTGCCCAAGATCACGTCGGCATCGGCGACCTGCTCGCGCGTGACGGCGTCGGAGCTCGTGTAGATAAAGTCCTCGCCCGGAGCGCTCGACTCAAGAATTGCGCGATGGCGGTCGTTGACGGGCAGCAAAACCAGAATGTTCACAAGCAGTCCTTTCCGCTTGACCTGCCAAAAAGGGACAGGTTTATTTTGGCAGATTTTATCAGGCAAAACGCTCAAAAAAACGCCGGATGCAAGACGAGCGTGCCCGTCAGCATCCGGCGCATTCACAGCTACCAGCTCAACAGCTCGTAACCGTCCTCGGTCACTACGAGTTGCACCTCGCATTGGGCCGAATCGCTACCGTCCTTGGTGCGCACGCACCAACCGTCGCCCTTGCTGATCTTGATGTCGGGTGCTCCGGCGTTGACCATGGGCTCGATGGTAAAGACCATGCCCGGGGCCATGATAGTGTCCACATCGGGTGCCTCGGTGGTAAAGCCCACAAACGGGTCCTCGTGGAACTCCTTACCGATGCCGTGTCCGCCGTACTCGCGCACCACGCTAAAGCCGGCGTCCTCGACCGTCTTTTGCACGGCCTCGGCCATAACGGACAGCGGCAGCCATGGCTTGACGGCTGCCAGACCCGCCTCCACGCTGGCGCGGGTGACGTCGACCAGGCGCTGGCGCTCGGCAGAGACCTCGCCGATGCAGAACATGCGGCTCGAATCACTAAAGTAGCCGTCCAAAATCGTGGAGCAGTCGACGTTGATGATGTCGCCCTCGTGCAGCACATCCGCATCGCAGGGGATACCGTGGCAGACGACGTCGTTGATCGAGGTACACACGCTCTTGGGATAGCCCTCGTAGTTGAGATCGGCCGGCGTGCCACCGTGCTCGACGGTGTAGTCGTAGATCATCTGGTCGATCTGGTTGGTGGTCATGCCCGCGGCGATGTGCTCGCCTACGTAATCGAGCACGCCCACGTTGATGGCTGCCGAGCGTTCGATGCCTTCGATATCGGCGGGCGTCTTGTAGAGCGTACGGGGCAGAACCTCCCAGCCCTCCTCCCACAGGCGCTCGAGGCGCTCGTCGAAGGCGCTGTGGCATTTCTTGTACTTCTTGCCGCTGCCGCACCAGCAAGCGTCGTTGCGGCCAGGCACGGGTCCTTTGTCATACATGGCTAACTTCCTTTCATCCGCAGCTAGTATAGCCCACCCACGCGTCCATAAAAGTTGCGGTGATATAGTTCCGATTTAAGCGGTTTAACAGCATAAATAGGAACTATATCACCGCAACTGATGGAGCGGGATGGCTGATACTAGCTGCTGCGTGGTTTTGCTAGTAGCTCACCTGGCAGGGAATGCCGAGGGCGCGCACGCGTGCGGCAATGGCGTCGAGTACCTCAGGCGCTGCTTTGGCAAGGCCAGCGACCGGCGTCTCGCGTGCGACGGTGTAGATGGTCGCCTCCTGCGGGCGAATGCGCTCGAGCGCCGCGAGCCAAGGACCAACGTACTCCTCACCGGTGTTGTCGATGAGCCTGCCCTGATACTCGCCGGTCAAAAAGATCGTCTGGATAATGACATGACTGTTAAAGCTCGCGAACGTCTCAATCTGATGCTCCACGTCGTAGGGTCCAACGGGTTGATCGAGCAGCTGGATAAATGCCGGGTCGACCGTATCGAGCTTCAGGATGTTGTCGTCGACCATCATGAGCGCATCGTGCACCTGGGGACGGTCGGCGCGCGTGCCGTTGGAGAGCACGGCAATCTTGGTGTTTGGGGCCAGCTGGTCGCGAAGCGCGACGGCACCGGCGATGGTCTGCGGAAACTCCGGCGCGGCGGTGGGCTCGCCATTGCCGGCAAACGTGATTACATCGGGCAGCTCACCCTCGATTACCATCTCGTGCAGCTTGGCCTCGAGTGCGTCGAGCACCACGGCAGCCGTGTTATACGGCTCGTGGCAGGGGCGCTCGGCGTTGAGGCCGTTCTCGCAGTAGATGCAGTCGAACGTGCAGATCTTGCCGCTCGCCGGCATCATGTTGACGCCGAGCGAAAGGCCCAGGCGACGGCTGCGGACGGGCCCAAAGATGGGGCTGGCATTTAGAAACGTAGACATAGATAAAAGCTCCTCAAGACAATTAACCTTAAGCATAGCATCGGCTCCAACGTATGGTCCGGGCTTGTGCTTTGCGGGTTTCGTTTTTTAACTCTGCCTTCGATGCCGCGTCATGAAAGGTATCGGGTCGGGTACAGTTAATCTGTTAACAAAACACAAGACGATGGGGCACAACATGGATTTTACGGTCGAGAATGCGGGCACCACGATCGCCTGCCGCGAGTATGCCGGCCCGGTTGTATCGTCCGATGTACCCGCCTTGGTGTGCGTGCACGGTGCGTGCGTCGACGGCGTCTTTTTTGACGGTATCGCCCGCGAGCTCGCCTGTGACTGCCGCGTCATTGCCTACGACCGCCGCGGTTGCGGCGAGAGTGGCGACGCTGCAGACGGACGCTACGACCTTGCCGCCCAGGCCGACGACCTGCAGACTGTTATCGAGCATATTGGCGCTCCGGCAAACGTGCTCGCGCACAGTGCCGGTACGTTGGTGGCCCTGGAGCTTCTCCGTGCAAACCCCGCCATAATCTCACGTGCGATTCTGCATGAACCCGCCGTGACAGATGAGGGTGCCGGTCTGGGCGCGGCCCCGGTTTTGCTCGAGATGATCGCCGCGGGGAAGGTCTCCAGGGCATTACGGGCCTTTCTGGGTGCCATCGGCGATCCGGACCCCGAAGCTCCCAGAACAACCGAGGCAGAAGCCAAGCATGCCCTGCGCAACGGCCGTAGTTTCATGGCAAACGAATACGGGATTACTATGACCTGCGTTCCCGATTGGGATAGCGTTCGTGCGTCAAAAACGGTGGCCGCCGTGCTCCTGGGCGAGCTCTCGATTGGCACGCCTCGCGAGGCGGGCACGAGGATAGCGGCTGAGCTTTTGGACTGTCCACTCGTAATGGTTCCCGGCGCGCACAACGGCCTGCGCGATCGCCCGGCAGCGGCTGCCCGGGCTGTCCGCGGCATCCTGGGGCTCTAACAGCTGTAAAAAACAAAACAGGCTTCACTCGCAAACGTTTCGGCTGCGTTAACAAATGTGCTCAAAACCTCACGTCTGCGGCTTCAATCGCGCCGTCTGCCAACTCATAAAAATGTAACAGCATTCACGTGCTTACCTGCATCGGCAAGGTGTTGCCCTTGTACCATTTGGAACCCACCGCTACCATGCGAAACTATCGAAAGGGCCCCATATGCTCAATAGTCACGAGGTCAATCTAACCGACGAGGAGGCTGCCGCCGAGGTCGCCCGTGTCGCGAAGACCTACCCCGTGGTACGTTTGCTGTCGGCCGATCAGATTAAGAGCGAGCCCAACTGCCTGCTCGCCGGCGATCGCTGCCCTTGTCTGCGTCAGTCGAGTCTTGAGGTCTTGACAGATTCCGATGAGGTGTCGGAGCAACTGCTCAACGATGGCGTTGAGTACCGCGCCCATCTGCGCCCTCTGAAGGTCGAGGGCAAGCCTCACGTCCTGCTGATGGTGCGTCCGATCGATGAGCAAGAGGCCGCAGAAGAGGACCTTGTCTACACCGACGTGCTGACGAGCGTGCACAATCGCCGATATTACGAGGAAAAGCTCCGAAGCGCCCGCATGAATGCCGGCGTTGCGATGATCGACCTTGATGATTTTAGGGTCTTCAACGACACGTGTGGCCGTCATGCCGGCGACCTTGCGCTCGGTGCTGTGGCGACAGCCATACGCGGCGGAATTCGTTCGACTGACGAGCTTGTGCGCTATGGCTGCGACAAGTTTGTGGTCGTCATGCCCAATATTCCCTCCGATGACTTCACCCGTCGCCTGCATCAGGTATCCGATGCCGTTCATTCCACGATTATTCCGGGCCATGAGTACGTGAGCTTGACGGCATGTGTTGGTGGCGTTCGCATTCATGGCGAGACGGTCGATGGGGGCGTTGGCCGCGCTGTCCAGTTACTGAGCCGCGCTAAGGCAAAAGCCGGTACGGTCGTGACCGATGCCGATTCCATCGAGGCCTTCCAAAGCGAAAAGCCATTGGTGCTTATCGCCGATGACTCCGAGATGAACCGAGCCATTCTCAACGAGATGCTCAAGGACGAGTATTGCATCCTCGAGGCCGACAACGGTCGTACGGCGCTCGACATGGTCGACCGCTATGGCGATGAGTTGTCGCTCGTGCTGCTGGACATTGTCATGCCGGGCATAAGTGGCTTTGAGGTGCTGGCCGATCTGTCGCGCCGATCGGGTATCGATAATCTGCCTGTCATCATGATTTCGAGCGAAGATTCCGATGATGCGGTTTTGCGCGCGTACGAGCTGGGCGCCTCGGACTATATCAACCGCCCGTTTGACTCCCGTGTCGTGCGCCGCCGTGTAAGCAACACCATCCGCCTATACGCCAAACAGCGCCGCCTGACGAACCTGCTGTCCCAGCAGTACAACGAGCGCGTCAAGAACAGTCGCATGCTCATCGACATCATGGCCGGCGTCATGGAGCTTCGCAACGGCGAGAGCGGCAGGCACGTTACGAACATCGAAAAGCTGACCGAGCTGCTGCTTGGCTGTCTGGTCCAGCGTAGCGGCGCGATCTCCCTCGACAATGAGGAGCGCTCCACGATCGCCCTGGCTTCGGCGCTGCACGATATCGGCAAGATGTCGATTGACGATGCGATTCTCAACAAACCCGGACGCCTTACGCCCGAGGAATTCGAGATTATGAAGACGCATACCACGATCGGCGCCGACATGTTGCTTGAGCTGGGTAGCCATCACGCCGGCAATGCGCTTATGGAATATGCGTACCAGATTGCGCGTTGGCATCACGAGCGCTGGGACGGCAAGGGGTATCCCGATGGCCTTAAGGGCGACGAAATTCCCATTGCCGCACAGGTGGTTTCGGTGGCCGACGTGTACGATGCGCTGACGAGCGTGCGCGTGTACAAGGATGCCATCCCGCACGAGGAGGTTATCCAGATGATCCTGGACGGTAAGTGCGGTACCTTTAACCCGTTGCTGCTCGATTGCCTGCTCGAGGTGCAGGACCAAATTGCCGAGACGTTGGCACGCCCCGCTGACGTCGTCGCGTTTCCCACGATTTAGTTTGACCAAAGGAGTTTTTAACCCATGATTTCCATGCGTGAGGCATATGAGAAGATCGGCGCTAATTATGATGACGCGTGCGCTCGGCTGATGGGCGAGGAAATGCTTGCCCGCTTTGCCCTCAAGTTTTTGGATGACGAGAGCATGGACAAGCTGGAGGCTGCCATGGCGGCGGGAGACGCCGAAGGTGCGTTTATGGCAGTGCATACGCTCAAGGGCGTGAGCCAGAACCTGGGATTCGATAATCTGTACGAGCCGGCGGTTGTGGTGACCGATGCGCTGCGCGGCGTCGATGCCGTTGACGGCGCACGCGAGGGAATGCATGCACTGCAGCAGCAATATGCGGCTACGATGTCGGCCCTGCGCGAGGCGGCTGAATAAGAGCTTGCGAGCCTTGATGACTATGAGAGTGGATAATCTCCCGTTTTAGGCCCGGTGGTGGCCTCGAAGTGGGAGATTATCCACTCTCGTTCGATACGTGTCCAAAAATCCACTCTCACCCCTTCTGATTAGTGAATGGGCTATGCGCACTGGCGGGGCTTTCCGCATGCAATCAATATCGTTGTTCGATAAACTGTTCGAATAACGATAGAGTCGATGAGGGTGAGTGTATGTCTAACAGCGTTCAGCGTATGGCCAAAGCGGGCGAAAATATCAGGAAGCTTGGCTTTTGCATGGCAGCCGTTTTTGCAGGGATGCTCGTCGCTTTTGCCGCGTTGGTTGTTTACGTGATCTGGTATGCGGTTGCAAACGTTGCTTCTGTCGATTCTTTCGGCGTCGTGACGCTTCTCGATGGCGGGTGCATCGTTATCCCAAGCGGACTGTGCCTGGCACTCGTCGTGGGTATTTCGCTTGTCGTTCTGTGTGGGATCAGCCGTAACATCTCGCGAGGCGTCTCGCCCTTTACCAAGACGCATGTGCGGCTTATCCGTGTTCTTGCGCTTGCCTTTGCTGTTAACGCCGCGGTTTCGCTTATTGGTGCCTACGGATCGGTCAATCTTACCATTGGTGGGCTGGAGCTTTACGTCGTGCCTCATTCCTTCGTTATTGAGATTTGCCAAGGCGTTGCCTTTGATGCGGGGTCGCTTATCGGCGCGGCTGTCTGTCTGTGTATCTCGGTGATCTGGAGTTATGCCTCGCTGCTCCAAGAGCAGTCTGACGAGCTTGTGTAGGAGGAAGCATGAGCTATCTCATCATCGAGCTTGAGACGCAGCTGCTTAAGACCGGAAAGACCAGTGCTGATCTGATTCGTGCCACGGGGCATACTCCGGCTAATATTTCTAAGCTAAGAAACGGAAAAATTAAAGCTATTCGCCTTAAGACGCTTCTCGATATTTGCGATGAACTTGACTGTCAACCGGGAGATATTATTCGGCGGGTGAGTGAGAAAGAGCTTGAGGAGCTTATTGTTGAGCGTGCAAAAAATGTCGTGAGACAGATGCGGAATGGTGGAGGCAATGAGGCGTCGCTTCCGACATCAGTCTTTGCTGTAGATTTGAGCGACGAGTAGCATATAGCGAGCAGCTAAAACGAGATATTGGTGTGATGGGGCCCGTGTCTAGCGCGGGCCCCATCTCTTTAAATTATCTTGACAAATATAAGTTATCGATAAACAATAACACAAAGTAAAAGCGATAATAGAAAGGAGGAACGATATGAGCTGGATTGTCAAACCGAGTTATGTGGACCCCGGTGGTGGGTGCAACGGTTACTGCAAGACATTCTGTGGAGCACGCACTTGCGTCAATAACTGCAGCAAAAACTTCTGTTTAGTTAATCTCTAGCAGTTGCGGCTGCTGCCAGGCGACAGTCTGGCAGCAGCGGTTTTGCTATCAAGCAGAACGGGAGGCCAATGAGTGCATCAGCGATAAAGCTATCAAAGGTGTCAAAGCGCTACGGGAAACGGCGCGTTTTGCATGACGTTTCCTTCGAGGTGCATCAGTCTGAGCTCTGTGCCCTTGTCGGTGTAAACGGTGCGGGCAAAAGCACGCTTATTAAAATCGTCTTGGGCCTCTGCGAGCCATCGTCGGGGAGCGTGGAGCTCTTTGGAGGCAAATCAAAAAGAGAGCTTGGCTTGATGCGGACGCGTGTCGGCTATGTGCCAGATTCCAGCGGAGCATACCAATCCCTCAGTGCGGTTGAGAATCTCCAAATCCGATGTTTGGAATGGGGGCTTGATGCGAATCGTGAGATTCCTCGCGTTTTGAGCCTAGTCGGGCTGGACGTCGAAGAGAAAAAGAGCGTGAGCAGTTTTTCTCTGGGAATGAAACGGCGGCTGGATATAGCTACGGCTTTGTTGGGTGACACTGATCTGCTTATTTTTGATGAGCCAGCAAACGGGTTGGACCCGCTGGGCATCGAGAGTATATGGACCCTTATCGGTCGATTGAATCGAGAACAGGGTAAGACCATGCTCATCTCTAGCCATGATTTGGATGAGTTGGCATCGGTTGCAACAAGCTGCCTGTTTCTTCATGACGGCGAACTGCTGAAAAAGGAATCGATGGACGTCATAAGGGATGAGGCGTCGTCCCTAAAAGAGTATTACAGGCGCTTGATGAAGGCGGTCTCGCTATGAAGCGGGCGATCCATCCCGTAAAGGCAGATATGATGCGTTTGCACAGGATGTTTCCGGCGAAGTTTGGTCTTGCGCTTATGCTGGCGTTCGGCCTTCTCTTCGGCATCTTTCTAAAAAACGGAACAACGTTGCTCGCCTTTGGCAATAGCGTTTTTGGGGAGGATATTGGCTTCTGCTGGAATGTAATTGATCCTTCTGCACCCGATGAGTCCCTTGTGCGCAGTGCTTTTGCCGGCACCTCTCTGTTCGTTCCGCTCATCGTTTGCCTGGCGATTTTACAGGAGCGCGGCTATGAAGAGGGATACCGAATTTCTTCAGCAAGAGGTCTTACCCGCTTTAATGGGGTCCTAGCACATGTGTTTTCGTCTGCTTTAATAATTGGCGCAGCATATAGTGCGCTTTGCCTTCTTCTTTTTGCAATAGCCATAATACGTGGTGGGCAAAGCTGTGCGCACGACATGCTGGCTGCATTTTTGCCTGCGATGATAATCAACGCCGTATTGGTGATATCGGTTGCGTTGGAGACGGTGACCATCTATCGGATTACAAGCAGCGCCGTATTTAGCGGGGCTGTGGCAATAATCGGATTTGTCATGAGCTTGACGCTCTACGGAACTTACCTTCAGACGCCCATACCATCCTTGCGATGGATCTTCCTCCTTCCAGGGCCGTACCTTGGAGTCGGATGTGCCCTTGGGTATAGCGATATGGGTCAGCTGATACTTCTGGAATATGGCGTGGCAGCCAGCTGTCTATCGGTATTGATTTACGCTCTCGTGAGCTTTCGCGCTGGGGGTGTGCTCAATGGTTCGTCAGATTAAAAGACTTCTCCAGTCAGAATTGAAGCATGTGAGCAAATGGGTGTACGCCTTAATCTTGGTAATTTATGCGTGCATGGTGGCATTGCAGCTTCATTCTTTCCCGATGTGGTTCTGTAGCCTCCGTGAGAACAGTTTCTTGGGCTTTTTCCCAGACCCGACGCTTCGGCTATCGGCAGAGGATGTCCTTCTATTTGGTAATGCAGAGGTCTTTCGCGGTCTGCTGTTCAACGTAGCCCCGTTGGCTCATGCATTGTTCTTTCCGTTCATCGCGGCTTGCATTGTGCCGCGCTTTGTCAGTTCGGGCTTTATTGAGGAACCGTGGGGGTTGTCGGCGGCTCGGGGAGGGAAGCGGGTGTGCGCTACTGTTGCGCGGGCGATACTGTCATCCCTCGCCCTTTTGGTCGCGTTTATCCTGTCGAGTGTCGTTTTGTACTGTCTTAACTGCGCAATCGTTCTGGATGCTCAGCAGTATTTCAACCTGCATGTATTTTGCTATCGACTTGTTCTTGCTGCCGCTGCCTGCCTTGCATACGTGGTCTCTTGCGTGATCGCTGTTTCCTATTTTGGGTCCGGCTTCGGTCCGATTGGCATGCTGTTGCTTGTCAACGTTGTAGCGATCTACATACAGATCGGGGCCAATTCCATGCTTCCGCTTCCAGCCTCGATGCTCATGTGGATTTGTGGCGTGACCCCGTTGGGGAATAGTCAATGCATTTCGATTCTAATTGACTGCCTAATAAACGTAGCAAGCGTTTTTGCCATTTGCTTTACCGTCGACCGATTGCGGTCGAGATTTCTTTGATTGCTTGTGAGGGATAAACATATGAGACCGTCTCAATACAACCTGATTGAAACCCGTGGCGAAAGGACGCTGGTGATGAATGCGAAGACCGGTGCGATCCTTTCGTTAGATAAGCAGCATGCAGAAAGAATGTGCCGCATGGTATCGGGAAGCGAATGGGAGCCAGATGAATTGCGCGAAGCGTTGCTTCAAGGAGGAATGCTGTTAGAAGATGATCGTGACGAAAAGGAGGAAATGAAGGCGATAGGCTGTCTTGTTCGGTTTTCTGATCGCTCTCTCGGCATGACGATAGCCCCGACATTGGAGTGCAACTTCTGTTGCCCATACTGTTATGAAAAAGGGCAACGCAAAACGACAATGACTCCGGAGGTCGAAGACCGACTTGTTTCATTTGTGAAAGAGCGTTCACGGGGACTGAGCGAGTTTGACATCAGTTGGTATGGTGGAGAGCCGCTGCTACAAGTCGATAGAATTCAGCGACTCACAGAGCGTATAAAGGGGGTCCTTAATCCGGAGTGTTCCTATGCAGCATCCATTGTCACAAATGGGTATCTTCTGACGCCAGAAGTGGCTGCGGCTCTCGCGGCTTGTGACGTCAAGATGGCTCAGGTGACTTTGGACGGTTCTCGACAAGATCATGATTCCCGGCGAATCTTGCGGAACGGACAGCCGACATACGATGCGATTCTAGACAACGTTTCTAAAGTCACCCATCTGTTAGATATTTCTATCAGGTGCAATGTCGATGCCCATAACATTGTCGGTGCTGGCGATTTGCTGGATGCGCTCGAGGAAAAGGGCCTTAAAAACAAGGTGGGATTCTACCTAGCGCCTGTCGACAATATCAATGATACGTGCCCAAGCGACAGTAGTTGTTTTTCGATGGAGGCATTTTCTGAGGAAGAGCTGGACTTTTATAGCCATGCCGTTGATAGGGGGTTCTACGTTGACCTGACGGTGCGCTTTAATCCGGCTATATGTGGCGCTGTTTGTGCAGGGTCATTTGTAGTGGATCCGGAGGGCTACCTTTATAAATGTTGGGATGAAATCGGGATGCGTGAACGCTCCGTCGGCACACTTGCCGAAGGGCCGAGGATGAATGCTCAGCTGGTCCAATGGCTAAACTATGAGCCGAGCGATCATGAGTGTGAAGAGTGTTTTGCCTATCCCTCATGCATGGGAGGTTGCCCTAATCACGCTCTTCATGGAGGGTCAAAACAGTGCGTATCTCAAAGGTATCAGGTGCGCCAACGAATGATTTTGACCGAGAAGGCTCAGCGATTGCTTTCGGAACTGGATTCAGCTCATGTTTAATCTCTGCGCAAGAACAATAATCAAGAATCCAAAGTATATAACCTATCTTCTAATGTGCCTGCTCTCGCTTATGGTTGGTCTCGCAATTCCTTTTCTGACGGGGCAACTGGTCAACAACTTTGTCGGTGTCGCGCGAGATGGGGAAAGCGCAATCGCCATCGGCGCTGAGATAGCAGCGCTGGGTATTATGCGAGCCGGTTTGAATTGCGTCAGTGAGCTGGTCTATGTCGATCTGCAAACACATGTGGGATTTGCATTGAATGAAGAGGTGATAAGTCACGTTCAAAGGCTACCACGGGCCTTCTTTTCTAATTTTGATGCCTCCTATTACAACCAACAGATTAATCATGACGCTAACGATTTGGTGATATTTGTTATAAACGCAAGTGTCCAAAGCGTGAGCAATATAGTGACGTTGCTTGTGGTGTTTGTTGTCCTGGCGACCATAAACGGTCACCTGGCAATGCTGTGTATGGCTCTGGGCATAATAGGTGGCGCGGTCTATTCGCTTTTCAAAAAGTGTTTGTTCGCAAGAAGTTTCGAGGCTCAAGAGCAGGAGGCTCGATTCTTTTCCGATCTGGAGAAGCAGCTTAGCAACGCACAATTTATCCGCAGACATGTTCTATTCGAGGTTTTCAAGCAAAGGCTTGAGCACTCTTTTGCAGAGCTATATCGTTTCGTTTATCAGAACCAGCAAATTAATGCGACCTTTACGTTTGCCAACACTGCCGTCACATCTTTGGCACAGGGTGGAATCTTGATCCTGGGCGCAAAGGAAGTTCTCGACGGCAATTTACTGCCCGGCTATCTTATGACGGCGCTAAGCTATTACTCCTATTATTCTTCGGCTATTGAATTCTTCCTTGCGCTGGGCAAGGACTATCAAACGTCAAAGGTATCCTACGAGCGTTTGCGGCGCTTGCTGGACATGCCCGAGGACTCAAACGGGGACATTATCCTCGATGATGTTTACGAGGTGAACTGTTCCGAGCTGGCATATAGCTATCCGGGGTCTGTAAAGACCGCGTTCGGAGACATTCGGGCTTCTTTAGAAAAAGGAAAGGTATACGCAATCGTTGGGTCGAACGGTTCCGGTAAGAGCACGCTGCTGGATGTGATAAGCGGTTGCGATCCAGAAAACTGCAAGGGTGATATTTGGATTAACAGCAAGCCCCTGAGCTCTCTGGACCGTTATGCGCTGCGAAAGCGCAATATCGGGATTACGGAGCAGGAGCCGCCCCTGACCGAAGGGTCGATACGGGACAATTTAACTCTTTGCTGCAGAAGCGCTGAAGAGCGTGACCTTGAGAGCCTCATTGAGAGAATGGGGCTTAAAAAGATGGTCGATTCAAGTGGTGGACTTGATGTCGAGCTGGACGATAGGCAGAACAATATTTCAGGAGGGGAAAAACAGAAAATAGCGATTATTCGCCAGCTGCTGAAAAACCCGGACGTGATGATGTTTGATGAGCCGACATCTGCACTTGACAGCCAAAGCAAGCAGGCGTTTATCGAAATCCTTAAGGAAAGAAAGGGGCGACATATCACGGTCATCGCTACGCACGACCCTGTGCTTATTTCGGCATGCGATGAAGTGATTGAAATTGCCTGACGGGCTAGTGGACCGCGCATATCAAATTCAGGGGGGCGGGCACCGTAGCTGGTGTCCGCCCCCCCTGGCTTAGGAGGCTTTAACCTGAGTGGTTCGCGAGCTAGCGGGCCTGCTTTACCTTGGCCGCTGCCTCGACAAACGACTTCCACAGGTTAAAGTCGGTCTCGAGCGTCATCCACGTGTACTCGGGATGCCATTGCACGCCCAAGCAGAAAGGCTGGCCTTCGACTTCGATGCACTCGGGAACGCCGTCGGTTGCCTTGGCGACCAAGCGCGTGCTTTTACCCAGACGATCGACGCAGCAGTGATGTGCCGAGTTGGTCTGGATCAGCCTGTGCCCGCCAACCGCGCGCTCCAGCAGCGAGCCCGGCACGACCTCGACGGGATGCACAGGGTCGTTGAGCACGTGGGTATGGCGCCACTGCGTGCGGCCCTCGCGAGCGCCCAGGCTCGGCACGTCCATGCACAGGGTGCCGCCGGTGGCGACGTTGAGCAGCTGCGTGCCGCGGCAGGTGGTAAAGAGCGGCTTTTTGGCGCGGAGCACCTCGTCGACCAGCTTGAACTCAAAACTATCACGGATCTCGCAGCAGAGGGTGGGGTCGTAGGGTCGATCATCGCCCCAACGTTTGGGATTGACATCCGGGCCACCGGGAATGGCGATGCCGTCGGCGATATCGACGTAATGACGGATGACCTCAATGTCCTCGGTGATGGACATCTGCAGCGGCAGGCCGCCGGCGGCAAGGATGGCATCGACAAAGACACTTGCGATTTCTTCGTTGGGGGAGAGCGTTTCGCTTAAAAACGGCTTTGCCCCTTCCCAACGCGGCGCCACCAGGATGAGTGGACGGTCGGCGGGGGCAACGTCGACGTGCGGGGTATAGGACGAGGAGGTATGGGTTCCGATCATAGGTGTTGCTTTCGAATCCGGGTGGACATGGTGCATGGGTGGCGCGGGGCAAACGTTACTGATGAATTTGCCCGCGTGGCAATTGGGTTAGTGGCCCTTGATGGAGTTGAGGAAGTCCTGGGCGCGCTTGGTCTGGGGGTGGTCGAAGAACTCGTCGGGCGTGCCGGTTTCCACGATCTGGCCGTCGGCCATAAACACGACGCGGTCGGCTACGCGGCGGGCAAAGTTCATCTCGTGCGTGATGACGATCATCGTCATGCCCTGCTGGGCCAGACGGACCATGACCTCGAGCACCTCGTTGATCATCTCGGGATCGAGGGCACTCGTGGGCTCGTCAAAGAGCATGGCCTTGGGTTGCATGGCAAGCGAGCGGGCGATGGCTACGCGCTGTTGCTGGCCGCCCGAGAGCTGTGCGGGCACCTTATCGGCCTGCTCGGCCACGCCCACGCGGCCCAGCAGGTCCATGGCGCGCTCACGGGCTTCGTCCTTGGAGACGCCCAGCACATCGACCGGTCCCAGCATGACGTTCTGCAGGACGGTCATATGTGCGAACAGGTTGAACTGCTGAAACACCATGCCCAGCTCGGCACGCATGTGGGCAAGGTCCTTGCCTTCCTGCGGTAGGGGCTCGCCCTCGATGAGGATCTCGCCCGAGTCGATGGTTTCCAGGCGGTTGATGGTGCGGCACATGGTCGACTTGCCCGAGCCCGAAGGACCGATCACAACGACGACCTCGCCGCGGTCGACTGAGAGATTGATGTCGTTGAGGACGTGCAGATCTCCGTAGTGCTTATCGACGTATCTGAGCTCGATCAGCGGCTGATTGCCGGTGGAAGAGGTGCTCTGTGCCATGGTGCTCGGCTCCTTATGACTCGAAATGGTAAAGCGTTAGCGGATGATGGTCGCGCCGGTCTTGTGCGAAACGTAGACAGCGGCCTTGTTGATCGCGACGTTGATGAGGATGTAGATGACCGCGATAACCAGGTAGACCGACACGAGGGCGTCGTAGTTGGTAATGAGCACGCGGGCGTTTTGCATGAGGTCGGGGTAGCTCACCACGTAGGCGACGGTGGTGTCTTTGACTACGACCACAAGCTGCGAAATCAACGACGGAATGATAAACCGAATAGCCTGCGGCAACACGATTTTAAAGGTGATTTTAGCTTTGGAGAGGCCGAGTGCCTGGGCGGCTTCGACCTGGCCGCGCGGCACGGCGTTGACGCCAGCGCGAAAGATCTCGGCGAGTACGCCAGCTGCGGCGAGCGCGACGGGAAGCGTGAGCATCCAAAAAGATGGCAGCGCGATCTTGTACTGGGGCAGCACCAAAAAGAAGAAGTAGATGAACAGCAGGCTCGGTACGCCGCGGAAGAAATCGGTGAGCACGCGGCAAACCAGTTGGAGCGGCTTAATGTCGCTGGTGCGGCCGAGCATAAGGGCTAAGCCCAGCACCAGTGCGATGGCGCCAGCGGTGAGTGCGACTTTAACAGTGCCCTCAAAGCCGGCAAGCAAGAACTTCCATGTGGTGAGGTGCGTAAAGAAATACCAATAGTGGACCGAAAGCTGGCCGGTCACATAGAAGCGCTGCAGTACCAGGATGGCGAGCGCGGCGACAGCAACAAGCGAGATGGCGGTGCCGATGCGAATCTTGGCGCGCATCTTGGGGCCGGGAGCCTCGTAGAGCGCATCGCGCATGGTGAGCGCGGAGGTGGAGTGCTTGCTCATCGGAGGATCCTCACCTTCTTATCGATATAGTTGCCAATGTGGCTCACCACGAAGGCTGTGCCCAGGTAGCCGAGCGCCGAGATAAAGAACGCGGCGACGCCGCCGAGCGAGCGCGTGTTGATATAGCTCACCACGCCGGTGAGCTCTTGCGGCTTAAGCGGCACCTGGCTGCCCAAGGCGGTAGTGAGCATGACGGCGATAAAGAGGTTAGTCATGGGCAGCACACTCGAGCGCAGTGCCTGCGGAATCACGATCTTGGCGAGGATGCGGCTGAAGCTCATGCCGAGCGAACGTGCGGCTTCCACCTGACCGACGCCGACGGTATTGATGCCGCTCATAAAGTTCTCGGAGCCAAAGGCCGAGCCCAAAAGGACCGTGGCGACGATAACGCAGGTGCGGTAGGGCAGGACGACCTTGAGCGGCGGCAGCGCATAGACGACGATGATGAGCAGCGCAATGCCGGGGATGTTACGGAAGACCTGGACATACAGGTCGCCAAAGACGCGCAGCGGCTTGAGCGGCGACACGCGCATCACGGTGACGGCAACGGCCAGCACCATGGCGATGGCAAACGACTCAAGTGTCATGCCCCAGGTTGCTAGCAGGGCGTCGATATAGTTCTGGCCATAGAGCGACCAGAGCTCGGAGAGACTCATGCGGACCTCCTGCCGGTAAGGAAAGGGGCTCCCGTGTGTACGGAAGCCCCGACAACTCAGTGAGGAAACAGTTTACCGCAATAAAGCGCATCATGCGTTTCCGTATGGTTTCGTTGCGGCTGTTACCAGGCTCGCTGCCTAGGCGCCGATCTCGGGCAGCTCGGGAACATTGGTGTCGCCCGTACGGTCGCCGATGCAGATCTGCCACAGCTCAGTCCAGGTGCCGTCGTCCTCGATCTTCTTAAGGAAGTCGTTGACAAAGGCGACGCCGTCGGAATCGAGCGGTAGACCGATGCCATAGGGCTCCTTGCTGCCGAAGGGCTTGCCGGCGATCTTGTATTTACCGGGCTCGCGGACCAGGGCGCTCTGCTGCATGTTGTTATCGATGACGTAGGCGTCAACGCGGCCCTGCTGGAGTGCCTGGCGGGCTTCCTCGTCGGTCTTGAACTCCTGCTGGCTGGCCTTGGGGGCGAACTCCTCCAGGATGGCGGGACCGTTGGAGCCGGACTGGACGGCGACGTTCTTGTCGGCAAGGTCGTCGACGCTCTTGATGTCGTCGTTATCGGCGAGCACCAGGATGGCCTGCTGGGTGTAGTAGTAGGGACCGGCAAAGGAGACGAGCTTCTTGCGCTCGTCAGTGATGGTGTAGGTGGCAAAGACGGCGTCGACCTGGCCGTTCTGCAGGACGGACTCGCGCGTGTCCGAGGTCACCTGGGTGATCTCGACCTTGTTCTCGCCCAGAATGTAGTTGGACAGGAGCTGTGCGATACCGGCGTCGAAGCCGCGGGTCTGACCGTCTTTCTCGTTGAGGAGGGAGAAGAGCGTGGAGGTCTGAACGCCACCGATCTTAAAGACGCCGGCGTCCTTAACGGCCGTGGCCCAGGTGCTGGCGGCGATGGCGTCGTCATAGGCCTTGGGGCCGTTGTCGACGAGCTTGTCGAATGCCTTAGCGTCGAGCGTGGTGGAAGCCTCGGTATCATTGGAGCTCTTGGAAGAGCCGGCGGCGGAACCCTTGTCGGCCTCGGTGCTGGTGTCGGAGCAGCCGGCAAGACCAAGGCCGGCGACGGTTGCGAAGGTGGCGGCAACGAAGCCGCGGCGGTCGAGAACGACCTGCTGGGAGAGGTTCTTGCTCATGGTAGAACACCTTTCTCAATAAAATCCCTAGCGGTTGAGTAGAGTTATACCCTATCGCGCTCAAATGGGTCAACACGAAATAACTCAGAAACATACTTAACTTATGGGTAATTCTACCTACCAAAAAGGGACAGGTTTATTTTGGCAGGTTTTATCTGGGCAAACGTCGCTTATTGCAGCTGAGATAGCGCTTTGCAGACGGCATGGTCGGTGCGGCGGCATGCCTTGCTGCTTTGTCTCAATCTGTAACAGTTAGACGAGGAAATGGGTTCTACCTGTTACAGATCGAGATTTTCACTTCAGGGGAATTCGAATGTCTCGATCTGTAACATCTGGATGGCTAAAAGGTCTCTATCTGTTACAGATTGAGACAAAGGTCAGGGACTAAGACGTCTTGTCTAGATCTGTAACAGTTAGACGGGAATTCGGGCCTTGGATGTTACAGATTGAGATAATCGCGTCGCGAAAACAAAAACCTCCGCAGGGATGCTTTCCTTGCGGAGGTTTTTTACTCGTTGAGTAGCCTTACGGCTTCGGCGGCCATGTTCTCGACCGTCATGCCGTTCTGAGCGAGCAGCTCGTTGGGGTCGTAGCGGTCGGGGAAGCCCTTGGCGATGCCGAAGGTGCGCGTGCGCAACGGCGTGCATGCCAGATAGCATGCCACGCGCTCGCCCCAGCCGCCGTCCAAGATGCCGTCCTCGAGGGTGACGACAACGCGATGCTCGGCGGCAAGACTGTCGAGGAACTCGCGGTCGAGCTCGGTTGCAAAGCGCGGGTTGACGAGCGTGGCCTCGATGCCGTACTCGGCAGTCAGACGGTTTGCCACGCGCTCACCCAGCTCAAAGAAATCGCCAAGCGCGAGCACGGCAACGTCGCGGCCCTGACGCACCACGTTGTAGCGAACGGCGCTGTAGTCGGTGTCTTCGGCGGGCGCAAGGTCGGGGCGGCTTACCAGGCCGATGCCCGGTACGCGGATTGCCACGGGATGCTCGCGGTGGTCGAGCGACCAGCTCAGCATGGACAGATATTCCTCCATGCAGGCCGGCGCCAAGTAGTGCATGTTGGGAAGACCGCCCAGCATGGAAATATCAAAGAACGAAAGATGCGTCTCGGACGTGGTGCCAAAGATTGACGCGCCAAACACCAAAATGGTTGCGGGGGCGTCGTTGAGGCACAGGTCGTGCCACAGCTCGTCGTAGGCGCGCTGCAAAAACGTACCGTACACACCAAAGACTGGCTTGGCGCCCGAGCGCGCAAGCGCGGTGGCAAAGGTCACGGCGTGCTCCTCGGCAATGCCCACATCGACGAACTGTTTGCCGGCGGCAGCGCGAAGCTCGGGTGTAAAGCCCATAATGTAGGGCGTGGCGGCCGTGATGCCAACGACCTGTGGATCGCGCTCGATGGCGGCGCTGAGCGCCTCGCCCGTAATGTCAGCATAGGTGCGCGGCGCGGGCTCGCTCGGATGGCCCGGGCAAAGCTTGCGCCCAGTCGCCATGTCAAACGGACCCACGTGGTGCCAGCGTTCGGGGTCGCTCTGGGCCGGCTCAAAGCCCTTGCCCTTGGCGGTGGAGACGTGCAGCACGATGGGATGATCGATATTGCGCAGTTCCTGCAGCGCGTCGACCAGGGCCAACACGTCGTTGCCGGCGTCCAAATAACGGTAGTCGAGTCCCATCGCGCGGAAAACGTTGCGCTCACAGGTGCCGTTGCTGGTGCGCAGCTCGGCCAGATTGCGATAGAGGCCACCGTGGTTCTCGGCGATGGACTGGTCGTTATCGTTGACGATGATGATCAGGTTGCTGTCGAGTTCGGCGGCATTGTTGAAGCCCTCAAACGCCAAGCCGCCCGAAAGCGAGCCGTCGCCAATGATGGTGATGACGTTGTAGCTGTCGCCCGCCAGATCGCGGGCGTGTGCCAAGCCGCAGCCCAGGCTCACCGATGTGGAGGTGTGGCCCATGGCGAACAGGTCGTGCTCGGACTCGTCGGGATTGGCAAAGCCAGAAGCCTCGCCAAAACGTTCCGGATCGATATAGGTATACGCGCGCCCGGTCAGCGCCTTGTGGGCGTAGGTCTGGTGCGAAACGTCAAAGACAATCTTGTCGATAGGGGAGTTAAACACGCGATGAAGCGCAACCGTAAGCTCAACGACGCCCAGGTTGGGGGCAACGTGTCCGCCGACAGCGGCGGAGCTTTCGAGGATGGCGTGGCGAATCTCGCCGCAGAGCAGCGGAAGCTCGGCGCGGTCGAGAGCCTTGACGTCCTCGGGCGTTGTCGTTTGCGTAAGCAGCATCGTTGTGGGTTACTCCATGCGAATCGAGCGCCGGCGCTCCCTCGGCCGACACAATTGCACAAGACAGTCTCGCACATTTTGGCGTTTGATATGTGACGGCGGCGCGGTAATTCGACAACTGGTGGGGCAAAACGTTTTGTCCGATGCCATACTGATAGATTCGATGATGATTTTTTCAATACGTGCAGGCCGTGGCTTGCCGCCGTGAGCCGCTGGAAGGAGGCAGCATGTCCGATGCCGTTCGTGCCGAGAAAATCGCGCACGAGGTCGACGATGCCGCCCGCCAGCTCGCCCAGGCGGGCCGCTTGGACCTGACGCGCGAGTTTATCCAGCATGGCGACGTGACGGTCTATGCACATGTGACCTCGGTGGCACGGGCAAGTCTGTCCTTTGCCGAGCACTTGGGCCGTGCTGGCATTTCGATCGACCGTGCCTCGCTGCTGCGCGGGGCCTTGCTGCACGACTACTTTCTCTATGATTGGCACGACCCCGACCCGAGCCATCGACTGCACGGATTTCGACATCCGTTTTTTGCCCTGGCGCGTGCCGAGGAAGATTTTGAGCTGACGCCGCGAGAGCGGAATATTATCGTGCGGCATATGTTTCCGCTGGTGCCGGTGCCGCCGACGTGTCGCGAGGCGTGGATTGTTTGTCTGGCGGATAAATGGTGTGCTCTGCGTGAGACGGTCGCCGGCCGCCTGCCGTGCAAGGACGAGACGGACGATAGCGTGAGTAAAGCATCGAGTGAAAAGAGGAGAGGGTAGACGGTGGGGACCGCAATCGACATGTCCTTTGACGGCGCGACGCTTGCCGCCTGCCCGCTTTCGGCACTGGTGCTCTCGTTTGCCTTCTACGGTTTTTGCGGCTGGGCATGGGAATCGACAGTCTGCGCCATGCTCAACCACGGACGCTTTGCCAACAGCGGCTTTTTGCTGGGACCGTGTTGCCCTATCTATGGCGCGGGCGGCATTGCCTGCTGGCTGCTGTTGCGCGGGATTCCGGATGCCCCGAGCCAGTTTGTCGCTGCAGCGCTCGTATGCAGCGTGATTGAGTACAGCGTAGGCGTGCTGTTGGAAAAAACAACGGGCGCTCGCTTTTGGGACTATTCGCATCTGCCGTTTAACCTGCACGGACGTATCTGTCTGTACTGGGCCTGCGCGTTTGGCCTGGGTGCGTTGTGCATTTGCCGTTTAGTGGAGCCGGCATTGCTGGGGCTGCTTGGCCATCTGCCGGTGCTGATTGTGCGGTTGTCCGCCTTTATCGTCGCGGTCGCGATGATGGTCGACGCGTTGTGCTCATTGGCGAGCTGGCGGCGTCTGTCTGATCAGCTGGAGCGCGTCCGGGCCGACCTTGCCGACCGCATCAACGAGTCGCTTGCCGACGCGTCCGACTCAATGCTCGAGCGCATTCCCGATTCTACGATTGACTCGGTGGCACAGACGCACATCCGTAGCCGTGCCGTTAACGCGTGGCTGGCCGAGCTGGGTGACGCCGCGCTCGATGCCCTGCGCGAGAAGGCTTCGATGCCGACGTTTATCGCGGATGGTGCTCGCGGCCTGGCGCTTGCCGCCCGCCGCGTGGCCGATGCCGCGCCGAACATGCCGCGTCCGTCGCTCAGTCGTCGCCTTGCCGGCAAGCGCATGAGCCGTCCGGTGCCAAGCGTGTCGCTCAGCCGACGCGACCTGCGCTTCTTCAATGCCTTCCCGCGCTTGCGCATCAACCGCTACGAGGGCGTCATCCGAGCTACCGACCTCCGCGACCGAGCCCGCGAGCTGTTCCGCCGCTAGCCGGGACGGGCGCGCTCACGGCTTCCTTGCTCGCGTATTTCCCGTTCGTTTCGCGTCCGTTGCCGCGCCGTTTCCAAGATTGCGGCACCGTTGGAGACGGCAAGATTTGGGTCGAGCCGGTCGAGGAAGTCATCCGCATCCGTACCGGCGAACACGGTCCCGCCGCGGTGTAGGACAATCTTTCGCCTGACGGGCGTGCCTCTCTTGGGGCGCGCCCGTTCTCGTCTACAATATCGTGCAGACGAAGGAGAGGCATGCCCATGATCAAGATGTTTGCGAGTGACTTAGACGGAACGCTGCTGAATGCCCTACACGAGGCCGACGGAACCATCCGCCGCGCCATTCGCGAGCTGACCGAAGCCGGGCTGCATGTGGTTCCCGCGACCGGACGCTCGACGCTGCCGATCGGCGAGCATGGCTTCACAGGTCTGGCACTCGACGCCTGCTGCTCCAACGGATCCATCGTGCGCGACAGCCATGGTGAGGTGCTCAAGACCTGGACCATCGACCCGCAGGTTACCGAGGAGCTGCTCAAGGCGTTCCCGGACATTTGCTTCGACTGCTCCACGCCCGACGGCATGTTCTCGAGCGGTTCGTTCGAGATGCACCAGGCGGGCTTTAAAAAGGACAGTCCTATCAAGCGCATCGTGATGCGCGGCATGCGTGCACGTGGCGGGTATCACGAGGAACAGTATTTCGACCAGTCGATCGGTGACATCCTGCGTCATGACGTGTGCAAAATCAACTGCCGCGTGACCTCGCCCGAGCTGGAGCGCGACCTTAAGGCATATTTGGCTGAGCGATCGGACCGCGTGGTCAACGCGCCGTTCGATCCGGTGATGTTCGAGATCACGGACGTGGCGTGCAACAAGGGCGAGAGCGTGGCGTGGCTGGCGGGCTACTACGGTATTGCCGAGGACGAGGTCGCGGTCTACGGCGACGGCGGCAACGATATCGCCATGCTCAAGCGTTTCCGTCACAGCTACGCGACCAAAAACGCTAGCGATGTAGCCAAGGCCGCCGCGAGCGCGACCATCGGCAGCTGCATGGTCCACGCCGTCCCCAAACACATGCTCGTCACCATGCGCAAGCAAAACTCCCGCACCGTCATCGAATAATGTGACAAAGGGACAGCCCCTTCGTCACATCCAAAATATTGCCTTTACGTGTTGATGCACACGGTGTGCAATAATACTCGCACTGTGCAATAGCGCACAGGCTGAGTAACAAGGAGGACGCTTGTCCCAGCTCGAGAAATGCGATCGCCGGTCCCTTCGCTCGCAGCGTGCCCTTCGCCAGGCACTTGCCAGCGAGCTTGCCGAAAGCGGCGACCTTTCGCGCATTAATGTCGCGTCGCTCACCGAGCGCGCTGGCCTTACGCGCCGCACGTTCTATTCGCACTACCGCGATATTCCCGACTTTATCAATCAAATCGAGGACGGCTTGCTGGCCGAGATCCGTGAGCGCATTGAGCTCATCACCGCAGCTCAGCTGCCCGACCTCTATCACAACATCGATGATCTTGAGCCGGCACCCGGTTCGGTTGAGCTGCTGCGCTATCTTGCGGCCAATCGCGACCTTATCGGGGCCCTGCTGGGCCCGGGCGGCGACCCCGCCTTTATTAAAAAGATCATCGATACCGCACGCGAGGCCGTGGTGCCGCGTGCACAGACGGGCATTTTGGGCTTGGCGCTGGGCACGTTCTTCGACTACTACGTTACCTACGTCGTGAGTGCCGAGGTCGGCCTGATTCAGCGCTGGTTTGAGCGTGGGCTCACCGAATCGCCCGAGGCCATGGCGCGCATTATGACGGTTATCGCCTTTGTGCGTCCCGGCGACCTATATGGCCAACCCATCGATATCAACGTGCCGGAATACGGCTTGAAGCTATTGAACCTGCAGCTCGAGGACGCGGCCGACACCGCCGCAACCATCGAGTCCAACAACTAAGAGGAGAGACAATGAGCAAACTCGTCGAGGGCATCAAGGACCGTATGGTCGCTGCCGCGCGTGAGGCTGCACCCGCCGTAGTGGATGCCGCGCAGAAGGCCGCGACCGCGGCTGCCGAGAAAGTTGTCGAGGCTGTCGCCGATGCCAAGAACGCGGCGGGGGAGGCGTCCGTCACTAGCGAGCCCGCCACCGCCGCTGAGCCCGTAGCCGCCGCCCACGCCCCCGAAGGCGCGATCTTCAACCCCGAGAACGCTCGCGGCAACCTGCACTTGGGTATCGATGTGGGCTCCACCACCGTCAAGCTTGCCGTGCTCAATGACGACAACCAGATCGTGTACGCCAAGTACCAACGCCACCACACCGACGTCCGCGCTTGTGCCCGCGACCTGTTCGAGGGCGCTGCGACCGTGCTGCCGACGGCCCAGATGACCTGCGCCATCACCGGCTCGGGCGGCCTGCTGCTGTCCCAGTGGCTCGACCTGGAGTTTGTCCAGGAGGTCATCGCCAGCAAGCGTGCCGTCGAGACCCTCATCCCGGCCACCGATGTCGCCATCGAGCTGGGCGGCGAGGACGCCAAGATCATCTACTTCGACAACGGCATCGAGCAGCGCATGAACGGCACCTGCGCCGGCGGTACGGGCGCGTTCATCGATCAGATGGCAACCCTGCTGCACACCGACGCGAGCGGCCTCAACGAGCTCGCGGCCAATGCCACCACCATCTATCCCATTGCCAGCCGCTGCGGCGTCTTTGCCAAGACCGATGTCCAACCGCTGCTCAACGAGGGCGCCCGCCCCGAGGACGTGGCGGCTTCCATCTTCCAAGCCGTCGTGACCCAGACCATCTCGGGCCTGGCGTGCGGCCGTCCCATCCGCGGCAACGTCGCCTTCCTGGGCGGCCCGCTGCAGTATCTCTCCGAGCTGCGTCATCGCTTCTACCTCACGCTCAACCTGGACGAGGAGCACCGCATTGTGCCCCAAAACGCTCACCTGTTTGTGGCAAGCGGCGCCGCCATGGCGCACGAGTCCAACAAGCTCAGCACGTTCCCGCAGCTCATCGAGGCCATCGATGCCCTGGGTGACACACAGGGCGCCGAGGTCGAGCGTCTGGATCCGCTCTTTGCCACCGACGAGGATTTTGCTGAGTTCAAAACCCGCCACGACCAGGAAGTCGTCCCCAAGGGCAAACTCGACGGCTACACCGGTCGCGTCTTCATTGGCATCGACGCCGGCTCCACCACCATGAAGGCCGCGCTCGTGGGCGAGGACGGTCAGCTGCTGCACACCTGGTACGGCAACAACAACGGCGACATCCTGGGCACCGCCAAGGTCATCATGGCCGATTTCTACAACCACATCCCCGCCGGCTGCACCATCGGCCACGTGACCACCACGGGCTACGGCGAGGCGCTGCTCATCGAGGCCCTCAAGGCCGACTCCGGCGAGATCGAGACCGTCGCGCATCTGCGCGGTGCCAAGGCGTTCCTGCCCGGCGTCGAGTTCATCCTGGACATCGGCGGCCAGGACATGAAGTGCCTGCGCGTCAAGGACGGCGTTATCGAGCACATCATGCTCAACGAGGCCTGCTCGTCGGGTTGCGGTAGCTTTATCGAGAGCTTCGCCGTGTCTATGAACATGGACGTGCGCGCGTTCGCCGATGCTGCCATCCATGCTAAGGCCCCCGTCGACCTGGGCAGCCGCTGCACGGTCTTTATGAACTCGCGCGTCAAGCAGGCGCAAAAGGAAGGTGCCACGGTGGGCGACATCGCGGCCGGCCTGTCCTATTCCGTCATCAAGAATGCCCTGTTCAAGGTTATTAAGCTGCGCGACCCCAAGGAGATCGGCAGCCAGGTGATCGTCCAAGGTGGCACCTTTATGTCCGATGCCACGCTGCGCGCGTTTGAGCAGCTCACCGGCGTTCACGCCGTGCGTCCCGACATCGCCGGCTGCATGGGCGCCTATGGTGCGGCTCTGCTCGCCCGCGATCGTGCCGGCGCCGACGGCACCTCGACCATCCTCTCGGCTGAGGACATCGCGCACCTCACCGTGACGCAAAAGCACGTCCGCTGCGGCCGTTGCTCCAACAACTGCCAGCTCACCGTCAACGACTTTGGCGGTGGCAGGCGCTTCATTACCGGCAACCGCTGCGAGAAGGGCGCCGGCCACAAAAAGCAAAAGACCGAGGCCCCCAACCTCTTCAAAAAGAAAAACGAGCTGCTCTTTAACCGCGAGATCCTGAGTCCCGACGAGGCCCCGCGCGGCACCGTGGGTATCCCGCGCGCACTCAACATGTACGAAAACTACCCCTTCTGGCACGCGTTCTTTACGCGCCTGGGCTTTAGCGTGCAGCTGTCCGACCAGTCGAGCAAAAAGACCTACCAGGCGGGCATCGAGTCCATGCCGTCCGAGAGCGTGTGCTACCCGGCAAAGATGAGCCACGGCCATGTGATGAACCTCATCGACCGCGATGTCGACTTCATCTGGATGCCGTGCGTGCGCTGGGAGCGCAAGGAGGATCCGACGGCTGGCAACTGTTACAACTGCCCCATCGTCATGAGCTACCCCACAGCGCTGGCGCTCAACATCGACGAGATTCGCGAACAGAACATCGAGTTCCTGTATCCGTTTGTGCCGTATCACGATAAGACCGAGCTTAAGCGCCGTCTGTACCAGGTGCTCGCCGTCGACCGTGTGGCCGATGCGCAAGCCGGTCGCGGTCGCGTGCGCGGTCCCAAGATCACGCGCTCCGAGGTCGATGCCGCCGTCAACGCTGCTTTTGAGGCCGATGCGCGTTTCCACGAGGATATCCAGACCATGGGCGAGGAGGCTCTTAAGTGGGTCGAGGACCATGGCGGTCACGGCATCGTGCTCGCCGGTCGTCCCTACCATAACGACCCCGAGATCAACCACGCCCTGCCCGAACTTATCTCGAGCTTTGGCTTTGCGGTCTTTACCGAGGATTCGCTTGCGCACCTGGTGAAGCCCGAGCGTCCGATTCGCGTCGTCGACCAGTGGATGTACCACAGCCGCCTGTACGCCGTCGCCCGTTTTGTGACGATGCGCAACGACCTGGACCTGATTCAGCTCAACTCTTTCGGCTGCGGCCTGGACGCTCTGACCACCGACCAGGTGCAGGAGATTCTGGAGGCCAGCGGCAAGATCTACACCGTGCTCAAGATCGACGAGGTGTCCAACCTGGGTGCCGCGCGCATCCGCATCCGCTCGCTCATGGCAGCGCTCAAGGACCAGGAGGCCGAGCGCTTGGCCGAGGCCACGGCCGCGGGCGAGGCCTACGAGCAGGGCGATGCCGCGCCGGTGGCGCCCTCTACGGATGCCCCCGCGTTCGCGAGCCGCAAGTACACGTTTGAGGCTCAGCGCGAGAGCGCTTCGACCGCGTGGCCCAAGGTGCCCTTTACCGAGCAGATGCGCGAGGAGGGCTACACCATCCTGTGCCCGCAGATGGCGCCGATCCACTTTGACCTGGTCAAAGAGGTGTTCCGTGGTGCTGGCTACAACTTGGAGCTGCTGCCCTCGACCGATCACGACGCTGTCGAGGCTGGCCTGCGCTATGTGAACAATGACATTTGCTACCCGTCGATTCTGGTAACGGGCCAGATTATGGAGGCCATCGAGAGCGGCCGGTACGACCTGTCCAAGACGGCCGTGGTTATCAGCCAGACCGGCGGCGGCTGCCGTGCCACCAACTACATCGCACTCATCCGCAAGGCCCTGCGCGAGAGCGGCCACCCCGAGATCCCGGTGATCTCGCTTTCGGCCGTGGCGCTCGGCGAGGATAACCCCGGCTTTAAGATTACGCCGGCGCTGCTTAAGCAGGCAGTCTACGCGGTGCTCTTTGGCGACGTGATGATGCAGATGCTCTATCGTTGCCGCCCGTACGAGGCCACGCCCGGCGCCGCCAACGCGCTCTACGAGGAGTACATGGCGCGCGCCCGCAAGCTGGCGCCCAAGTTCAACAGGCACAACTACACCAAGCTTGCGCGTGAGGCCATCCGCGCGTTCGACACCATGCCGCTCGTGGGCGAGGGTACCAAGCCGCGCGTGGGCGTGGTCGGTGAGATCTTGGTCAAGTTCCACCCTACGGCCAACAACCACGTGGTCGACGTGATCGAGCGCGAGGGCTGCGAGGCTGTGGTGCCGGGCCTGCTCGATTTCTTCCTGTACTCCATGAGTAATGCCGAGCTGCAGAAGGACGAGCTGGGAAGCTCTGCCACTACGCGCGCGGGCATGCAGGCGCTCATTAAGCTGGTGGACTGGATGCGTACGCCGGTGGAGGAGATGCTCGAGAAGTCCCGCCGCTTTGAGGCGCCCGAGCGCATCGGCACCATGGCCGACAAGGCCCGCACGGTGCTTTCGGTGTGCAACAACATGGGCGAGGGCTGGCTGCTCACGGCCGAGATGCTCGACCTGATCGACCACGGCGCGCCCAACATCATCTGCACGCAGCCCTTCGCGTGCCTGCCCAACCACGTGGTGGGTAAGGCTGTGATCAAGGAGCTGCGCCGTCAGCACCCCGAGAGCAACATTGTCGCGGTGGACTACGACCCTGGCGCGTCCGAGGTCAACCAGCTCAACCGTATTAAGCTCATGATCAGCGTTGCCAAGGAAAACATGCGCGCCGGTAAGGGCTTTAAGCTCGAGAAGGTGGCGCCGCTCGCGATGGACGAGGTCACCGGCCAGATGCGTGCTCATGACGGCTGCGTGAGCTGCGGACCGGCCAGCGAGGAGGCCGTTGCATCGGTCGCCAAGCGCCTGGGACGCGGCATTAAGAAGTAGCTGGCCTGCTATGGGCTAGATATGAGGCAAACGGGTGGTAGCCATACCGGCTACTACCCGTTTTTTGCTGGACATATGTTGCGCAAATGACCTTGCTACAGCCTTCCGTGGGCTCGCCCGATTTCTGGGCTGGCTCGGGCTTTGAAGACAAGTTATTGCAGGCCCAGGGCGATTTCTCGCTCAATGCAGGCCGGCACAGCGTGACCTATTTGCCAAACGACGAGACGACCGCTACGGTCTACCCATCGCCACCTACGAGATGGAAGCCGAAAAGTACATCTACCGCGTGTACAAGTACGAGCTGTAGCGTTGCGCTTAGGTTTGACCAATGGAGTATGAAAACACGCCGCTCGCCGATACCCCCTCCGCGAGTGGCAGCCATATGGTTTGATAAAAGAAGCATATAGTTGTCGCCAGCCTGCTGGGGACGTTCCCCTCTGACATTGGAGGCTCCAGGTATGTTTCGCGCTCCGTTAAACAACTATCGGTTGGGCTAACATGGGCCGCCGTGCTATTTCGATAACCCTTGCAGTGGTCTGCCTGGCTGTGCTCCTGGGCGCTACAGGGCTGTTTGCTATAAGCCGAGAAACGTCCTATATGCAGGAGTGCGCTTCCGAAGGGTTTGCCATTGACGGTTACTATCGGGACGACAAGACGAGTCTGGAAACCCTGGCCTTTCTTGAAGAGGATAACCATCGGTGGCAACTGGTCGACAAAGACGGCAGCTGCGTTGACGGGCAGTTTAAGCGTACGGACGATCCCAATATCCTGGTATTAAAGAAGGAAAACGGCGAAGAGTTCGGCACGGTTCACGTTGCATATATATCGCGCCGACGCAATCAAGGGCAGATTTACCTAATTAGAAATACTAAGGTGACCCGATTTTATCTTGTGAGCACCGATCCGGCGTTTACGGTGGAGTCTGGCGAGGTCGATTCGGACAGTTGATTCACGGCAATAAAAAAGCGAGCGGGGCGCGGGTGTGAACTGCACCCCGCTATTTGCTCGTGTCCGTATCGCACCTGCGCCTCGTCGTAACTTGCGTCCGTGCGAGCATTCATCCCGCGCTCTGCATCACTTCACATCGAACTCCACGCGATCGAGTTCAGGCACGTTGAGGTCTATGAGCTTGCGGGCGACGTGGCGGTCGTGTGCCCCAAGCGCCTCGCCTGTCGTCACATGGGCGACAATCTCACGCTCGACGACGCCCTCCTCCTCGCCTTCGGTAGCCGAGGTCTCGACGGCGACGGTGTAATCCTTAAAGCCCGGCAGCACCGCGGCAAGTTCGCGCGTAGTTTCGGTGACACCGTAGCCGTCCTGCACGCCGGTCTGCGCCGAGCCAATAGACCCCGCCGTCATAACGATGCAGGGGATGGCAAAGACTACCGTACCCACAATGATGCGGCGGCGCACCTTGCGCGATAGCTCGTCGACCTCGGCATCTTCTTCGGCGGTTACAATGCCGTCGCCGTTGAGGTCGCGCTTGAGCGGCACGCGCAAGATAAGTAATACGGCTTCGGCCGCGAGTGCGATAAAGACCACGTTGATGCCAAACTCGTAAAGCGCCGAGAGAAACAGCGACCCGCTTGCGATGGCGATGCCATAGCCCGCCGCGCACAGAGGCGGCATGAGCGCGGTCGCCACGGCCACGCCGGCGATGAGCGTGGCGGGTTCCTGGTCGCGCGAGTTGCCCAGCCCGCCTGCAAAGCCGCCTGCGAGTGCGACGGTAAGGTCCCAGACGGTGGGTGTAGAGTTGTCGATGATGGCGGCCGTGGTGGTGCCAAGGGGCGAGAGCTTAAAGTACAGCGTGGACGTGACCAGGCAAAAGGCCATCTGCAGCGCAAGGCTGGCGACGGCCTCGACGGTAATCTCGCGGTCGAGCGTGGCGATGCCGTATGCCATGGCAAGGACCGAGCCCATGAGCGGGCAGATGAGCATGGCGCCCACGATGGCGATGTCCGAATCGATATCGAGGCCGATGCTCGCGATCAGCATGGCGATGATGAGGATGCATAGGTGGGAGCCAGTCAGACGCGCCCCGTTTACAAAACGCTTGCGGATCACGTGATAGGGCGCGCGTCCCTCGCGAATGTTGAACGCCCGCTTTAGAAAGCGGCTTGCGTTCTCCATGGCCTCGCTGTGGGCGGGGCGGATGCCATGGCGCCGATGATGGCGCTCGCGCAGTCGCTTGAGCTGTTGTTTATCGAGTTCCATGTCCACCTCGTATTGCCGTAGGAACGCGGGTGCGTTCGCAGCATGTACTCTACACCGTGACGGGCGGGGCGGTCATCTTGACATGGAACTTAGGCGAGCAGGCAAAGGAAGACACGCCACATGCGAGTACTGCTGAGGGTTTCGGCAGATACAAAAAAGCGCGGGGCCGGATGGTCTCCGGCCCCGCGCTCTGCGCTGGTGCGTTGTTGTTTGGTTTAGCCCAGCAGGCTCAGGCCAACAGAGATAAACGCCAGGATAACGCCGACGATAGACTCGCCGCCCAGCAGGCCGCTGGCGACAACCAGGCCCTGCTCCTGGAAGGCAGCATCCTTGGCGGCCTTCTCCTCGTCCGAAAGACCGGCGGCGGCGTCGCGGTGCGCGGCCCACTTGTCGTAGGCGAGTTTGACGCAGGAGCCCAGGAAAGCCGTGAGCGACATATAGAACGGCAGGTACACGCCCAGGCCGATCATCATGGCCGGAATGCCGAGCCAGTACATGACGATGCCGGCGATAAAGCCGCCTGCGAACCACGGCACGCTCGGGATGCCCGAGACCATGGTGGCGACCACGCTTGCCTGCGCGGCAACGAAGCTCTTGTCGGGGCCGAAGGCGTCCGGACCATAGGCGGTGACGAGCGCGACCATGACGGCGGCGGCGACCAGGGCGCCCACGATGCCGCCGATGGCCTGGCCAACCCACTGTGCGCGCGGGTTGGTGCCCAGCACGGCGCCGGCCTTAAAGTCGTTCATGACGTCGCCCGCAAGGCCACACGCCACGGCCACGATGCCGGCGATAAAGAACAGCTTGACCTGGGCGATCTGTGCAAAGGCCGCCACGATGAGCATGACGATGAGGCCAAAGATCTCCATGGGGTCGATGCCCGTCTGGCCGCAGCTCTGCGCGCTCATGATGGTGGTGACAAAGGTGAACAGCGTGACGATGACGGCCGGAACGGGGCCAAGGTCGAGCACAATGGCGATGATCACGGCGATGGCGGCAGCGCCCAGGCCGATGATACCGGCGTCGAGCTTGAGGGAGCCCGAGATGAGCGACTGCTCGTCGGTGTCGGTGGAGCTGTCGGCGGCGAGGCCGCGGACGATACCGGCGACCTGCGGCAGGATGTCCTTGAGGACGACGGCGACGCCAAAGCCCATCATGAGGCCCATACCCAGGGACTTGACGATGCCCTGCGCAGTCACAACATCGAACAGGCCGGCAGCGGTGCCGCCAACGATGATGCCAAAGTTGCCCAGCAGCGCGCCGGCAAACCAGAACGCGACGGGGGCGAAGCCCACCAAAAAGCCGATGGAGAGCAGCATGGGCGAGTTATAGATGGCAAAGGTCACGCCGGGGATATTGAGCGTGCACAGCATGCTGGGCACCACGCCCAAAGCGTCGCGAAGCACGCTGTAGATACCTGCGATGGCCATGGAGCCAAAGAGCTGCTTGCCGGTCTTGCCGCCGGCCTCGGTCGCGCGCAGGGTCTGAGCTGCGGCGTTGCCGGTGGGGAACTCCAGCGCGGCGTCCACGATAAAGTGACGGTGGATGAGTGCCGTGGCCAGCAGGCCCAGGATAGTGCCGGCGAGTGCCACGATAAACATGTCGAGCCAGCTGATCTGATCGGCGTAGCCCAGCATCCAGGCGCCCGGGATGGTAAACGCCAGACCGCCGGCGACCATGGCGCCCGCGGACATGATGGTGTGGGTGACGTTTGCCTCGTTGAGGCTGGCGTTGCCCATGAGCTTAAGGAAGAACAGCGAGATGACGGCAGCGAAAATAATCGGCCAGGGGAGTGCGCCCATCTTGAGGGCGGTGTAGGCCGAGCTTGCCGTGATGATCACGCAGCCAAGGACGCCGATGACGACGCCGCGCAGCGTGAGTTGCCCGCGCATCGAAGCGCGGTTCGAGGGATTGCTCATATAGAACTCCTTTGCGTATATCCGCTTCCCCCGGGGGCGCCGCTACGGATACGGCGCGGGAAGTCGGGTTACCAAGGGCCGCCGCGTGAGCTCGCAAACGACCGCGCACCAGTATAGCCGCAAGGTAGTCATTTTGGGACGGGGCTATTTTAGCTACCCTTTGACAGTCGACGAATTATCTGGGATTGGGGCAAATATCAACCGACATATTGGGGTAGCTAAAATAGCCCCGTCCCAAAATGACTACCTGGGATGACTGGTTTAGGTAGGCGATATACTGCTGGGCAGACGAAAGGAGCGCCGACGATGCTTAATGGGTGCGCATATATATTGACGGTCGACGTGGGCAACACGTTCATTCGCTTTGGCCTGTTTGCCGAGGATTCGGCCGCGGCGCAGGAATGCCCGCTTGCGACGTGCGAGATCACGACGCCGTCGAGCATTACGGCAGACGAGGCGCACATGAGGCTCGCGCAGGTCATGGGCGCATTGGCAGCCGATGCGGGCATGCCGGGTGCACTCGTTCCCGCGGCCGCAGTGCTGAGCTGCGTGGTGCCGGCGCTCGAACGCCCATGGAGGGCGGCGCTTTCCCGTACCTGCACGGGACGCGTGCTCACCGTGGGGCCGGGCCTCAAGACCGGCATGCCCGTGCACTACGACGACCCGGCCGAGATCGGCCCCGACCGCATCGCCGACGCCGTGGCGGCCCGTGCCGTCTACGGCTCTCCGTGCATCGTGATCGACCTGGGCACGACGACCAATATCGAGGTCATCGACGCGCACGGTACCTTTGTGGGCGGCGTCATCGCGCCGGGTCTGGCGCTCGGCGCCCGCTCGCTTTCGGCCGCTGCGGCGCGTCTGCCGCAGGTCGAGCCCTCGGCACCGACGCACGTCATCGGCCGTAACACGCGCGAGGCCATGCGCTCGGGAGTGGTCTTGGGCGAGGTAGCCCGCATCGACGGCATGCTCGACATGGTGCTTGCCGAGATGCGCGCGACCAAGGCCGCGGGGGAGGGCGATGTGCCCATCGTCATTACCGGCGACGATGCCGAGGCACTTGCGGCCCTTGTCGGTCACAGTCTGACGGTCGACGACGCGCTGACGTTGCGGGGTCTCGCCGAGCTCTACCGCATCAACCAAAAGCCCCGCCGCGTGTAAAGGTGAGGGCGCCGGTGGGACAAACGCCCCCACCTTTCACCTGCTACAATGGGTCAAACTATTGCGATTACGGAGGTGTCTGCCATGTCGGACGATCTTCATCAAACTTCGTCAGGCAAGCGCCTGGACGTCATTAGCTGGGACGAGTTCTTTATGAGCGTGGCCATCGCCGCGCAGCGCCGCAGCAAGGACCCCAATACGCAGGTGGGTGCGTGCATCGCCAGCACCAACCACCGCATCCTTTCGGTGGGCTACAACGGTACGCCCTCGGCGCTCAACGACGACTTTTTCCCGTGGGGTACGAGCGACGACCCGCTGCAGGACAAGCACAACTACGTGGTCCATGCCGAGGCCAACGCCGTGCTCAACTACCGTGGCTCGCTCAAGGATCTCGAGGGTTCCACGGTCTACGTTACGCTGTTCCCGTGCCACGACTGCGCCAAGATCCTGGCGCAGGTGGGCGTGGGCGAGGTCGTCTACCTGGACAACAAGTACGCCGATACCGATGATGGACGCATCAGCCGCCGCATCCTCGACTCCTGTGGCATCAGCTACCGCCAGGTTATCGTCGATGTCCACATCGGCACCGGGGAACAAACTCAGCAGTAGCGGCAGCGTGTGCTAGCGCCGGGCGTCGGCAAAAGCAGCTAAAAAGCCCCGTCCCAAATTGACCGCTCGTGAAAGTCGTGTCCGCACGCATGGCTGGCGCCTAAGCGGGTACATGGCTGTAGTAACATAGCCCCTGTCCGCGGGCGCGCCCGCGTAATTGTGAGAAAGGAGCCCCTGTGGCTGTTAACGAAGAGCTGCTTAAGAAGGTTCTTGAAGAGATTCGCCCCAACCTGCAGGCCGACGGCGGCGATATGGAGTATGTGGGCGTCGACGACGAGGGCGTCGTCCAGCTTGAGCTTCAGGGCGCCTGCGCCGGCTGCCCTATGAGCGCACTGACCCTGTCCATGGGTATCGAGCGCATCCTGAAGGAGCATGTGCCCGGCGTTACCCGTGTTGAGCAGATCAATGCCTCCGGCGAGACCGACGACCTGTACGACGAGTACGCGCCGTTCTAAGATGCGAAGGCTGCGGACGGCATACTCCGCATAGACGTTACGCCCAAATATGCGGCTGCGAGCGCAAGGCCCGCGGCCGCATTTGTATGTAGGGAGTAGGAGGGTCGACATGCTCAACGACTTCTACCATATGCTTGATCCTGTCGCGATCTCGGCGGGCCCCATCACTATCTACTGGTACGGCCTGGCCTACGTGGTCGGCGCTCTGCTCACGGCGGTCGTCATGTACCGCACACAGCGTCGCTGGGGCTTTAACATCACGATTGACGACCTGACGAGTGTCGTGGTCGGCGTGGTCTTTGGCCTCATTATCGGTGCGCGCCTGTTCTACGTCGTCTTTTACGGTGATGGCTACTACTGGGCGCACCCGCTCGAGATCTTTGCCACCAATGAAGGCGGCATGAGCTTCCATGGCGGCCTGGTGGGCGGCATCATCGGCGGCGTGCTCGTGTGCCGCATGTACAAGCTCGACGCCTGGACTTTGGCAGACCTTGCCGTCATCGGCGCGCCGCTGGCCCTGTGCCTGGGGCGCTGCGCCAACTTTGTCAACGGCGAGCTGTGGGGCAAGCCGACCGATCTGCCCTGGGGCGTGGTCTTCGGTGGCACCGCGGGCGATATGCCGCGTCACCCCTCCCAGCTCTACGAGGCATTTCTCGAGGGCATTGTGCTCTTTTGCATTCTGCAGGTGCTCAGCCGCAAAAAGCCGCTACCGCCCCAAGGCACGTTTATGGGCGTCTTTGTGATGGGCTACGGCATCGTTCGCTTTTTGATTGAGTTTGTGCGCGTGCCCGATGCGCAGCTGGGCTATCTGCTGGGTGGCGTCATCACCATGGGTCAGCTGCTGAGCCTGCCGCTCGTAATCGCGGGTCTGGCGCTCGTCATCTTTGCCCTCCGCCGCAACCGTCCCCAGCGCATCTACCTCGACGCCTAGCCACCACATACCACCACAAGGGGGACAGGCACCTTTGTGGTGGTTTTGTCGGGCAACGATGACAGAACCGTAACGTTTCTCATGATAAAACCTGCCAAAATAAACCTGTCCCTTTTTGGCAGGTTTCTAGAAAGGCTATTCGGACTGTGAAGGATTCCGACCTCTCCGCAACGGCTGCGCGCGACGCCGCCCGCATCGTTTGGTTTAAGCGCTATCCCGCCAAGCAGACGCTCATCGCATTTTTGCTCGCCCTGCTGGCGACTACGGCGTTTTCCATCGACCCCGCCCCGGTGTCGAGCAATGCGGTCCTGGCGATCGACCCCAAGGCGACGGGCACGCTCTACGTGTGTTACGAGGTACTTCTCTCGTTTGCCGGCCATACCGACGCAGTGATGCTGCTCGCGCTTGCCTGCTTGCTCACGCTGCCGTTTCGCTATGTGTTCTTTGGCCGCGGTGACGCTTGGCGCCCGTCGGTCGTGCTGCCATCGCTGTTCTTTGCCGTTTGCATGGTGTTCGGCCGTAGCTACGACCTTACCGATTCGGCAGAGATTGTGCTGGGCGACAAGGCACGCGTTATCTGCGCCTGGATTGGCGGCGCGGGCTGGATGCTTCTGGCGATTGTGGCCTTCTATCTGGCTTTTGAGTTTTTGGATTGGTTGAGCTCCCGCCGCATTCCGTTTTCGGAGACCCACTTTGGTCGCGTGTGGCGTGTTGCCCACGCCGTGCTCTCGGTCCATCCCTTTGTCGGGCCGTTTCTTGTGCTCATGATTGTCTGGGCGCCCACGCTTATCGCCTCGCTGCCCGGCCTCTTTATGGGAGATACGGGCGCGCAGATCCGCCAATGGTTCAACTATCCCAACGGCACGAGCGACTACCTGCGCCTGCTTAACCCCAACGTGCTGCTCAACGGCCATCATCCGGTGGTGCACACGGCCATCATCGGCTCATGTGTGCAACTGGGGCTTTCGCTATTCAGCAGCGCCAATGCGGGCCTTGTCATCTACACCTGTGCCCAATTTGTCATCACGGCCGCCTGCATGGCCTATTCCATATCTTCGCTGCGCAAGCTGGGCGTGAGCCTGCCGGTCCGTGGCGTCATCTTGCTGTTCTTTGCGTTTATGCCGATGTTCTCCAACTACGCGGCGCTGCTGACCAAAGACGTACTGTTTGCCGATGCGTTTTTGGTGCTGCTCGTTCAGACCGTCAAGCTCGTGGCATGTGGCCTGCCCCGTCGCGATGCCAATGCCGAGCGTGCGGGCGAACAGAGGCCCGTGCTCTTTGCACGCCACGACTGGCTGTTGCTCGTGCTGGGTGCCATGGGTTCCACGTTTTTGCGCAACGGCGGCTTGGTGTTTCCCCTGGCGGCATGCGTAATCGCGGCGGCGTTTTGCGCTTGGGACGCGCATGCGGCCCGTCGCGTTGCCAAGCAGTCTGGGGGCGCACCCTCGTACGCCACGCCGCGCTTCCGTTGGGTCGGCGTTCTCGCAGTGCTCGCGCTCTGCCTTGTTTCCAACATGTATTTCACCAAGGTATTTATGCCGGCGCACGATATCACGCCGGGCTCCAAGCGCGAGATCCTCTCGATTCCGTTTCAGCAGACGGCGCGCTTCGTCCAAAAGCACGACGGCCTTAATTCGGGCGTTAACCCCAAGGTCAAAGACGATGGCACGATTGAGGAAGCTCCCTGCGACGGCTTGGTGACCGATGAGGAGCGCGCTGTGATCGATCGCGTGCTTAAGTACGAGAACCTGGGCCGTCGCTACAACCCCGACAAATCGGATGCCGTCAAAAACTGCTTCAATGAGTACGCCTCGCAGGAGGACATCAAGGCCTATTTTAAGGTGTGGGCCCAGATGTTCAAAAAGGACCCCGAGTGCTATATCTCGGCGCTCGTCAATAACTACTACGGGTACTTCTATCCGAGCGCTCGCGATGCGTGGGTCTACAGCACGGCGCGCAGTGCCGAGATCATGGCGAAGCCCGATAACCTCAAGTACTTTGACTTCCATCCGGTCGACAGCAAAGCCGTGCGCTGGTGCGACCACCTGATTAACCTGTACCGCGTGGCGGTGCAGCGCATTCCGTTTATCTCGCTCACCATGAGCTCGGCCACCTACGTGTGGATCATGATCGTCGTGGTGGTCTACCTGTTGCGCCGCCATTCGTGGCGCGCGCTGGCCATCTGGATACCGCTGCTGGGTGTGCTCGCTGTGTGCCTGATTGGTCCATGTAATGGGTCGACCTACATGCGCTACCTGTACCCGGTCATTGCATGCATGCCTTTCGCCATCGGCGCCACGATCACCCGCAGCGACCGCCTGTGGACCTAACCAAAGATTGGCGCATTGGGGTCAGGCTGCTTTGTGCCAAGGGGCTGCATCATCACGACGCCTTCATTTTTTTGTTTATCTCACAGGCCAGTAGGTATATCATTTATAGCGTTTGTTTATATTGCCCGAGCATTCGCGCTGGGCTTTAGGTCGAAACCGATAGGAGACACGTATGTCCGGACACTCTAAGTGGGCCACAACCAAGCATCGTAAGGGCGCGCAGGACGCCAAGCGTTCCGCCCTCTTCTCCAAGCTCAGCCGCAACATCACCGTTGCTGCCCGTCTCGGCGGCGACCCGCTGCCCGAGAACAACGCCAGCCTCGCCGCTGCCGTTGCCAAGGCCAAGGCTCAGTCCATGCCTAAGGACAAGATCAAGTCCGCTATCGATAAGGCCTTTGGTTCGGGTGCCGATGCCGCCGTCTACGAGAACATCGTGTACGAGGGCTACGGTCCCGCCGGCGTTGCCGTCTACGTCGACTGCCTGACCGACAACCGCAACCGCACCGCCGCCGATGTCCGTTCCGCCTTCTCCCACGCTGGTGGCAACCTGGGCACCTCCGGCTCCGTCGCCTTCCAGTTTGAGCGCAAGGGTCAGATCGTCGTCGCCAAGGAGATCCTGGACGAGAACGCCAAGAAGGAGACCATGATCGCCAACGGTGCTGCTGGTGACGAGGATGAGTTCATGATGGCCATCGCCGAGGCCGGTGGCGAGGACTACGAGGACGCCGGCGAGGAGTGGATCGTCTGGACTACCGCCAACGAGGTCATGGCTGTCTCCAAGGCGCTCGAGGAGCAGGGCGTCCAGGTCAAGGGCTCCGAGACCACCATGGTCCCGACCACCCCGACCGAGGTCTCCGGCGCCGACGCCAAGAAGGTTCAGCGCCTCATCGACCGTCTTGAGGAGCTCGACGACGTCCAGGATGTTTACAGCACCATGGACATGACCGACGAGGTCATCGCTGCCCTCGAGGAGGAGTAGGCCCGCACGGATTGAGCCGTGCATATCTGGGCATAATGAAGCGAGCATGCAAGCCTCGTGGAATAGATGAGCCGGATCCGCGTGCAATGAGGCACCGGACCCGGCTCTTTTATAATGATGCGAATCGTTTTGCATTCTGTGGATCGAGATTTGAAGGGAGCGCTGCATGCGCGTGCTCAAACGAGCCCTGGCGATCGTGTATCTTGCCGCCGCCGTCGTGGCGCTGGGTACGTTAGTCTGCCAGTTTTGGGGGCCATATACCTATCGCTTTATGCTGTTGATGCGCGATCCGCTGCCTCGCATCGTTGTTACGGCGTGCGGCGGCGTCGTGGCGCTCGGCGTGCTCGTGGGTTTCTTCCGCCTGATGTTTGCTCGTCGCGAGCCGTCCTGCGTGCATCCGGCGGGGGAGCGCAATATCGAGGTCACGCTCGCTGCCCTCTCCTCGTGTGCTCGTACCGCGGCAGAGCGCGACGACCGAGTGATGATCGAGCATGTCGAGGCGCGCGTGCAGGGCTCCGACGAATCGCACGTCCGTTTTAAGGTTGACGCCATCGCGCTCGACGACCGGGATGTGGCCTCCCAAGCTATCGCGATGCAGCAACGTATCGAGGAGGCCTGCGACACTATGCTCGGCACGCCGGGCGCGACTGCGCGCGTTCGTTTTTTGCCGTCCAAGACTACCGTCCAGACCGTGGAGGTTTCCGGTGAGTGATACCAATCAAGACAAGACCGTCCGCACCCCGCGCCTGACTATCGATCAGAGCGCCGCGCCGGCAGGCGAGGTCGTCGATCCTAAGGTGGAGGGTACCGAGTCACATGACGCGGTCGCCGATGATTTTGATGAGGCCATGGGTCTCATCAAGGGTACGGGGGCAGCCATCTGGAGCTATGCCGTCCGTCATCCCAACACCACGCTTGGGGCCGTCGCTGGTTTTGTGCTCGCCGTGCTGGTGCTCACGCTCGGCCTGTGGGATACGCTCGTCATCGCTTTCTTTGTGCTGATCGGCGCCGTGATCGGCCAGATCCGCGACGGCGAGAACGGGATCGTCAACTTCTTCGGCCGTCTGTTTAGCGGCCGCTAGCATGTATTCGACCGCCGCGTGTGCGGTGGGCATAAGGAGGAACCATGGCTTTTAACACGAAGGTCGATGTGGCCGATACCGAGCTCGAGGTAGACGAGACCGTCACCGCCGAGGCCGAGGACGTAACGCTCGAGGACGAGGCGCTCGTCGAGGCCGAACCCGCCGACGATGCGGATGAGGATGATGGGGAAGCGGACGAGTCCGAGGACTCGCTGACCTATTCCAACGGTGTGATCGAGAAGATCGTCGCCATGGCCACCCGCGAGGTACCGCACGTCCTGGGCATGAAGGGCAACCTCATGCACTTTGTGCAGGAGCAGTTTGGTGCCGAGAATCTGACCAAGGGCGTGACAGTCGAGGTCACCGATGACAACCGCGTGGTCGTCAACATTTCCGTCATTATCGAGTACGGCGCCTATGCGCCCGCGATTTTCGACGACGTTAAGGCGCGCGTGACCGAGCGTCTGGCTGCGATGACCGGCCTTGAGGTGGCAGGCGTCAACCTGCGCATCGAGGATGTTATCACCCCCGAGGAGTACGAGCACCGCACCAACCAGCACGAGTAACCTACCAAAAAGGGATGTTTATTTTGGCAGATTTTATCTGCGAAAACGTTAAACGGCCGACCGCGCAAGCAAAAGCGTGGCCGGCCGTTATTTGTATGCCCCCCGATGTAGGCATACCGCTCGTCTAACTAGGGGTTGCAATCGTCGCGTTCCGCGTTACCCTAATGGGCGCATTGTTTCCAAATTGTTAACGAGGGGTTGCCGTAATGGCTGACGAGCACGAAACAGAAAGCAAGGCATGGGCGATTGAGGCCGCCGCGGCAGAGGCGGCATCGCGTGCTGCCGAAGAGGTGCATCGTCCTCCCGTAGTGCCGATGGAGCGCGTGGTTGATCGCACCGATATCGAGCGCGGCGAGCGTGCCGGCCAAAAGCGCAGCCAGGAGCCGGGTTTCCCGCGCTTTTTTGCCGAGCTCAATCTGGGCCTGATTCTTACGGCCTTTGCCATCGTTGCGTTTAAAACCCCTAATCACTTTGCTTTTGGCGGCACCTCGGGCGTGTCGGTCATTCTGTCCACGCTGTTCCCGACCCTGCCCGTCGGCGTCTTTATGTGGATTATCAACGCGGTTCTCGTCGTTTTGGGCTTTATCTTTTTGGAGCGCAAGGCGATTCTTTGGAGTGTCTTCGCCTCGTTTGCGCTGTCCGCCTATGTTTCGCTGTTTGAGCTCTTTATTCCGACCGATGTCTCGATGACGGGCGATATGTGGCTCGACCTGTGCTTTGCCGTCATCTTGCCGGCGCTCGGCAGCGCTATTGTCTTTGACATCGGCGCCTCGACGGGTGGCACGGACATTCTTGCCATGATCCTCAAGCGCCGCACCACGCTCGAGATTGGCCGCGCCCTGCTGCTGGTCGATATCGGTATCGTGACCATCGCGGCCTTTTTGTATGGCCCGCGTGTCGGTCTGTATTGCGTGCTCGGCCTGTTTGCCAAGACGCTTGTGGTCGACAAGGCCATCGAGAGCATCCATCTTCGTAAGGTCTGCACGGTCATTTGCTCCGAACCCCTTAAGGTCGAGGAGTTTATCGTCAAGCATCTCAACCGCACAGCGACCATCAGTCGCGGCTACGGTGCCTTCTCGGGCAAGTGCGTGACGGTGATTATGAGCGTGCTGAGCCGTCGCGAGGCCGTGCAACTGCGCCGCTATGCGCGCGAGGTCGATCCGGGTGCCTTTATCACGATCGTCGACAGCTCCGAGATTGTCGGCAAGGGCTTCCGCGGAACGAACTAGCACAGACGTATTCAACGAACCGCCTGCTGGCGCCGTGCATCTTGCAAATCGGTCATCTTTGAGTATTTGACCCCACATTGGGCAATAATGATGCTAAAGACATCGTTTGCGATCCAAGTGATTTGTTCAAGATACGAAGGGATGATTCTATGTTCTGCTCGCAGTGTGGCGCCCCCATGGGCGATAACGACAAGTTCTGCGGCGTGTGTGGTGCTCCTAATGCCGGTGCTGCAGCCTCCGCCCCTCAGGGTCAACCTCAGCCTCAGCAGTTTGTTCCGCAACCGCCCGTGGCGAATGCGCCAAAGGGCTGTGTGGCTCAGGCGTTTGAGGATATGACCAAGACTCCGGGCGTGCTGCAGCGCGTGTGCCAGATCGCTTTTTTGCCGGCGCTTATCTGTGTCGTGTCGGTACTCGTTCTGTTCATCCCCGTTATCGGCGGTATTGCAGCTGCCATCGGCTTTTTGGCTGCCTACGTGGCGAGCGTGTGCGGTTCGGGCTTTGGCATCGAGTGGGGTCGCGATCTGTCGCTTAAGATCGATGACGGCATGGAGCGTCCGTTGATGCGTTCCACGTCGTTTGGCCTCGGAGTCTTTTCGAGCGTTATTTCGGTCGTGCTCGAGGTTATCGCTGCCATTCCCGTGATCGGTGTAGTGCTTTCGCTAGTGGAGGGCGTGGTAATTGGCGCTGCGGGCTCGTATTCTTATTACGGCTCTTATGCGCTCGAGGCTGCGCTGTTTGGCTCGCTTGGCTTGCTCGTTCTGGCTATGATTGCCACGGCGGTCCTGGGGGTCTTCTTTAAGATGTTCGCCGACATTGCCGTGATGCACTTTGCGGTGACCGGTCGCGTCGAGAGCGCGTTTTCGCTCGATAAGGTCTGGGCGGCGTTTAAGCACAACAAGACCAAGCTGTTCTGTGCTTCGTTCCTTCCCGAGTTTTTGACGGGCCTGGTCGCCAACGCCATTACGTGGATCTTGACAGCTGTCTTTGGTGCCATCGCCGGAATTGGCGCGTACGGCTATTACTATCGCCCCACGGGTATCGAGGCGATTGTTACCGCCGGTGGTGTCACGCTCGTATTGTTCCTGGTGCTGATTGCATTCGTCACGGTGTTCCTTACGGTCTTTGGCAAGATGCTCAAGCACCGTGCCGTTGGCTATTGGGCTGCACGTTATGCAAGCGAATGGGCCGATGAGGACAAGGACGACGTTTTGACTTTTGTGCTCCCGGGTGAGAAGAAGCCTGCTCCTGCGGGATTCAATCCCACGGCAGCCACTGGTGCTGCGCCTGCCCCGGCGCCCGCGCCTGCACCTGCCCCGGCACCCGCGCCTGCCCCTGCCCCGGCACCTGCTCCTGTCCCCGCACCGGCGTCCGAGGCGACGCCTGCGGAGCCCGATTGGGATGCCGTTGCCACGCCGGCGGATGAGCCGGGCGATAATCCTGCTGCCGAAAACAATCAAACCGAATAGCCGGTCGAGGCGCCCTGGGCAACTGAGCCCGGGGTGCCTTTTTCTACTGCGAAAGCAAGAAAATGCCTGGGAAAACGGTTGCAGCAAAATTTCTCGGAAATTGGTCAATGTTGCGCAACAACGTCGCGGCTATTGTTGAGAACGTAGACGTGTAAGGTTTGAAGGCGTGCGACGCCTTAGGAAAAGGAGAGGCTCATGTTCTGTCCCACTTGTGGTTCTCCCATTTCGGATGATGCCAAATTCTGCCCTGTTTGCGGATCCGCCGTTGGTGCCGCTTCTGCCGCTGCGGCCCCGCAGCCCCAGCCCGCTCCGGCCCAGGCTATTCAGCCAGCGCCCCAGCCTCAGCAGCAGTACACCGGTCAATACGCCCAACAGTCCGCATCCGCTCCGATGGGCTATGACCCCATTAAGGCTGACCGCAGCCTGATCGGCTGGCTGCTGCTCTCTCTTGTGACCTGCGGTATCTATTCGTTCTACTTCCTGTATTGCTTGGCACGCGACGTCAACACGTTGTGTCAGGATGACGGCGATTACACGCCGGGTCTGGCGGAATTCATCCTTCTATCGTTTGTGACCTGCGGCTTCTACGCGTACTACTGGTATTACAAGATTGGCAACCGCCTGCAGGCCAACGCTCCTCGCTACGGCCTGGTGTTCCAGGAAAACGGCACCACCGTTCTTCTGTGGCAGATCTTCGGCGCGCTCCTGTGCGGCCTTGGTCCCATCTTCGCTATGAACATCGTCATCAATAATACCAATGCCATGGCAACGGCTTACAACACTCGCCTTGGCGCTCGTGCCTAACAATAAGGGCGGCGTGAACAGCTTCCAGGGACATAGGGGCACGGCAGAGCTCCTTCGCCGCGCCCTTTTTTGCACCGGCGCGCTCTTTGTCGCCTGGCTCGCGCTCTACCTGCTCGACATTGGCTGCATTTTTCGATTGATGACGGGCATTCCTTGTCCGGGATGCGGCATGACGAGGGCGTGGCTGGCGGCGCTGCGCCTCGATTATGCGGCTGCCTTTGCCTACCATCCGCTGTTTTGGGTGGTGCCGATTGCGTTTGTGCTCGCGTTCGTGCGCGAGGAGGTGGCATCGAGCAAGCTAAAGCGTGGTATCGACATTGCGGTCACCGTGTTGTGCGTGCTGGTCGTCGTCGTATGGATCGTGCGCCTCATCAATCCGGCAGATGCCGGTCTGCTCTTTGGCGGCTATGCGCCCGCCGGAGTTCCCGACGATATCATCCACCTCGAACCCCCACGCTGGCTCACCATCCTTCGCTCTTACCTGGCGTGACGGAGGACGCGCTAGAAAAACGGTCGACACATAAGCGGGGGCGAACGTTGAGATAACGTCCGCCCCCGCTTTGCTTTAGCCAGGCTGTTATGGATGGGCGTGACGGCTACTCGTCGCGCTTTTCCTCGTGGCGAGCGGCAGCCCGCGCATCGTGGATGCCCTTGATTGCAGCATGGCGGGCGGTGCGAGCATCGTGCATGGCGTCGCGCGCCTCAGCGGCCGTGGCCTTGGCAGAGCGCAGCTTGGCGGCCAAGTCGGGGTTGGTCTCGGCAACCGCGGCGATCGTGGGGCCGTCGAGCTCCTCTTGCGTGGGCTCGGCCAAAAAGTCGATAGCATACTGGGCGGCCACCATGGAGCCCTTTGCCAGCACGGTCTCGTCAATCTTGTAGAAGCAAGAATGTTGGGCGTACGTGGCGCCAATCTGGGGGTTGCGCGTGCCAACAAAGGCGAGCACGCCCGGCACGCGGCGCAGGTACTCCGAGAAGTCCTCGCCCGAAAGCGTGCCGCGATAATGGCCTTCGCCCGCGGGGCCCAAGCACTTGACCACGGCCTGACGACAACGCTCGCTCGAGGCGACGTCGTTTTCGACCTTGTAGTTGGCGATGGTGTAGTCGGTAAGTTCGGCCTCTGCGCCCAGGGCTGCCGCGGTGTGCTCCACGATGCGGCGCATAAGCTCGGGCATTTCCTCGTGCGTCTTGTCGCCATAGGTGCGCACCGTGCCGGCGAGGTAGGCCGTGCCGGCGATAACGTTGCGCGCGGTGCCGCCGTGCAGCTCGCCGACGGTGATGACAGCCGGCTCGTAGGGGCTGATCTCGCGCGAGACGATGGTCTGCAGGGCGTTGACAATCTCGGCGGCAACCATGACGGCGTCGTGGCCGCGCTGGGGCATGGCGCCATGGCACGAGGTGCCGCGGACGTCGATGCGGAACCAGTCGGTATTGGCCATGCGCGGACCGGGCTCGCAGCTCACGGTGCCGGCGTCGACCTCACTCCAGATGTGCGCGGCGTAGGCACCATCGACGCCGTCGAGCACACCCGTGCCGATCATGAGTTTGGCGCCCTGGCCGTTTTCCTCGCTGGGCTGGAAAACGATGCGAATCTCGCCGTGGATGTCATCGGTCATGTGGCGCAGAATCTGCAGCGTGCCGAGCATCATGGCGATATGGCAGTCGTGACCGCAGGCGTGCATGCAGCCCTCGTTGACGCTGGCGAACTCCTCGCCGGTCTGCTCGGTGACAGGCAGGGCGTCGATATCGGCGCGCAGCAGGATACGGCGGCGCGGCGTGCCGTCCTCGCGGTAGGCATCCGGCGCGGTACCGCGAAGCGTCGCCACCAGGCCCGTCTTGAGCGGACGCTCGTAGGGGATATTCATGGCGTCGAGCTGGTTGGCGATGTCGGAAGTCGTGCGCTCCTCGGCAAGGCTCAGCTCCGGGTGCTTATGGAAGTGCCGGCGCTGCTTGATGATGTAGGGTTCAAACTCGGCGGCGATATCCTGGATGGCCGCGGTGACGTCGTCTGCCGCGCGAACCTCGGTTGCCGCCATAATCTGCTGTGCCTTGGTCTTCGTCATGGTCGATTTGCTCCTTGTTGGCTCGATCGCAAAATCGTACAGGCTCTCTCCAGTATGCCACCTGCCGCTAGGGCTGGTAAAGTTGCCGTTTGCCGCTTGGGGTTTTGTTGCAAGGGCGGGGGAGTACACTCGGGAGTGTTGAATTTCCTGCCAGAGATGGGGATGCCCATGCAGCATATCGATCGGATTATCCGCTCCAAGAACGTTTTTACCGCCCAAGACGGCATCGATACCGCCCGCGAGTTGGCGATCGCCATCGCGGGCGATCGCATCGTCGCTGTCGGCGCGCCCGATGACGTGATTGCCGCCGCACCTGCCGCCACGCCGGTGGTCGATTACGGCGAGCAGTTTGTCTGCCCCGGTTTCCATGACGCTCATCTGCACTTCTTCCATACCTCGGTCGGTTCCTCGCCGTATATGCTCATGGATATGGGCACGTCCGAGGCGGCACTGGTGCAGCATGCGCTCGAGTTTTCCCAGGGCCTGCCCGACGACGCCTGGGTCGTGACCCAGGGCTGGCGCGATTACCGCTGGGATCCGCCCGAGCATCCTACCAAGGCCTCCCTCGACGCCGCCTTCCCCGGTCGCCCCTGTGTTATGTATTCGGGCGATGGGCATACGCTGTGGCTCAACAGCCGCGCACTCGAAGCCCTCGGCGTGACGCGTGACAGCGAGCCTCCTGCGGGTGGCAGTTACGACAAAGACTCAAACGGTGAGCTTACGGGTATTGCCCACGAGGCAGCTGCTATGCAGCTGCTGCCGCGCTGCCTGGAATGGCTGGGCGAGGACCGCATCGCGAGCGCTTACGGCGACCAGATGAAGCGTATGGCCGAGCAAGGCATCACCTCAATCTGCGATATGTCGCTCATGCCCATGCCGGGCTGCGACTTTATCCGCGACGACGTTTACGACAAGCTGCAGGCCGTCGGCAAGCTGGGCATCCGCGCCCATCTGTTTCCCACGCTGCTGGATGACCAATCGCGCTTGGAAGAACTCCAGACCCGCTACGCGAACAACACGCTGCTCTCGGCGCCAGGCTTTAAACAGTTCTTCGACGGCGTGTCGAGCGAGCATACCGCATACCTCACTGAGCCCTATACCAACCCGCGATTCCCGGGCGACCAGGGTCGCCTGACGGTTCCTGTCGAGCGCATGCGCAAGTTGGTTCTGGCGGCAGCCGAGCGTGGCCACACCGTGCGCATCCACGTTATCGGCGACGGTGCCATCCATGCCGCACTTGATATCTTTGAGGAGGCGGCAGAGCTCTACGGTCTGCCCCCGCACGGCCATAATACGCTTGAGCATTTGGAGAATCTGCTGCCCGAGGACATCGATCGTCTGCGCAAGCTCAACGTCATTGCCTCGAGCCAGCCTTGCCACATCACGCTCGACCCGGGTGGCCCGGAGCGCGACCTGGGCCTGGAGCGCAGCCGCATCATGTGGCCGTTTGCGACCTATAAGCAGCGCGGCATCCGCCAAGCTTTCGGTACCGATAGCCCCATCACGGCCGTTACCAGCATGAACGTGCTCTACACGGCTATTACGCGCCAGGACCCCAAAAGCCACTGGCCCGAGGGCGGCTGGTTGCCGAGCGAGCGCATCGATGCAGCAACGGCTCTGCGCAACTACACCCTGGGCAGCGCCTATGCAGCGGGCGACGAGCAAAACCTCGGCAGCTTGGAGCCCGGCAAGTACGCCGACCTGGTAGTCCTGGACCAAAACCCGCTCACCGTTGATCCCCAAGAACTTCAAGCCACCAAAGTCCAAGCCACCTACCTGGCAGGCAACTTGATTTACGAGCGCTAACCCCACATCCCACCCCTCAGTTGCGGTGAAATAGTCCCTAAAATCGGCCTTCAAGCCCAAAAACAGGAACTATTCCACCGCAACTTAAAAGAGCGCGTCCCAACAACGTGCCCCTATCTTGTGCATTCCATTCGCATCGCCATTTTGCTGTACTGACTTTTCTGAATGCCGGGCTCGAATTAGTTAACCTGCCTCCCGTGTGGCTCCGGAGGGGCGGGGCATAAGGTTTATCGCGAGTTCCGCACGAGCCGAAGGCCACTTAATGTGGCCTTCGTGCGAGCAGGACTGCCCGAGCAGGAAACCTTATGCCCCGCCCCTCCGGAGCCACACGGGAGCCACTGCTAAGTTATCCCCCGGCATTCAGAAAATCTAAGTGCCAAAAAATAAGATTTTTTGACTCTGTGTTGTATAACCCGCCATTCGTGGGTACCATTCAACGCGTACGCAAACAAAAAGGGTTAATTCGCGTGGTATAACCGCGCGGCCCAAAAAGGAGGAGACAAGCATGTCGTCTTTGAAGCCGCTTGCAGATCGTGTTCTGGTCAAGCCCGACGAGGCCGAGCAGAAGACCGCTTCTGGTCTGTATATCGCCAGCAACGCTCAGGAGAAGCCGCAGCGTGGCACCATCGTTGCCGTTGGCGCCGGCAAGGTCAACGACAAGGGTGAGCGCATCCCCATGGACGTCAAGGTCGGTGACGTTGTCATCTACGGTAAGTTCGGTGGCAACGAGGTCAAGGTCGACGGCGAGAAGTATCTGCTGATGCGCGCCGACGACATCTACGCCGTCGTCGAGGCCTAGTCTCGTCAGAATCTCTGATTCGTCTTTGAACGCGCCCGCCGCACAGGACTCGGAAGCGGCGACGCGAGTCACATTTCTTTTGGAGGATTACCTACCATGGCAAAGAACATTACGTTCAACACCGATGCCCGCGCTAAGCTTGCCAAGGGCGTCAACACTCTGGCCGACGCCGTTACCGTCACCATGGGCCCCAAGGGTCGCTACGTTGCGCTGCAGCGCACGTTCGGTGCCCCGACCATCACCAACGACGGCGTTTCCGTCGCCAAGGAGATCGAGCTCGAGGACAACATCGAGAACATGGGCGCTCAGCTGGTGAAGGAGGTTGCCACCAAGACCAACGACACCGTGGGTGACGGCACCACCACCGCAACCCTGCTCGCTCAGGCCATCGTCAACGACGGTCTGCGCAACGTCGCCGCTGGCGCCAACCCGCTGGCCATCCGTCGCGGCATCGACAAGGCCGTCAACGCCGCCGTCGCCGAGATGAAGAAGCAGGCCAAGCCGGTCGAGACCAAGGAGCAGATCGCTTCCGTCGGTACCATCTCCGCCGGTGACCCCGAGGTCGGCGAGAAGATCGCCGAGGCCATGGAGGTCGTGGGCAAGGACGGCGTCATCACCGTCGAGGATTCCCAGACGTTCGACATCACCATCGACACCGTCGAGGGCATGCAGTTCGACAAGGGCTATGTCTCCGCTTACTTCGTCACGGATAACGACCGCATGGAGGCCGTGATGAAGGATCCGTACATCCTCATCACCGACCAGAAGATTTCCAGCGTTCAAGACATCATGCCCGTTCTCGAGGCTGTCCAGCGCGCTGGCCGTGGCCTGCTCATCATCGCTGAGGACATCGACGGCGAGGCTCTGCCTACCCTGGTCCTCAACAAGATCCGTGGCGCCCTCAACGTCTGCGCCGTCAAGGCCCCGGGCTACGGCGATCGCCGCAAGCGCATCCTCGAGGACATCGCCGTCCTCACCGGTGGCCAGGCTGCCCTGGACGAGCTGGGCGTGAAGGTCGCTGACATCACCGCCGATATGCTCGGTACCGCTAAGTCCGTCACCATCTCCAAGGACAACACCGTCGTCGTCGGCGGCGCTGGCTCCAAGGAGGCCATCGACGCCCGTATCGCTCAGATCAAGGGTGAGATGGAGAACACCACCTCTGACTTCGACCGTGAGAAGCTCCAGGAGCGCCTGGCCAAGCTCTCCGGTGGCGTTGCCGTCATCAAGGTCGGCGCTGCTACCGAGTCTGAGCTCAAGGAGATCAAGCATCGCGTCGAGGACGCCCTGCAGGCTACCCGCGCTGCTGTCGAGGAGGGCATTGTCGCCGGTGGCGGCGTCGCCTTCATGGACGCTGCTCCTGCGCTCGATGCTGTCGAGATCGACGACCCCGAGGAGAAGATCGGCGTCGATATCGTCAAGAAGGCTCTGACCGCTCCGGTCGCTACCATCGCCAAGAACGCTGGTTTTGAGGGCGCTGTCGTGGTCGACAAGGTTGCCGAGCTGCCTGCCGGCCAGGGTCTCAACTCTGCCAACGGCGAGTGGGGCGACATGATCGAGATGGGCGTCCTCGACCCCGTCAAGGTCAGCCGCGTCACCCTGCAGAACGCTGCTTCTGTCGCCAGCCTGATCCTCATCACCGAGGCTACCGTCTCCGATGTCCCCAAGAACACTCAGCTTGAGGACGCTATCGCTGCTGCTACCGCTGGTCAGCAGGGCGGCGGTATGTACTAAGGCCGACAAGGTCTAGAACTCCCACCGGGAATCCGGGGGCGGGACGGGGACTTCTCTCCGGAACGTCCTCGGACATGCAAAGAGGCTCCGCATCGCGCTTCGCGCTGCGGAGCCTCTTTGCGTCCTGCGGAATATTCCGGAGAGAAGTCCCCGTCCCGCCCCCGGATTCCCTGCGTTTACGGCCTTGAGGTCGGCGTGGGCGGAGATCGTGGCTGATGGGGATACGTGTCCCGGTCGCTGTTTCGCGGCTTTGCCGCGAAAGGCGCGTTACTTTGGGACGGGTGGGGAACGTGGTTGTTGCGGTAACTGGTCCCCGCCATAAATTACCCATGGCATACTTGCGCGAAAGCCTACTGGTGCTACACTTGCAATTGCTGTTTCAGGGCGGGGTGAAATTCCCCACTGGCGGTAAATCGGGCGGTGCCAAAGGGGCGCCGTGGTGCAGGCGAGACGCCTGCGGCCGAGCCGATGAGTCCGCGACCCGTGTGTGCGTTGGTTCGCATGCCGGCTGAACTGGTGAGATCCCAGTACCAACGGTTAGAGTCCGGATGAAAGAGGCAGGTGATCTTATGTCTGAACAGTCGCAGCATATCCATTTTGAGAACACGAATAGGTGGAGCACCAAACAGCTCGTTACCATGGCGTTGATGTGCGCCTTGGGCGCCCTGTTTATGTACGTGCAGCTGCCTATCCTTCCTTCGGCGCCGTTTTTGACCTATGACCCGTCGCTGGTGCCGGCGATGGTGTGCGGGTTTGCATATGGCCCCGGTGCCGGCACTGCTGTTGCCGCCATGGCGATCGTTATCCATGCGCTCACCACGGGTGACTGGGTCGGCGCGCTTATGAACCTGGTTGCCACGCTGGGCTACATTCTGCCCGCGGCTATCGTCTACCAGAAGATGCACACCTATAAGGGTGCCGTGATTGGTCTGGTGCTCGGCGTCATTGCCGCTACGGTGCTGTCCATGGTCGCGAACCTTACCATTGGCGTTTGGTTCTGGTATGGCTCGGTCGATGTGATCGCCCCGCTCATGATTCCCGCCGTCCTGCCGTTCAACCTTATCAAGACCGTGCTTAACTCGGTGTTGACGCTGGTGGTGTATAAAGCAGTCTCCAACCTCATCACGCCTAAAAAGGACCAGGTCAAAGGCCGCGCATGATTGAGTGTCGGGGCGTTTCCTTTAGCTATGACGGTGCCGTGTCGGCACTCGACGGTGTCGATCTGAACATCGAGGACGGGGAGTTTTTCTGCATCCTCGGTGACAATGGGTCGGGCAAGTCGACGTTTGCCAAGCATCTGAATGCACTGTTGCAGCCCGATGCGGGCACGGTACGCATCAACGGCATGGATGCGTCCGACCCCGAGCTGGTCTACGACATTCGTTCGACCGCGGGCATGGTGTTCCAGAATCCCGATGATCAGCTGGTGGCAACGCTTGTCGAAGATGACGTTGCGTTCGGTCCCGAAAACCTTGGCGTGCCATCGGCACAAATTGCGCAGCGCGTACGCGAGGCGCTGAAGGGCGTGGGCCTGGTGGGCTTTGAGCGCCACGAGACCCATGCGCTTTCGGGTGGCCAAAAGCAACGCGTGGCGCTTGCCGGCGTGCTTGCCATGGAACCGCGCGTTCTCATTTTGGACGAGGCTTCCTCGATGCTCGATCCGCGTGGACGTAAGGGCCTCATGAAGGCTTGCCGCGCGTTGCACGCTCGCGGTATGACCATCGTGATGATTACGCACTTTATGGAAGAAGCCGCCGAGGCCGATCGTGTCGCGGTGTTTCGGGCGGGGCACGTTGCCATGCTCGGTACGCCCGAGGAAATTTTGACGCGGGCGGATGTGCTTGCGCAGCTCAACCTGGATATGCCGGAGTCGTGTCGTCTGGGCATGGCGCTTCGTACGAAGGGTGTGCCTGTTCATGCGCAGGTGCGCGAGGTGGATATGGTCGCTGAGATTGCGCAGGCTTATGCCGAGCGAAGTGGGGCAGACACCGCGGGACAGTCTTCCGCATCCCAGTTGGAAATCGCTGACGGCACTGTTCCGGTAGACAACGAGGACAACGCGTCGGAGCCCGTCATCGAACTATCCCATGTTTCGTACAGTTATTCGCTCAGTCCGCGCGAGCGCCACCGCTGGCACAAGCGCTCGGCCACTGCGGGCAAATCGAACAAACAAGCCCTTTGGGGAAACGACCCCAGCAGCCCGTGGGCGCTGCGCGATGTATCGCTGACGGTGCGTCGCGGCGAGTTCCTGGGCTTGGCAGGTCATACCGGTTCGGGTAAGTCGACGCTGGTCCAGCATCTCAACGGTTTGATTCGCCCCCAGGAGGGATCCGTTCGCGCGCTGGAGCTCGATCTATCAAACAAGAAAGACGCCGCCGCGGTTAAGGCCAAGGTCGGCGTGGTGTTTCAATATCCCGAGCGTCAGCTGTTTGCCGAAACCGTGGCACAGGACGTGGCGTTTGGTCCGCACAACCTTGGCTTGCCGCAAGATGAAGTCGACCGTCGTGTCGAGTCGTCGCTCTCGCGCGTGGGCCTCGACCTTTCCACGGTCGGCGACAAGAGTCCCTTTGAGCTTTCGGGCGGTCAGCAACGGCGTGTGGCATTCGCCGGCGTGCTCGCCATGGAGCCCGAAGTCCTGGTGCTCGATGAACCCATGGCGGGGCTCGACCCGGCTGCGCGCAGGGATTTCTTAGGGCTCATCGATCGACTCCATCGCGAGGGCCTGACCGTTGTCATGGTTTCGCACAGCATGGATGACCTGGCCAATTGCTGCGACCGCATCGTCGTGATGAACGAGGGCGCGGTGTTTGCCGAAGGCACGCCCGCTCAGGTTTTTGCGCATGCGGATGAGCTTAAATCAATCGGCTTGGGTGTTCCCGCTGCCCAGCGCATGGCGCTGGCGCTTGCGAAGGCAGGCGTGCCGCTGCGCTTTGACGGCCTCTATACGGTTGAGTCGCTGGCAGACGAGTTGGTGGACCTGCTAATCGGTCGCTCGGGCGGTCCTTCTAACGTCGCGGACATTGCTAATTCCAAGACGGTCGCGCGAGAGGAGGGCTGCTGATGGAGGCGTTTTCGTTTGGCAGTTACTATCCCGGCGATAGTGCAATCCACCGCCTGGACCCGCGAACCAAGTTGCTCTTGGGCTTTGTGTTTCTGATCACGACGCTCACGGTCAGTGGCTTCCGCGGACTGGTCCCGGTCGCAATTTTCGTTGTGCTGACCTATGCCGTGTCTCGGGTGCCGGTTCGTCGCGTTCTGTCGTCGATGGCGCCGCTGCTGGCAATCGTCGTCGTGGTCGCGGTGCTCAACTTGTTTACCGATCAGAGTGGGCGCATCCTGTGGCAGCTTGGCTTTTTGCAGGTGAGCGAGGGCTCGCTGCGTTCTGCGGCGTTTATGGCGTGCCGTCTGACGTTGATGATGGCCGGCATGAGCGCCATTACACTCACCACGCCGACGCTCGACCTCACCGCGGGCTTTGAGCGTCTGCTCGCACCGTTTGCACACGTGGGGCTCCCCGCGCATGAGCTCGGCATGATCATGGGCATCGCGTTGCGCTTTATGCCGCAGTTCGCCACAGAGATGAAACAGACGGCCGATGCGCAGGCAAGTCGCGGAGCGCGCGTGACGGGCGGTCCGCTCGGTGGCGTACGCATGCTCGGCAGTGTGGCGATCCCGCTGTTCACCGGCGTGTTCCGCCATGCCGAGACGCTGTCTGCTGCCATGGATGCACGCTGCTATCATGGCGAGCAGGGCCGCACGCGCCTGCATGCGCTTACGTTTGGCCGCGGCGATGCGTTGGCGGCGGTGGTGACGGCGTTGCTGCTCATCTGCGTCATCGTCATCAACCTTCAACTTGTTTAGGCGCGATTCGAGCGCAAGAAAGGGGTCCCTATGACCGACAACGACCGCACGGCTCAGCTTGAGCGCGCCTGTTCGTATCTCAGGCGCATTCCGGCGTGGTATCTGGCCACGACCGATGTGGCCGACGGGCATCAGCCCCGCGTGAGGCCGTTTTCGTTTGCCATGGTCGATGACGGTAAGTTGTGGTTTTGCACGTCGCGCGACAAGGATGTGTGGGCGGAGCTGAGCGCGAATCCCAAGTTTGAGCTCTCGGGCTGGAAGCCGGGGGAATGTTGGATCGTATTGACCGGCGAAGCCGCACTTGAGGACGACGCAGTTGCGAGCGACAAGGTGCGTCAAGCGGGTTTTAAGCACATGGTGGGCATTGGCGAGGAACACGAGAGTGCCAACGACGGCCGCCTTGCTTTCTTTTCGGTCCGCAACATTGCTGCGCGCTTCTGTGATATCGACGGCAGCGAGGAGCGCCTGGAGCTCTAGCTCGCACAAACCAGGTTCCCAAACTAGCTAGTACAGGAGGAAACGTGGACGGATTGAATACGGTTTTGGAGTATCTGACGTCGGTGCCGGCGTGGTATCTGGCGACGAGCGTGGACGGACAGCCACATGTGCGTCCGTTCTCGTTTGCACAGATTCAGGACGGCAAACTGTGGTTTGTAACGGCGCGCACCAAGGATGTGTGGCAGGAGCTGCTGCAAAATCAGCGCTTTGAGGCTACGAGTTGGTGGCCGGGCCATGGCTGGCTCATCTTGCGCGGGCGTGCCGGCTTGGATGACCGGGCTTTAGACGAAATGCGCGAAGCCGGGTGGAAGCATCTAGAGCGCCTGGGCGAGCACTATGAGGGGCCTAACGACCCCACGCTCGTCTTCTTTAGCGTCGAGGATCCCGAGGCTTTTATCTGCAATCACGACGAATGGGTGCCGGTCGAGCTCTAGCCGGCTGGCTCATCCTAACAACTTGGTTTTCGCATGGGCGGGCCCCGTATTGCCCGGTGCCGTTAGGAGCGCCGGTCAATACGGGGCCCGCTCCATTTGTCAATTCCTTCAAGCGAATGTGTCGGGATTGTTTCAATGCATGAATATGCAAGCCATTTACGTGTTCATGCATCTTTTGGTGCTAAAGTTTCAACCCACTTCATAACGACCGCTGCGAAATGCGCATCGGTGCATAAATCGCAGACAAGGAGTCTGATATGTCATTGAAGGTTGGAATCGTCGGCGCGGCTGGATATGCCGGAGCCGAGCTCATTCGCCTCGTGCTCGGCCATCCCGAGTTTGAACTTGTTGCCATTACGTCCAACGCCGATGCCGGCCAGCCGCTGTCCGCGGTGTATCCGAGCTTTGCTGGCGTGAGCGATCTGGTTTTCACCACGCATGACGCCCCCGAGCTCAAGAGCTGCGATGCGGTTTTTCTTGCCGTGCCGCACACGGCTGCCATGGCACAGGCGCCCGCGCTGCTTGCATCGGGCGTTTCCTGCTTTGATCTTTCGGCCGACTACCGCCTGAACGACGCGTCCGTCTTTGAGGCATGGTATGCCGCCGAGCACACGAGCCCCGAGTTGCTCAAGACCCGCGCTTTCGGCCTGCCCGAGCTGTTCTGCCAGGACTTAGAGACCGCTGCTTCCAGCCATGCCGCTGGCAGGCCCGTGCTGGTCGCCTGCGCCGGTTGCTATCCCACCGCAACGAGCCTTGCCGCCGCGCCCGCCGTGCGCGCTGGCTGGGTTGCCCAGAGCGGCCCTGTGATCGTTGATGCCATCAGCGGTGTGACGGGTGCCGGCAAGTCCTGCAACGCTCGTACGCATTTTTGCAGCGCTGACGAGAACTTGGAGGCCTACGGTGTGGGCAAGCATCGCCACACGCCCGAGATTGAGCAAATCCTTGGCCTGACCGATCGCGTCGTCTTCACCCCGCATCTGGCACCGCTCAAGCGCGGCCTGCTCTCCACGGTGACGCTGCCGCTCACGCCGCAGGCCATCGACTCCCTGGCTCTTGAGGATGTCGTCGACTATTACAAGCAGTTCTACGCTGGTCGCACCTTCGTGCGCGTACTCGATGCCGGCCAGCAGCCCAAGACGGCTTCGGTCGTCGGCACCAACGCCGCCCAGATTGGCCTCGCGTTCAACAAGCGCGCGGGCGTGCTGGTGGCGACGGGCGCCATCGACAATCTGTGCAAGGGCGCTGCGGGCCAAGCGGTCCAGTGCGCCAATATCGTCTTTGGCTTTGACGAGCGACGAGGCTTGCCCACAGTGGCGTGCCCGGTGTAGCACATTCGATTGTTAACGATTTGGTAGTCGGGCATCGAGTGGGGCGCCACTCTTAAGCTGGTCTCATGATTACGACTGGCATGGCGCACCAACCGATGTCCGTTTTTTGTTTGACATAAGGAGTCATAAAGACGATGAATACCGAGCTGTTTGATATCAAGATTCGCGCCGTCGAGGGTGGCGTTACGGCTGCGGCTGGTTTTAAAGCTGCGGGCATCCACGCTGGATTCCGGAAGAATCCCGAGCGCTTGGACTATGCGCTCGTCGTGCCTGATAAACCCTGTCCCGGCGCCGGCGTGTTTACGACCAACCGCTTTTGTGCGGCGCCCGTGCAGGTGAGCCGTGCCAACCTGGGCGGTGCGGACAAGGGCTATGGCATTATCGCCGGTGTTTCAATCAACTCCGGCAATGCGAATGCCGCCACGGGCGAGACCGGCCTAGCCTGTGCGCGCGAGACATGCAACATCGCGTCGCAGGTCATCGGCTGCGAGCCCCAGCAGATTCTGGTTGCCTCCACGGGCGTGATTGGCCAGATTCTGCCGATCGACACGTTTGAGACCGCCATTCCTGCTGCCTACGAGGCGCTCTCCGCCCACGGTGGCGCCGATGCCGCTCGCGCCATCATGACGACTGACACGCACTCCAAGGAGTACGCCGTGTCCTATGTCAGCGAGGCTGCGGGTCATGCGGGCAATGTCTATACGGTAGGCGGAATGTGCAAGGGCTCGGGCATGATCATGCCCAATATGGCCACCATGATCGCAGTTATCACCACCGATGCCCCCGTCGAGCCTGCGGCACTTCATGCCCTGCTGCTCTCGACCGTCAAGCAGACCTTTAACAAGGTAACGGTCGATTCCGACACCTCGACCAACGACACCTGCATCATGCTTGCCTCCGGCGCCGCTGCCGCAGATGCCGAGCCTATCGTCGAGGGCTCCGATGCCTTTGACGAGTTGGCATTTGCCGTGCACGAGGTGTGCGAGAGCCTGGCGCGCAATATCGCCGCCGATGGCGAGGGCGCATCCAAGCTTGTTACGGTCAACGTTACCGGCGCCGTGAACGACGAGGAGGCCGATATCGCCGCCCGTGCCGTCGCCAACTCGCCGCTCGTTAAGACCTGCATCGCCGGCCACGACTGCAACTGGGGCCGCGTCGCCATGGCACTCGGTAAGTGCGGCGTGATGTTTAATCAGGAAGACGTTTCCATTGACATGATGGGCATGCCTGTCTGTCGCGACGGTCTGACTGTTCCCTTTGACGAGGACGAGGCTCTACGACGTTTCGAGGCGCCCGAGATCGTGATCTCGGCCGACTTGGGCGCAGGCGACGCGGCAACGACCGTGTGGACCTGCGACCTCACGCATGAGTACATCTCCATCAACGGCGACTACCGTTCCTAGATTCCGGGCACGCTGCGCATCTTGCCGCGATTGCGGACAGCGGAGCACGGCGCGATAACGATACGAAAGACGAGGCAGATTATGAAATTCGCACGCGATTGTCGTTCGAGCGAATCCAACGAAGCAACCGCGCAGCTGCTGTTCGAAGCGCTGCCGTGGATTAAGAACCTGACCGGCAAGACGGTTGTTATCAAATATGGCGGAGCCGCCATGGTTGATGAGCAGCTGCGCCGCGACGTGATGAGCGACATCGTTTTGCTCAAGATCATCGGTATGCGCCCCGTCATCGTGCACGGCGGCGGCAAGGCTATCAACGAGGCGCTGAGCCATTACGATATTCCCGTCGAGTTTAAGAACGGCCAGCGCGTGACCACGCCGGCGACTATGGATATCGTGCGCGAGGTGCTGGGCGGCAAGGTTAACCAGGAGCTGGTTGCTGCCATCAACCACCACGGCAACCTGGCCGTGGGCGTGTCGGGCAGCGATGCCGGCACGCTCATCGCCGAGCCGCTCGACCCCGAGCTCGGTCGCGTGGGCAAAGTGACGCACGTCAACACCGACTATATCGAGCGCTTACTCGATAGCGAGTACATCCCCGTCATCGCTACCGTCGCGGCGGGGGAGGACGGCGGTTTCTTCAACATCAACGCCGATACCGCCGCCGGTGCCGTTGCCGCGGCGCTCCACGCGCATAAGGCGATCTTTTTGACCGATGTCGATGGTCTGTACAAGGACTTTAGCGACAAGGACTCGCTTATCTCCAACCTAACGCTCGACGAGGTTAACGAAATGCTCTACGGCGGCGAGGTCGATAAGGGCATGATTCCCAAGCTGCGTGCGGCCGTCGATGCGCTTACCGGCGGCGTATTTCGTGCCCACATCATTAACGGTACTACGCCGCATTCGCTGCTCCTGGAGCTGCTGACCGATGCCGGCGTCGGCACCGTGATTCATTCCACCGAGACGGCTTACGAGTTCGATACGCATCCGCATCCGCTTTCGACGTTTGCTGCGCGTCTGACCGAGAACCTTGACGAGGTCGAGAAGCTTCAGACGGTCTAGCTGACCCGCAGCCGCCCCATTCCTGCACCCATAGCCCCGCGCCGTCTGGCGCCCAACGAAAGGCATCTCATGTCACTTGCAGCTCAGCAATCGCTTGAATCCCATTACGTTATGCATACCTTTGGCCGCTCTCCGGTCGAGTTTGTCGAGGGTCACGGCATGAAGCTCACCGGCGACGATGGCCGTGAGTACCTCGACTTTCTTGCCGGCATCGGCGTGTGCAGCTTAGGTCATGGCGACCCGGCCGTGCTCTCGGCGCTCGAGGCACAGACCAAAAAGCTCATGCATGTCTCCAATTACTTCTACATCGAGCAGCGCGGACAGGTCGCGGCGCTGCTGTCCAAGCTTGCTAACGACGACGTAGATGGTGCGCGCGTGCTTGCCGATGCCATTGTCGCCGGCGATGAGACCACGGCAGCTGCTCTTGGTGCCCCGGCTGCGGATGAGCAGGTTTGGGAGACCTTCTTTGCCAACTCTGGCGCCGAGGCCAACGAGGGCTCGATGAAGCTCGCGCGCCTGTACGCCAAGCGTGCCGGTAATGGCGGCAACACCATCGTGTGCATGCGCGGCGGCTTCCACGGCCGTACGCTCGAGACCATTGCCGCTACCATGCAGGATTGGCTGCAGGACAGCTTCCGCCCGCTGCCGGGTGGCTTTGTGGCCTGCACGCCCAACGATGTGGACGAGCTGCGTGCGATCTTTAAGCAGCTGGGGAGCGAGATTTGTGCCGTGATGCTCGAGCCGATCCAGGGTGAGAGTGGCGTGCACCCCATGACCGAGGAGTTTATGGCGGCAGCGCGCGACCTGGCACACGAAGTGGGCGCCGTGCTTATCGCCGACGAGGTCCAGTGCGGCATCTTCCGCTCCGGCAAGCCGTTTGCATTCCAAACCTATGGCGTGGAGCCCGACATCATGAGCCTAGCCAAGGGCATTGCCGATGGCGTGCCCATGGGTGCCGTCGTGGCAAAGAAGGAGATTGCCGACGTGTTTAAGCCGGGCGACCACGGCTCGACCTTTGGCGGTAGCTGCTTGGCCGTCGCGGCGTGCGCCGCGACGCTCTCCGCGCTTGTGCGCGGCGATTATGCCGACCATGCTGCCAAGGTGGGTGCCTATATGGAAGCAAAGCTCGCCAAGCTGCCGCACGTGACCGAGGTACGTGGTCGCGGCTTGATGCTCGGCTGTGATTTGGATGATGCTGCGGGCGATGCGCATGATATTGTTGCCCGCGCGCTGGCCGCCGGTGCCGTGATTAACGCTACGGGTGCTCATACGCTGCGTTTCTTGCCGCCGCTCGTCTGCGAGGAAGCCGACGTGGACAGTCTGATCGAGATCCTGTCGGGTGTCTTGGGCTAACGCGGCGCAATAACTCAATTTGGACCGGGTTCCGGACTGCGGACGTGCCCTATGCGGCATGATTCAGCGGTCTGGAGCCCGTTTTGCCTTAGATTTGCTAAGACAGGGAGACCTGCTGGTCAAAAAACATCAAATATGAGTACTGTTACCGATTTGGTAGCAGCAATTTTGAACTAATAAGGCCAGATAGCAAGTCGAAATGGCGATGAAAGCATGATTTTGATCTGACTGTTAGTCCTTATAATGGACATATGTTGCGTAACTTAAGCAAATACTATCTTTTTATATGTTGCAAACAAAGCAGCAGTACTCATTTTTGCCATTATTTGGCCACGGCCTTTGTGACAGACGTGCTGGCGGGCTCGAATCCCTCTGCGATGGGCACAAACAAAAATGGTCCCCTTGCGAGGACCGTTTCCAATTCGGTGGTGGGCGATGAGGGATGTCGCGTGCGGCTGACGCCGCCCGCTTTCGCTTCGTCACTTCGCTCCTCGCGTGCTGCGCTGGAAAACGCTTCGCGTTTCCTCAGCTCCGCACCCTGGCGGGTTCGAATCCCTCTGCGATGGGCCCAAAAAAGAAAGGCTCCCATTGCTGGGAGCCTAACAATTCAGTGGTGGGCGATGAGGGATTCGAACCCCCAGCCTTGTGCGTGTAAAGCACCTGCGCTAACCGTTGCGCCAATCGCCCGTGCGGAGAGAGTATAGCAAAACAATCGCCCCATTCACCTCATATCCATTAAAGGTAACCGGTGCGTGTCACAGCGGAGCTGATTCAGTTGAGATTGCCTGAACATTCCGCCCCTCTTTACGCCCTCGGGTATACTCAAAAGCTACTGATTCGATTTGATGCCCAGCAACAGCAGAGGGGATAGTATATGTGCGGTTTTGTCGGTTTTGTCGGTGGGACGGATAACCAATCCGAGGTGCTCACCAAGATGATGGACCGCATCGTCCATCGCGGTCCCGACATGGGCGGTCAGTTTATCGACGGCCGCGTTGCCCTCGGCTTCCGCCGCTTGTCGATCCTCGACCTGACCGAGGCTGGCGCCCAACCCATGGCCAACGAGGACGGTAGCGTCGTCATTGTCTTCAACGGCGAGATCTACAACTTCCAAGAACTCCGTTCCGAGCTCGAGGCCAAGGGCTACAAGTTCCACTGCGGCGCCGACACCGAGAGCCTCCTGCACGGCTACGAGGAGTGGGGCGAGGCCGTCCTCGATCGCCTGCGCGGTATGTACGCCTTCGTCATCTGGGACAAAAAGAAGAACAAGCTTTTTGGCGCCCGTGACATCTTTGGCATCAAGCCGCTTTACTACTATCCCATGGCCGATGCGGGCGACGGCGCTCCGGGCGTGCTCTTTGGTTCCGAGATCAAGAGCTTCCTGGACTACCCGCACTTCCACAAGGCGGTCAACAAAAAGGCCCTGCGTCCGTACATGACGCTGCAGTATTCGGCAACCGAGGAGACCTTCTTCGAGGGTGTCTACAAGCTGCCGCCGGCGCACTACTTTACCGTCGATATCCCGACCGGCAAGATGAACATCGAGCGCTACTGGGATTGCGATTACTCTGCCGTCGAGAAGCCGTTCGAGGAGTACGTCGACGAGCTGGACGAGGTCGTGCACGAGAGCGTCGAGGCCCATCGCATCGCCGACGTCAAGGTCGCGTCGTTCCTCTCCGGTGGCGTCGACTCCAGCTACATCGCCGCTTGCCTCATGCCCGACAAGACCTTCTCGGTGGGCTTTGACTACAAGAACTTCAACGAGACCAACTACGCCAAGGAGCTTTCCGATAAGCTCGGCGTCGAGAACGTTCGCAAGATGATTACCGCCGACGAGTTCTTCGGTGCGCTCGAGGACATCCAGTATCACATGGACGAGCCGCAGTCCAACTTGTCTTCCGTGCCGCTGTGGTTCTTGGCCGAGATGGCCCGCAAGGACGTCACCGTCGTGCTTTCGGGCGAAGGTGCCGACGAGCTCTTCGGCGGCTACGCCTACTACGAGGACACGGTCCCGGTGCGCAAGTACAAAAAGATGGTGCCGCTGCCCATCCGTCGCGCGCTCGGTAACCTGGCGCTGCATATGCCGTACTTCAAGGGACATAACTTCCTGGTCAAGGGTGCCGAGATCCCCGAGAAGTCGTTCCTGGGACAGGCTCTGGTATGGCCGGAGCGCGAGGTCGACGGCGTGCTCAAGCCCGAGTACAACACCGGCGACGGCGCCTTCGAGCTTGCCGCTCCCATCTACGCGCGCGTGAAGGGTCAGCCCGAGCTGGTCAAGAAGCAGTACCTGGACATGAACATGTGGCTCCCGGGCGACATTCTGCTCAAGGCCGACAAGATGTGCATGGCGCACTCGCTGGAGCTGCGCGTGCCCTTCCTGGACCGCAAAGTCATGGAGTTCGCCGAGCACATTCCCGACCGCTACCGCATCAACGAGAACGGCAACAAACAGGTACTCCGCCACGCTGCCAACAAGTCGCTGCCCGATGAGTGGGCCACCCGTCCCAAGGTGGGCTTCCCGGTGCCGATTGTCTACTGGCTGCGCGAGCAAAAGTGGTACGACTATGTCAAGGAGTACTTCACCGCGCCGTGGGCAAGCGAGTTCTTCGATACCGATGAGCTCATGCACCTGCTCGATCTGCACTTTGCGGGCAAGGGCGATTTCCAGCGCAAGATCTATACGCCGCTCGTGTTCCTGGTGTGGTACAAGCGCTTCTTTATCGACGAGGACCAGCCCGCTGTTCAGGCTGCCTAGCCTCGGCTTACGAACGCCTGCGCGTAACGGCTCCTCCGGGAGCCGTTTTTGCGTGGGTGCGTTTCAGTTACTATAAAACCGTCCCTGCCAAATGGCTGAGAAAGGTGAAAGATGCACCATTCGGATTCCGCGACCGTGACCACGGTCGATACGCTTGCCAAGCTTCTCGATGTGTGCGGCGAGCTGCGCTCATCAGAGCAGGTTGACGAGCGTGCCGTGACCGGCTGCTCGTTTGATTCGCGCGCGGTCTCGGCAGGTGACGTATTCTTTTGCAAAGGTGCTGCCTTTAAGCCCGCGTTTTTGAGCATGGCGCTCGATGCGGGCGCCGTCGCATTTGTGTGCGAGGAGTCGCTGGTCGAGTCTCTGGAGCCGCTGGCGCAGGAGAGCGGTGCTGCGATGCTGGTTGTTGATAGTGTTCGCACGGCCATGGCCCTGTTGCCGCCGGAGGTCTACGACCGTCCCGACCACGACGTCAAGATCGTGGGTATCACCGGTACCAAGGGAAAGACCACGGCCGCTTTTATGCTCCAGTCGATTATCAAAGCGGCGGGCGAGTCCTGCGGCATGATCGGCTCGGTGAGTACCGACGATGGCATCGAGTGCTACGAGAGCACCAATACTACGCCCGAGGCCCCCGAGGTCTGGCGCCATATCGCCAACTGCCGCACGTCCGGTCGCCAGTCCATGGTCATGGAGGTTTCGAGCCAGGCGCTCAAGTACCAACGCGTCGAGAATCTGCCGTTTGACGTGGCGTGCTTCCTCAACATCGGCCGCGACCACATCTCGCCGATCGAACACCCCACGTTTGAGGATTATTTTGAGAGCAAGCTTAGGATCTTTGACCAGGCAAAGACCGCCGTGGTGAATCTGGGCACCGATGAGGTTGACCGTGTGCTAGAGGCAGCGTCGACGGCCGAGCGCTTGGTGACCGTTGGCGTCGAGCATCCCGAGGCAAGCCTGTGGGCGAGCGACGTACGCATGGTCGGCTTTAGCATCGAGTTCAACTTGCATGGCCTGTGTGCCGACGAGTCCGAGACGGGGGAGAAGGTCCTGCTGGGCATCGCGGGCGACTTTAACGTGGAAAACGCGCTGGTCGCTATCGCCGCTGCGCGCGAGATCGGCATCGGTATCGAGGCTATCAAGAAGGGCCTCTCCAAACTGCGTGTGCCGGGCCGTATGGAGGTCGTGGAGTCGAAGGACGGCCGCGTGATCTGCGTCGTCGACTATGCGCACAACCAGCTTTCGTTCCGTTCGCTTTTCTCGTCGGTGAAGCGCGCGTTTCCCGCTAGCCCCGTCATTGCGCTGTTTGGCGCTGCCGGCGGCAAGGCGCAGGAGCGCCGCGAGCAGCTTCCGCGCGAGGCCGCACCGTATTCCGACCTGATGATCTTTGCCAACGAGGATCCAGCTCACGAGGACCCGATGAAGGTCTGTCGCGAGCTTGCCGAGCATGTTCCCGACGATACGCCGAACAAGATCATCCTCGACCGCGAAGCCGCTGTGCATGCGGCGTTCAAGGCGGCGCGCGAGGAGTACGTCAACCCCGATGCTCCCACCATTGTCTTGCTGCTGGCAAAGGGTGACGAAGAGCTCATGCACGTGGGCGACGAGTTCGTGCCCATCGAGAGCGACCTTTCGTTGGCCAATCGCCTGATCGATGTTACCCAGTTTGACTAATGAACCATGATGGCGGCGGCGCCCTGAGTGCGCTGTCGCCATAAGCGTGTTCCCTCAATCAAAACATGCCGTCCAAGTCCAAACCCTTCTACGTAAACGGAGTAACCATGTCCCACAACATCCTGCCGACCGTTGCCGAGCTTTCGGGCGAGATGCGCGAGCGCTTGGCCAAGGTCAAGTACGTCTTTACCGACCTGGATGCCACGATGCTCGCACCCGGCTCGTGCGTGCTACGCGACAACGACGGCAACCCCTCGACCAAACTCGTCGAGGCCGTCGTGGCGCTCGCTCGCGCTGGTATTCAGGTGGTTCCCACCTCGGGCCGCAACCGTACCATGATCCACGAGGACACGCGCGTGCTCGGTCTCAACTCCTACATCGGCGAGATGGGCGGCCTGGTCATGTACGACCTCAAAGCCAACGATTGGGAGTATCTGACCGGCGACATGCCCTACGACTTCTCTTGCGGCCTCACGCCGCACCAGGTGATCGAGCAGACCGGCGTGTGCGAGAAGATCCTCGCCCGCTGGCCGCACAAGATCGAGTATCACAACGACATGTCGACCGGCTACAAATACCGTGAGGTCACCGTCGGCATGCGCGGCGATGTGCCCGACGATGAGGTTCAGGCCATCCTGGACGAGGCCGGCTGCGGTCTGATCTGGGCTTGCAACGGCCATCTGACTCACCTGTCCAAGCCGACGACGCTCGAGCTCGATCGCGTCGAGGACGGTCGCGCATTCAACATCAACCCCGCGGGTCTCAACAAGGGCGTTGCCATCGCGCGCTTCTGCGAGCACCTGGGGATCGAGCGCGAGGAGACGCTCGCGCTCGGCGATTCCGAGTCCGACTTCTACATGGCCGATCACGTGGGCACGTTCTGCCTGGTCGAGAATGGCCTGACGAGCGCCGGCGCGCCCGAGTTCCTGGCTGCCTGCGAGAACGCTTTCGTTACGCGCGGCAAAATTGTCGACGGTTGGGCGGCGACGGCAGAGCTGCTGGTCGCGGCGCGTTCGTAGCGCGGCGTCGCTGCACTTGGACATGTCTTTTCGAGAGAGACTGGTGAGGTAATGTCCGATATCGAGAATCCGGCAGGCGACACGCGCCCGATTGGCGTGTTCGATTCTGGTTTGGGCGGTCTGACGGTTGCGCGCGCGATTGCGACGGCGCTGCCGCACGAGTCCGTCTACTACTTTGGCGACACCAAGCGCTGCCCCTACGGCACGCGCACCGAGGATGAAGTGCGCTCGTTTGCGCTGCAGGCGGGTCGTTGGCTTTCGAAGCACGACGTCAAGATTATGGTCATCGCCTGCAACACGGCGACCGCTGCGGCCTTGCGTTTGGCCCAGCAGGTGCTCGACGTTCCCGTGATCGGCGTGATCGCGCCGGGTGCCCGTGCGGCAATCAACAGCACGCGTACGCGTCGCGTGGGCGTGCTCGCTACCAACCTCACTATTCGCTCGGGCGCCTACACGCGCGCCATTCAGGATCTAGATGCCGGCGTCGATGTATACGGCTGTCCAGCCTCGAGCTTTGTCGAGGTTGTCGAACACGAGCTCGCCTCGGGTGCACATCTGCAGGAACAGTGGCTTGAGAACGAGGACATCTTCGATACGCCTGCCGTGCGTGCGCTGGTGGGTGCCACGGTTGAGCCGCTGCGCGACCACGGCATCGATACCGTGGTGCTCGGCTGTACGCATTTTCCGCTGTTGGTGGGACCTATCCGCCATGCGCTGGGGCCTGGGGTGCGCGTCGTGAGTTCCGCCGAGGAGACCACGCGCGAGCTGACCGATATCCTCACGCGCCGCGAGCAGCTGGCGGGCGACGCCGCCGAGCCGCAGCATCGTTTTGCCACGACGGCCGATAACATTGCCGAGTTTGCGGTGGCGGGCAGCTTTATCTTTGGTCAGCCGCTCAAGAGCATCGAACATATCGATATCGATGAGCTGAAATAGATGTAAGGCAGCTGCCAGAGCCTTCGCCACATCTTTTGCCGAAAGGAAATTTCTATGGAGTACATGCAGGTCAACCGCGCCAACGGTCGCGCCGCCAACGAGTTGCGCCCCGTTAAGCTCACCCGTGGCGTCATGAAGCACGCTCACGGCTCGTGTCTGGCCGAGTTCGGTGACACGCGCGTGCTGTGCGCCGCCACTATCGAGGAGGGCGTGCCGGGCTGGCGAAAGGGAGCTAAGGCCGGCTGGGTGACCGCGGAATACGCCATGCTGCCGGCGTCGACCGGCAAGCGCTGCAAGCGCGAGCACGCCAACCGCAAGGGCCGCTCCATGGAGATCGAGCGCCTCATTGGCCGCAGCCTGCGTACCGTCGTCAACATGAAGGCGCTCGGCGAGTACACCGTCACCGTCGACTGCGATGTGATTCAGGCCGATGGCGGCACGCGTACAGCGAGCATCACCGGCGCCTGGGTGGCGCTGCACGACGCCCTCGCCATGTGGGTCGAGGCGGGCAAGATCGAGCGCATCCCGCTTATCGGCCAGGTGGCTGCCATCTCCATGGGCGTTGTCGACGGCAACACTCTGCTCGACTTGGATTATTCCGAGGACAGCCATGCCGAGGTCGACATGAACCTCGTCGCCACCGACACCGGTGAGATGATCGAGCTCCAGGGCACCGGCGAGCAGGCGCCCTTCGACCGTAAGCGCCTCAACGCCCTGCTCGACCTGGGCGACAAAGGTATCGCCGAGCTCATCGAGCTTCAGCGCCAAGCCCTCGCCTAACCTACCAAAAAGGGACAGGTTTAATTTGGTAGGTTTTATCTGCGGAGACGTCTAGGCACAAGACAGCCGTTGATTGAGAGGGGAGAGGCAGAGGCCCTCGTCGCCCTCGGCGCGGCATTGCTATAGAGACAAGGAGACCACTCATGGCACTTGAGAAGATCGACATCGACACCCTCGACCCGGCGGCGACCATCGTCGTGGCAACGGGCAACGCCCATAAGCTCACTGAGATCGAGGCCATTTTGGGCAAGGTTATGCCCGAGGTGCGCTTTGTAGCGCTCGGCCAGCTGGGCGATTTTGAGGATCCCGAGGAAAACGGCACGACGTTTTTGGAGAACGCCATCATCAAGGCCCAAGCCGCGGTCGAAGAGACGGGGCTCATGGCCATTGCCGACGATTCGGGCTTGGTCGTTGATGCCCTGGACGGCGAGCCGGGCGTGTATAGCGCGCGCTATGCGGGCGTGCACGGCGACGATGCCGCCAACAACGCCAAGCTGCTCGTTAACCTGGAAGGCGTGGCCGACGAGGATCGCACCGCGCGCTTTATGAGCGTCGTTGCGCTCATCGACACGGACGGTTTGGTCACCTATGGTGAGGGCGCCTGCGAGGGCACTATCGCACACGAGGGCCGCGGCGATCACGGCTTTGGCTACGACCCGCTGTTCCTGCCGGTCGACACGCCGGGCAAGACCATGGCCGAGCTGACGGCTGACGAGAAGAACGCCATCAGCCATCGTTTCCACGCGCTCGAGCATCTGTCCGCCAAGCTGACGGGCGAGGAGTAGGCCGTGCGTGCGGTGGTGCAGCGCGTACTCAATGCCGGCGTGACGGTCGACGGCGAGTGCGTGGGCCGCATTGGATGCGGCTACCTGGTGCTGCTGGGTGTGGGCCATGGCGATACGCGTGCCGAGGCCGATAAGCTGTGGGGCAAGCTCCGCGGGCTGCGCATCAACGAGGACGAGAACGGCAAGACCAACTTGGCGCTTGCCGATGTCGACGGTGAGGTGCTCGTGGTGTCGCAGTTCACGCTGTTCGCTGACTGCCGCCACGGTCGCCGCCCATCGTTTACGGATGCCGGCGCGCCCGATGTTGCCAACGAGCTCTACGAGTACTTCCTGACGCTCGTTCGCCAAGATGTCGAACACGTGGCGCACGGCATTTTTGGCGCCGATATGAAAGTCGACTTGGTCAACGACGGCCCATTCACCATCGTCTTGGACACCGATAACCTTTAGGTTACTCGGTTTTACCAAACCGCGTAACAACTGGTCATGCGAGATTGTCGTCTGGTACGTATTCGAGACCGGGTTTTTTTAGCTACTTGCGTATGGCCACAACAGGGTGCTATAGTATTAGAGTTTTGTCTATCTTAGGGGTATTATCCCCTTTTTGAATTGCACCTTCTGGAGGCCCTGTTCATGGAAGAGATGGAAGTCAATCACGTCGACGACATCCACGAGAAGCTGACCGATATGGTGGGCGATCGCGTCAAGGTTAAGGCCAACATGGGCCGTACCCGCGTCGTCGAGCGCATGGGCACCATCAAGAGCGTCCACCCGGCCGTCTTCATTGTCGAGGTTGACGAGCGTCGTGGCCGCAAGTCGCGTCAGTCCTACCAGTATATCGATGTGCTCACCGGTCAGGTCGAGCTGTTCGACCCCGAGAGCGGCGAGCATATCTTTACCCCGCTCGGCAATCAGCTCGAGGAGCATTAACGGTGACCGATCGGTCCCTGACTCTTTCCGCGCCGGCAAAGATTAACCTCTACCTGGGGGTTCATACCGAGCGCGATGACCGCGGCTACCACAGGGTCGATTCCCTGATGGCGGCCGTCGGTCTTTCCGATACCGTGACGGTCACGCCGGCGCAGGCGCTGACCGTCCAGACGGTTCCGGCATCAGATTTTCCCATGCAAAAGAATACGGCGTATCGGGTTGCGGTTGCTATGGCCGAGCATTATGGTCGCGAGGCAAACATCTGCGTGACGATTGAGAAGCGCATTCCATTGTGCGCCGGCTTGGGCGGCCCCTCGACGGATGCGGCCGCGGTCATTGTCGCCTTGGCAGAGCTCTGGGGCATTGATCGCACCGACCCAGCGCTCGACGAGATTGCGCGGGGTATTGGTGCTGACGTCCCGTTCTTTTTGCACGCGAGTCCTGCGTTCTACGTAGGTGGGGGAGACGTGCTGGCAACTGAGTACCCCGCGCTGCCCGCGACGCCCGTCGTGCTGGTCAAGCCGCGCGAGGCAAGCGTTTCGACAATTGAAGCCTATCGACGTTTTGACGAGGCCCCGGTGCCTGCGGACAAGCCCGGCGCGATAGCTTCTGCCTTGCGTGCTGGTGATGCCGAGACGGCATATGCACTCATCCATAACAATCTGGGTGTCATTTCCGCACAGATGGAGTCGCAGATTCAAACGGTCCTCGACTGGCTGCGTAAACAGGACGGAACCGTTGCTGTAGATGTGTGCGGATCGGGTGCCTGCTCGTTTGCCATTTGCGACACCGCTGCCACGGTCGAAAGGCTTGCCGATGCTGCCCAGCAAAATGGCTGGTGGGCCTGCGCGACTGAGCTTATTCCCAACACGGTTCAAATCGACGCGCCAAAGAAATAAAAATTTCTCTAGCACGCGGCGAAAATCTTTGTTACTATAGTCGAGCTAACGGGTTGTGGCTCAGTTTGGTAGAGCACTGCGTTCGGGACGCAGGGGTCGCTGGTTCAAATCCAGTCAACCCGACCAGAGCATGAGGAGGGACCGCTTCTTGCGGTCCCTTTTTTTAGCTAGTGTTGTGATACCGCGATACCCGCGGTATACTCATTCGAGCTTGTCTCGCTGTATTGTGGAGGTCTACATGTTTGGACTGAGGGCTCCTGAGCTCATCATTATTCTCGTCGTTGTCCTGATTATCTTCGGGCCCAAGAACCTGCCGAAGCTCGGCAAGTCCCTCGGCTCTACCGTCAAGAATATCCGTGAGGGTATGGAGGGCGACGATAAGGCCGAGACCAAGCAGGCCGAGGAGGTCGTGGTCGAGCAGTCCGAGGAGGACAAGGAGATCGCTGAGCTCGAGGCCAAGCTCGCTGCTGCCAAGAAGAAGCAGGCAGAGGACAGCGACGCGGACGCAGAGTAGTCCCATCCCTTTGGGGTGAGCACCTGACCGGCTTGCCCGCAGGCTAGCCGGTCTTTTTCGTTTTGTTGACAGTTGATTGTTTGATCAGAGTTGGGGAGATATCCGTATGGACGCAAGCCAGATCGTACTGACCGCTGAGGGCCGCCAGAAGCTCGTCGAGGAGCTCGCTTGGCGTGAGGGCGATTACGCCAAGGAGATCGTCGAGGACATCAAGGAAGCCCGCGCGTTCGGCGACCTTTCGGAGAACTCCGAGTACGACGCCGCTAAGGACAAGCAGGCCCAGAACGCCGCTCGTATTGCCGAGATCCAGGCCATCCTCGCCAACGCTCAGGTTGCTGCCACCACGGGCGACCTGACCGTCTCCATCGGTTCCACCGTTTCGCTGATTGATCCCAACGGCGAGGTCATGGAAGTCACGCTCGTCGGTACCACCGAGACCAACTCGCTCGAGCACAAGATTTCCAACGAGTCTCCGGTCGGTCACGCCATCATCGGTCACGGCGAGGGCGACTCCGTCGAGGTCGTTACGCCTTCCGGCAAGACTCGCGTCTACACCATCGCCAAGATCGCACGCTAGACCACGGTCCCGCGTAAAGGTATGTTTTCGCTCCCTGGGACCGAATCCTGGGGAGCGTTTTAGTTTGAGGAGCTAACTTATGGCAGAGAACCAGAACGCCGCAGATCAGGCATCGACGCTCAACGACGAGCGCGCCACCCGCCTGGCCAAGCGCGCCGCCCTGTTCGAGGCGGGCCAGAACCCCTATCCCGAGCACTCTGAGCTTGAGGACTACGTCGCCGATATCGAGACTAAGTACGCCGAGCTTGCCGATGGCGAGGACACCGAGGACGTCGTGAAGATCGCCGGCCGCGTGGTCGCCAAGCGCGGTCAGGGCAAGATAATGTTCATCGTCGTACGCGATGCGACTGCCGAGATTCAGCTGTTCTGCCGCATCAACGACATGGACGAGGCTGCCTGGAATACGCTCAAGGCGCTCGACCTGGGCGACATCCTGGGCGTGACCGGCGTGGTCGTGCGCACCCAGCGCGGCCAGCTTTCCGTTGCCCCTAAGAGCGCGACCCTGCTTTCCAAGGCCGTTCGTCCGCTGCCCGAGAAGTTCCACGGTCTTTCCGACAAGGAGACCCGCTATCGCCAGCGCTATGTCGACCTGATCGCCAACGACGACGTTCGCGAGACCTTCCGTAAGCGTTCGCAGATTCTCTCTACCTTCCGTCGCTTTATGGAGTCCGACGGCTACATGGAGGTCGAGACCCCCATCCTGCAGACCATCCAGGGCGGCGCTACTGCCAAGCCGTTCATTACCCACTTCAACGCGCTCGATCAGGAGTGCTACCTGCGTATTGCCACCGAGCTGCACCTCAAGCGCTGCATCGTCGGTGGTTTTGAGCGCGTGTTCGAGATCGGCCGCATCTTCCGTAACGAGGGCATGGACCTCACCCACAACCCCGAGTTCACCACGATGGAGGCCTACCGTGCCTTCTCTGACCTCGAGGGCATGAAGGCGCTCGCCCAGGGTGTCATTAAGGCGGCTAACAAGGCCATCGGCAACCCCGAGGTCATCGAGTACCAGGGCCAGACCATCGACCTTTCTGGTGAGTGGGCCAGCCGTCCCATGACCGACATCGTCTCCGACGTGCTCGGCAAGCAGGTCACCATCGACACGCCGGTCGAGGAGCTTGCTGCCGCCGCGCGCGAGAAGGGCCTGGAGATTAAGCCCGAGTGGACCGCCGGCAAGATTATCGCCGAGATCTACGATGAGCTGGGCGAGGACACCATCGTCAACCCGACCTTCGTGTGCGATTACCCCATCGAGGTCAGCCCGCTCGCCAAGCGTTTTGAGGACGACCCGCGTTTGACCCACCGCTTTGAGCTGGTCATCGCCGGCCACGAGTACGCCAACGCATTCTCCGAGCTCAACGACCCGGTCGACCAGGCTGAGCGCTTTGCTGCCCAGATGGCCGAGAAGGCCGGCGGCGACGATGAGGCCATGGAGTATGACGAGGACTACGTGCGCGCCCTCGAGTACGGTATGCCTCCCGCGGGCGGCATTGGCATTGGTATCGACCGCGTGGTCATGCTGCTTACCAACCAGGCTTCTATCCGCGACGTGCTGCTGTTCCCGCACATGAAGCCCGAGAAGGGTTTCCAGTCCGGTGCCGCTGCCGCCAAGGCTGCCGAGGCCGGCAACGCCGCGAGCCCGTTCGTTAAGTCGCTTAAGCCCACGCTCGATTACTCCAAGATCGCCGTTGAGCCGCTGTTTGAGGAGTTCGTCGACTTTGATACCTTCTCCAAGAGCGACTTCCGCGCTGTGAAGGTCAAGGCATGCGAGGCCGTCAAGAAGTCCAAGAAGCTGCTGAACTTTACGCTCGACGACGGCACCGGCACCGACCGCACCATCCTCTCCGGTATTCACGCTTATTACGAGCCCGAGGACCTGGTTGGCAAGACCTTGCTCGCCATCACCAACCTGCCTCCGCGCAAGATGATGGGTATTCCCAGCTGCGGCATGCTGATCAGCGCTGTCCACGAGGAGGAGGGCGAGGAGCGCCTCAACCTGATCCAGCTCGACGCCTCCATTCCCGCCGGCGCAAAGATGTACTAACTTGTTACGCGGTTCTACGAACCGCGTAACGGCTCGACGCTGCGCGGGCCGCATTTGGACAATCTGACGTTCAACTTCAAGGGCGCGACCAAAAGGTCAGCGCCCTTTCGTTTCACGTCACCTTGTCACAAATGCGACCCGCTCGCTGACTTATGCTCAACCTGCGGCGCCATTTTTCTTGAAGGCACCTTGCTCGCTCTGGCGGGCTTTCGCTCATATGACCCAATCCGCTGTCAAGAGCCACAATGGCCCCGCCGACCGCTTGCAATCGGTCGGCGGGGCCTGCCGTTGAACCCGTCCCGGTCC
>JAHAGQ010000007.1 GCA_018373675.1 Collinsella sp. | reverse complement strand
CGGCGTGACCGGCGACACCGACATCAACGTCATCGACACCGCCGAGTTCGCGATCCCCGGCCTTGACGACGAGTTCCGCGTCATCGTGTCTCCGTGGATCCTCTCCTCGCTGATCACCGATCGCCTTGCCGCTTACTACGAGACGGTCACCAAGCACAACCTCAACTACCGTCGTTACTATCACCAGTTCGACTACTAATCGGTGACAAATAAGCTACTGATCAAGAAGCACCCTGCCCGGGCGCATGCGTCCGGGCATTTTTATGCCGAAATTCGCAAGAAAGGGGAATCGAATGAGGCAGTTTATCGTTGCATCCCATGCCCATTTTGCGTCTGGAATCGTCGAGAGCATTGGGCTGCTTTCCGGCGAGCGCGAAAACGTCCATGCGCTCTCTATGTATGTCGACGGAAACGAGGACCTGACCAAGGAGGCCGCAGCGATTCTGGACGGCTTTGCCGCGGACGATGAGGTCGTTGTCTGCACCGACCTCTTTGGCGGCAGCGTCAACAACGAGTTCACCAAGATCGTCCAGACGCGTCCCAACACGCACCTCGTGACCAATATGAACCTGCCGCTCCTTATTCAGCTGCTGTTCGTGTCCGAATCCACCCCGATCGATGAGGCCATTCGCCAGATCGTCGAGGCGGACGACACCAAGGTCAAGTACGTCAACGACCTGCTGGGGCAGGCCGAACTCGATGAGTTTTAACCACTAGGGAGCACATCATGATTCAGATGATTCGTGTAGATTATCGACTGCTTCACGGCCAGGTTGCCGTTAGCTGGACCTCGGCTCTGGGTGCCGACTGCATCCTGCTGGTGAGCGACACGGTCCTCAATGACAAGCTTCGTCTGCAGGCCCTGTCCCTTGCAAAGCCGGAGGGCTGCAAGGTCGTTGTCAAAAACACCGAGGACGCCGTCAAGGCGCTCCAGAGCGGTGTGACCGACAAGTACAAGCTCTTCGTGGTTTGCGAGACGATCCAGCAGGCCGGTGCCGTCGCCAAGGTGATGGGGATCAAGAAGATCAACCTCGGCAATGTTGCCTTTAGCGAGGACGCCCGCCAGGTCTCGACCAGCGTATTTCTCACGCCCGAAAACGAGGCATACGTCAAAGAGCTGCTCGGCGAGGGCTATGAGCTGTTCATTCAGATGATTCCGGCAGATGCGAAGACTGACGCCGCGAAGGTCATCGGTTAGGGGCCATCATGGTTATCAAGACAATCCTGATTTTCCTTATTGCCCTTTTGGGTTATTCCGAGTAGCTGACGGGCACGAGCTACCTCCAGCGCCCGATCGTGCTCGGACCTCTGGTTGGCCTTGTCATGGGCGACATGGTGACCGGCACGATCATGGGCGCCACGATGGAGCTTGCCATGGTCGGCGCCATCTCGGTCGGCGCCTATAACCCGCCCGATACGATTTCCGGCACTATCCTGGGCGTATCTCTTGCCATGCAGGCCGGCGCGGACGCTTCGGCGGCCCTGACCCTGGGCATTCCTATCGCAACGATCGTCCTGGCGCTCGATACCGCCCTGGGCCAGCCGGTGATGCTGCTGCTGGTGCACCGTATCGACAAAAACGTCGAGGACGGAGACACCAAGGCCATCACGCGCAACATGCTCATCGCCGGTTACGCGCAGAGCTGGTGCGGCCTGCTGATTATTCCCCTGGCATTCTTCTTTGGCGCCGATGCTGTTGCCAGCCTGCTCAACATCATCCCCGATTTCGTTCAGACCGGCATGGATGTCGCCGCCGCCTTCTTGCCCGCACTCGGCTTTGCGATGCTGGCGCAGATGATTATGAACAAAACGGTGGCTCCGTTCTTCTTCGCTGGCTTCTTCCTCGTCGCCTACTTTGGCATTAGCACGACGGGCGTGGCGATCTTTGCCGCGATCATCGTCGTCGCGATGACGGTTTTGGGTGATAAGAAAAAAGCGGAGCAGCCCGCAGTGGCAACCGAGGATCCTGCGATTGGGAGTGGGTTCGATGAGTTTTAAGTTTGAGTCTTCTTACGACGGGCTGATTTCCCGCGCAGACCTTAAGAAGCTGTTCTGGCGCTCGATTCCCTATGAGCATTCCTGGAACTACGAGCGTATGGGCCATATCGGCTTTATGTGGGCCCTTATGCCGATTCTTCGCAAGCTGTATCCGCAGGATGCGGACTTTAAGGCCGCCCTTAAGCGCCATATGGAGCTCTATAACGTCACGCCGTACATCTCGACGCTCCCCATGTCCATCGCCGCTGCAATGGAAGAGGTCAACGCTACTGACGATAGCTTTGACACGAGCGCGATCTCAAATGTCAAGCTTGCTTTGATGGGACCGCTGTCCGGTGTGGGCGATGCCTTCTACTGGGGCACGCTGCGAATTTTGGCAACGGGTGTCGGCACGTCGCTGGCGCTACAGGGCTCTATTCTTGGCCCGATTTTGTTCCTGCTCGTGTTCAATATCCCTCACTACATCATCCGTTACCTGCTGACGTTTGTGGGGTATCGCTTTGGCTCGGACATGATCAGCAAGGTCCAGGAATCGGGCATTATGGACACGATCGTCAAGATGGCCTCCATCATGGGCGCCATGGTGATCGGCGCTATGACCATGGAGATGGTCACCGTGGACATTCCGCTCATGGTCGGTGCGGGCGATGGTGCTCAGACGCTGGCCGAGCTGCTCAACGGAATCTTCCCGGGCTTTGTCACGATGGGGCTGTTTGGAATCGTCTATCTCATGCTCAAGAAGAAGATGAATCCGCTCGTGATCATGCTCGTGATCCTGCTCGTGAGTATCGCCGGCGCGTTCTTTGGAGTGCTTGGTGTTCAGTAGGGCATCCGTCATAATGAGAATAATGTAAGAGGGGGCGTCGCGCACACTGTGCTGCGGCGCCCTTTTGCCGAAAGGTGGACAAGATGGAGTATCCGCAGCTTGCCGTCATGAATATCAGCCATCGTTATTTTGACCTTGAGGAATTCTTTTCTTCGGCAGCGGCCTCGGGCTACACGTGTTGCGAGCTTTGGACCGGGGCGATGCATCTGTATGTCGATTGCCATGGATACGATTCGCTCGAGCAGGTGCGGGAGCTATCACAGCGGTATGGGGTTCGGATTGTGGGTCTTTGTCCCGAACAGAACAACCCCAAGCCGTGGAATATCGCGGCGCGCGGGAATGAGGCGCGTGCCCGCACGCTCGCGTACTTTAAGAACGTTGTGGATATCGCGGCGGAACTTGGAGCCGAGCAGGTCATGGTCTCGAGCGGCTGGGCATTTTTGAACGAGCCAATCGAGGACGCGTGGGGCCGCAGCACCTCGATGCTGCGTGCGATTGCCGAGCATGCGGGAGAGCGCGGCGTGCGACTGGTGCTCGAGGCCCTACAGCCGGTTGAGTCGATGATCGTGAACTCGGCAGCCGATACGAAGCGCATGATCGAGGCGGTTGATCATCCAGCACTTAAGGCGTGTCTGGATTTGGGCGCCATGGCGGTGGCGGGGGATACCATCGACGATTATTTCGATCTGCTTGGCGATGATGTCGCCCACGTGCATTTTGTCGATGTTGCGGCAGATGGCACGACGCATCTTGCTTGGGGTGACGGCGACCGCGATATGCGCGTCGACCTGGATAGGCTGGTGGCGCGCGGCTATCGCGGAGTTGTTTCGGCCGAGACCTATGACTGGCGCTATTTTGCCGACCCCGCAGCTGCCGATGCGCAGGTAATGGCAGAGTATCGTCGTGCGATTGGCGTCTAGGTGGGGTTGGGTTGCGACAATCCGCTCCTATGTTTCCAAATGAATACGGTGTGAGCCGATGAGGACGATTCTCCCCGCAAACACTCTAGTATGCTAAAGTACCCAGAAGACCGGCGAAGCTATGCCGGTCTTTCGTTCTATATGAAACACAGCATGAGGAGGCTCACCAGATGACGGCCACACCGTGGGGATTCCGGGACATATTGCCCGAGGAGGCTCAGGCGCGCGAGGAGATCGCGCTGACGGTGAAGGGCTGCTTTAGGGAGCATCATTACCTGCCGGTCGAGACGCCGCTACTCGAGGACAAGGGTTCGCTCGAGGAAGGCGGCCGCATTGCGGATACGCCGTTTAAGCTCTTTGATGACGACGGTCGCCTGCTGGTGGTCCGTCCCGACAACACGCTGCCGATCGTTCGCCTGGTTTCGACTCGCATGCGCGCGGCCGACCTGCCCCTGCGCCTTCGCTACGAGGCGCCGGTGGTTCGCGAGTGCCAGCGCAATGCCGGCGGCTCGCGCCAGTTTACACAGCTGGGCTTTGAGCTTATCGGTGCGGGCGATACCGCGGGCGATGTCGAGATTGTCTCGCTCGTGGCCGAGGCGGTGCGCAAGCTGGCGCTGCCCGATGCACGCATTATCGCAGGTAGCGTGCGTCCGTTTAAGGAACTGCTCGCGGCGTGCGAGGATCGCGAGCTGGCCGCCGAGGCCCTGCGCTGCGTGCACGCCAACGACTTTGTGGGCCTCGATGCCCGCGTGGCGGCAAGCACCGAGTCCGATGCCGTCAAGGCCGCCATTAGCGAGCTGCCGCGTCTGCACGGCGGTGCCGAGGTACTCGACCGCGTGGACGCGCTGCTGGAGGCCGCCGGTATCGTCGCGCCGCTGACGCGCGAGCTGCGTGCCCTGGTTGAGGGCCTGGCACCCGAGGACGCCCAGGTGCTGTCGTTCGACTTCTCTATCATGAACTCTTTCGATTACTACACGGGCCTGGTCTTTAAGGCTTATGCCGGCGGACTGCCCGATCCGGTCGGTTCGGGCGGACGCTATGACTCCATCTTTACCGGCGCATTTGGCGACGGTATCGAGGTGCCGGCGGCGGGCTTCGCCTTTTCGCTCGAGCGCCTGGAGGCCGCGCGCACCTCGGCCGAGGATGCCGCTTCCGACGGCGATCACGCCGCGGGCCGTGGCGCTGAGGGCCCGCTGCGCATCGCCGTGCCCAAGGGCTCGCTTAAGGCTGACACGCTCGACGTGCTCGAGGCCGCGGGCCTGGACGTCTCTGAGCTGCGCGACCCCGGCCGTCACCTGATCGTGCGCGGTCACGACACACGTGCCGGCGAGGGCACGGTCGGAGATATCGAGTTTGTCATCGTGCGTCCCAGCGACGCACCCGCCTTTGTGGGCTGCGGCGGTGCCGATTGCGGTATCTGCGGTTGGGACTCGCTCATCGAGGCCGACCTCAACCTGCTGCAGCTGGTCGACCTGGGCTACGGCCTGTGCACGTTTATCGAGGCAGAGCCCGCGTGGCGCGCTGGCCAGGCCGAGCGCAACTACGCCCGCCGCGGGTCGCTTCGTGTGGCCACCAAGTACCCGCGCATCGCGAGCGCCTGGTATGCCGAGCGCGGCGTGAATGCCGATATCGTTTCGCTGCACGGCAATATCGAGCTGGGACCCATCGTCGGCATGACCGACCGTATCGTGGACATTACCGCCACGGGCGCCACCCTGCGCGACAACGACCTGGTCATCACCGGCCGCATCATGGACTGCACGGCCCGCTTCTTCGTCAACCCAGGTGCCGCGCGCCTGGATCCGCGCGTACGCAACTTGGCCGATCGCTTGGCAGCTGCTGTTAAGGACAAGCATTTTGAGCCCGTCGCGGGCTCGGCACAATAGCGCGAGCACGCACGGGCGCCCCCCCATATCCGGGCTGCTGGTCGACTGGCGCCGCCGCCCGGCCTCTCGTTTTTCAAACGCAACCTCGACCGATAGGGGATACCGATATGAAGACCATCAAGCTTGCTCCCGGTGAGCGTCTCGTTACCAACCAGCTCAACCGCAAGGGCGTGCTGCCGCAAAACATCGTCGACGCCGCCCGTGATATCGTGGTCAACGTGCGCGCCAACGGCGATGCCGCGGTGCGCGATTACTGCCAGCGTTTTGACGGCGTTGAGCTGCAGAGCTTCCGCTTGCCGCAAGAGCAGATCGATGCCGCGCTCGAAGGCCTCGATCCCGCCTTTGTCGCGGCGCTCGAAAAGGCCGCATGCCAGATTCGCGAGTTCCACCAGCGCGAGGTCGAGCAGAGCTGGTTTACCACGCGCCCGGACGGCACGATGCTCGGCGTTAAGGTGACCCCGCTTGCTGCGGCCGGCATCTACGTGCCGGGCGGCCGCGCGCAGTATCCCTCCACCGTGCTCATGAACGCCATTCCCGCCAAGGTGGCCGGCGTCAAGCGCGTGGTCATGGTGACTCCGCCGCAAAAAGATGGCCTGATCAGCCCGTATACGCTCGCGGCCGCCAAGCTCGGTGGCGTGGACGAGATCTATATGGTGGGCGGCGCCCAGGCCGTGGCCGCGCTGGCGTACGGTACCGAGACCATTCCGCGTGTCGACAAGATCACCGGCCCGGGCAACGCCTTCGTCGCCGCTGCCAAACAGATTGTCTCGGGTGACGTGGGTATCGATATGGTCGCCGGTCCCTCCGAGGTCTGCGTGCTGGCCGACGCCACGGCCAAGCCTATGGTGGTCGCGGCCGACCTGATGGCCCAGGCCGAGCATGATCCGCTGGCGGCCTGCTATCTGGTGACCTGCGACGAGCAGTTTGCGCGTGAGGTCGAGGCGGGTATCGACATTCTGGTAGCGCAGTCGCCGCGTGCCGAGATCACGCGTGCCTCGCTCGACAATGAGGGCACCATCGTGGTGGCAGCCGACATGGCTGCCGCCGTCGAGGCGGTGAACACCGTGGCGCCCGAGCACCTGGAGCTGCACTGCAAGGATGCGATGGGCCTGCTCGGCGGTATCCGCAACGCCGGCGCCATCTTTGTGGGCGCTTGGAGTTCCGAGCCGCTCGGCGATTACGTTGCCGGCCCCAACCACACGCTGCCGACCGGCGGCACCGCCATGTTCTCCAACCCGCTTTCGGTGGAGGAGTTCGTCAAGCGCTCGAGTGTCATTTGCTATACGCCCGAGGGCCTGCTCTCCGACGCTCCCGCCACACAGCGTCTGGCCGAGGCCGAGGGCCTGTGGGCGCACGCGCTATCCGCCGCTCTGCGTCGCCGTGTGCTGGAACAGGGCGAGGATGCCGTGAGTGCCGAGTCTCTGGCCGCGGCCGACCTGACCAAGGTCGCTTGGCCGGGTGACGCCGTGGCGACGGTTGCCGAGGGCGTTGACCTGGCGGCTGCGGGCGGTGCCGCTGGCGCGACCGGCGAGGAGGTCTAACATGGCCGAACTCACGCCGCGCATGAAGGAACTCGTCCAGCCCTACCTGGCCGGCATTGAGCCCTATGATCCCAACTTCACGCCCACGCGCATCAACCTTTCGGCCAACGAGAACACCTATCCCGTGCCGGCCGGCGTGCGCGAGGCGATTGATGCAGCCCTGGCTGCCACGCCGCTCAACCGTTATCCCGACCCCATGTCCAACGACCTGCGCGATGAGCTTGCTGCTTGGCATGGCGTGACGCGCGAGAATATCTGCGTGGGCAACGGCGGTGACGAGCTGCTCTATAACTACTTGCTGGCGTTTGGCGGCGCGGGGCGGACCCTGCTCAACTGCCCGCCGTGCTTTAGCGAGTATGCGTTCTTTGCGTCGCTGTGCCAGACCGAGGTGCGCGACGTGTGGCGCGACCCGGCGACCTTTGAGCTCGACCAGGCGGCGGTGCTTGCAGCGGCTCCCGAGTGCAATCTGGCGATCGTGACCTCGCCCAACAATCCCACGGGTGACGTGGCGCCGCTCGACTTTGTTGCGGCTCTGTGCGATGCCTGCCCCGGCATGGTGATGGTCGACGAGGCCTACGTGGAGTTTGCCGACGATTCGTTTGGCGCGGCCACCACGGCGCAGGGGCTTATCGCCGAGCATCCCAACCTGGCGATTCTGCATACGCTGTCCAAGGCGTTCGGCGCCGCCGGCACGCGTCTGGGCTATGTGATCGCGGCGCCTGAGGTCATCGATGTGTTTGCGGCGATTCGCCAGATCTACTCGGTTAACGTGCTGAGCCAGGCCGCCGCGCTTGCCTGCGTGCGTGCCCGTGATGCCTACGCACCTGTGGTGGCGCAGGTCGCATCCGAGCGCGAGCGCGAGCTGGCCGCTCTGCGCGTGATGGCTGCCGAGGGCTTGCCTGTGGAGGCGTGGCCGAGCGCGGCGAACTTTGTGCTCGTGCGCACGCCGCATGCCACGCGCGTGCGTGAGCGTCTGCGCGATGAGTATTCGATTTTGGTGCGCGACTTTAGCTACGCGCCGGGGCTCGCGGACTGCCTACGCATTACCGTGGGTACCCCGCAGGAAAACGACGAGGTGCTGGCTGCGTTTGCCGCGCTGGTGAAGGAGGAGATGTAGATGGACCGCTATGCTGAGGTAACCCGCAAGACGGGCGAGACCGACATTGTCGTAAAGCTCGACCTGGACGGATCTGGCGTGTGCGATATCTCGACCGGCGTGCCGTTTTTCGACCACATGCTCAACGCTTTTGGCCGCCATGGTCTGTTCGATCTGACGGTGCACGCGGTGGGCGACGTCGAGGTCGATGCGCATCACACCGTCGAGGACACGGGTATTGTGCTGGGCGAGGCGTTTCGCCAGGCGCTGGGCGACAAGGTGGGCATTACGCGCTTTGCCGACGCGGCGATCGCCATGGACGAGACGCTTGTGATGGCTGCCGTTGATATTTCGGGCCGTGGGCAGGCCTACTGCGAGCTGCCCGTACCGACTGAGCGCGTGGGCAGCTTCGATACCGAGCTGGCCGTCGAGTTCTTCTACGCCTTTGCGCACGACGCCAAGCTCACGCTGCACGTGCGCGAACTGGCGGGCGGCAACTCGCATCACATTATCGAGGCTGCCTTTAAGGCCGTGGGCCGCACGATGCGCCACGCCTGCGAGCTCGATCCCCGCGTGCAGGGCATCCCCAGCACCAAGGGCTCGCTGTAACCTGTCCCTTTTTGGCAGGTTTTGAATGGGGAAAAGGAGGGTCGCGTGGGCGAACCGAAGATCGTGGTAGTTGACTACCACAAGGGCAACTTGTCGAGCGTTGCGCGCGGGCTTGCGCGCGCCGGTGCCGCCGCCTGCACGTCGGACGATCCGGAGCAGATCCGCCGCGTCGACGGCCTGGTCATCCCGGGCGTGGGCGCGTTCTATGACGCGATTGTCTTTATGCGCCAAAGCGGCGAGGCGGCGGCCGTGCTCGACGCCGTTGCCGCCGGAACTCCGCTGCTCGGCATCTGCCTGGGCCTTCAGCTATTTTTTGAGCGCGGCAACGAGGGCGCGCCGGCGGACGAAGGCGCGGACGCGGACGACGATGCCTCCGAGCAGGCTGGCGGTCCCTGGGTCGATGGCCTGGGTATTATGCGCGGCTCGTGCACACGCTTGGAGTCGAGCCGCCTGAAGGTGCCGCACGTGGGCTGGGACCAGGTACACATGACGCCCGCCGGCGCGGCCGATCCGCTGCTTGCTGGTTTTGCCGAGGGTGCCAACATGTACTTTACCCACAGCTACGCGGTGGCCGACGACGCCGATGCCGCCGATGTGCTGGCGCGCACGCACTATACGCGGAGCTTCCCGTGCATCGTGCGCCATGGCAACGTGTGGGGCTGCCAGTTCCATCCCGAGAAATCCTCCGCGCTGGGTCAGCGCATCCTTAAGAACTTCGTCAACATCGTCGAGGAGGCTGGCCGATGATCCTGTTTCCCGCAATCGATCTGATCGGCGGCAAGGTCGTGCGCCTGGAGCGTGGCGACCGCAGCCGCTGCAAGGTATATTCCGACGACCCCGTGGCCGTTGCTCGCTCGTTTGCCGAGCAGGGCGCAAGCTGGGTGCACGTCGTCGACCTGTCCGCTGCCTTTGGCGAGGACGAGGACACATGCGCTGCCAACTCGGCGGCGATTAAGGCCATCTGCGGCGTCAACGGTCTGTCCGTGGACGTGGGCGGCGGCGTCCGCTCGCTCGCGCGCATCGACGAGTTGGCCGGCTACGGTGCGCGCCGCATTGCGCTGGGCACGGTGCTCGTGACCGAGCCGGGTTTTGCCGAGGTGGCAGCCAAAGGTTTTGGCGAGCTGTTGGTGGCCGACATTGCCGCATACGACGGCCAGGTCAAGGTGAACGGCTGGCGTGATGGCGCGGGCGTGGCACTCGACGATGCCGTGGCACAGCTCACCGAGCTGGGTTTTAAGCACCTGGTCTACACCGACATCGCGCGTGACGGCATGCAGACGGGCATCGATGTGGCGGCGTATCGCCATGTGGCCGAGGCTGCGGGCTTTCCCGTCGTGGCTTCGGGCGGCATCTCGACGCTCGACGACATCCGCGCGCTGGCCGCGGTGGGTGGGGGCGCGATTGAAGGTGCCATCACCGGTCGCGCGCTCTACGAGGGCAACTTTACGCTGGCCCAGGCGCTGGCCGCCGCCCGAGGGGAGGAGTAGCCCATGCTTACCAAACGCGTGATTCCCTGTCTGGACGTCAAGGACGGCCGTGTGGTCAAGGGCGTCAACTTTGTGAGCTTGCGCGATGCGGGCGATCCGGTGGAGCTGGCGCGCGCCTACGACCGCGAAGGTGCGGACGAGGTTGTCTTCCTGGACATTACCGCCACGAGCGACAACCGTGCGACGACTATCGAGATGGCGGCGCATGCGGCCGAGGAGCTCGCTATTCCCTATACCGTGGGCGGCGGTTTCCGCGACTTGGCGGGCATGCGGACCATGGTTGCCGCCGGCGCCGACAAGGTGTCGCTTAACTCTGCCGCCGTGCGCGATCCGTCGTTGATCAGCCAAGCCGCCGCGGCGTTTGGCAGCCAGGCCGTGGTCGTGGCGATCGATGCCAAGCGCGTGGGCCTGCCCGGTGAGCCGGGGGCCGACAAGTGGGAGGTCTTTACCGCGGGAGGTCGCAGCGCCACGGGCATCGACGCGGTGGCGTGGGCCGAGGAGGCGGCTCGTCGCGGCGCCGGCGAGATTTTGCTCACCAGTATGGACCGCGACGGCACCAAGGCCGGCTTTGACCTGGCGCTCACCCGTGCCGTGGCGCGCGCGGTGCCGATTCCGGTGATTGCGAGCGGCGGCGTGGGCACGCTCGAGCATTTCGCCGAGGGTGTGATTGAGGGCGAAGCCGATGCCGTGCTGGCGGCGAGCGTCTTTCACTTTGGAACCTTCAGCATTCGCGAAGTCAAAGAGTATATGGCCTCTCAAGGTATTCCTGTGAGGTTGGACTTCTAGTGCTGCGGGCTGCGCTGCGGCTTGTCCAGGCACCGCATCTTGCCGCTCAAACCGTCGCTCGCGTACCAAAGTACGCGTCGCTCCTCTTTCGTGGCAACCTGCGGCACCTGGACAACCCTCGCCGACCGGCGATGTTTAAATTGGGGAATTGAAATGAGAGAAATTACTACTCCAGCGGATCTTAAATACGACGCCAAAGGATTGATTCCTTGTGTGGTTCAGCAATATGACACCGGCGAGGTGCTTATGGTTGCTTGGATGAACGAGGAATCGGTGGGGTTGACGCTCAAGACCGGGACCACGTGGTTTTGGAGCCGCAGCCGCCAGGAGCTCTGGAACAAGGGCGCGACAAGCGGCAACATGCAGGAGGTCAAGGAGCTCTGGGCCGACTGCGATAGCGATACGCTGCTGGTCAAGGTCGACTCGCCGGGTCCGGCCTGCCACACCGGCAACCGTACCTGCTTCTTTAAGAAGCTCGCGTAGGGCGGGCGCTCGATTAGACGCTCGGCCACCAGAAAGGATTGAACTATGGGTGTGCGCACCGCAAACGTTCAGGATGGAAATATCGGAGAGACGCTGACGGGGCTCGCCGAGGTGATTCACGGCCGTCGTGATGCATCGCCGCAGGAGAGCTATACCGCGCGTCTGCTGACCGACGTGGAGGATGAGCTGCTCAAGAAGCTTGCCGAGGAGGCGAGCGAGGTGATCATGGCCTGCAAGGATAACGATCACGATCACATCCGCTACGAGGCTGGCGACCTGATCTACCACCTGCTCGTGACGCTTGAGCGCTACGGTATTACCCTCGACGAGCTAGCCGGCGAACTCAACGCCCGCCGCCACTAGTCATTGGGGACGTTCTTAAACGACTAGTTAGTCGAGGGGCGTGGACTCCCATTCTCCGGTGAGGTGGGGGATGTCGAAGGTTCGATAACCGCAGTCGTAGGCGTGCGCCTGGGCCTCGCGGATGTTCCAGCAGATGTCGCAGGCGCGGTGCGCGTCCGAGCCAAAAGTGATCGGCACCTCGGCGTGGGCAAAGCAACGCAGCAATCCGGTCGCGGGATAGTAGTCATCGAGGCCCTTGCGCGGTGCGGCGGTCGAGACCTCAACGCGGCGACCCGTATCGTGTGCGCACTCGGCCATCTGCTCCCAGAACGGCGCCGGGTCAAAGTCGGGCGCAAAGCCTTCCTTCGAAAAGCGCATGACCAGGTCGGGGTGAGCCATCACATCAAAGTTGAGCGGGCTCTCGCAGGCGCGGCACCAGTCATCGACATAGCGCTCCCACACGCCGTGCACGCCTAAGTTTTCCCAAACATGCAGGTCGGTATCATCGTCGATCCAACCGCAGCGCGAATCGGGCGTATCAGGACGAGCGACGTTTTCCGTTCCCGCCGTACCCGCGGCGCCGGCCATGATATCGCCTGGGTTGCCAATCCAATGCACACTGCCCAGGCGCACGACGGCGCCCTGGGACCAGCGCTCAACCAAAGGCTCGCAGCCCTCGTACCAATCGCATTCAAAGCCATAGATAAGCTCGAGCTCCGGCGCGATCTGCGCGGCAAGCTTGCGGGCATCCTCAAAAGCCAGACGATGTGCCGGCAGGTCGCCCTCAGTAACCTGCACTTCGCAGTTGGCATCCATGCTGGCGGGCAGGGTGAGATGGTCGGTTGAGACCATGACGCGGCAGCTGGCCGCAGCAGCGGCGCGAACGTTGTCCTCAAACGAGGCATGACCGTCCGAAAACGAGGTGTGGGTGTGGCAATCGACCAGCGGGCAAGCAGGCATGGCAGCTCCTTTGCGTCAAGCGAATCCGCTTCATTGTAATGGCGCAGCTCTCAACACGCCGGGCACGCCGGGGATCGAAATCGATTGGAAAGGTTGCGCGGCGCGTGGTGCGGCCTCGCTTGCTCTCAAAACGTGTACGTCAGCCTCCAAAACCGACAAATAATGACATGTTTGGAGGCTGACGTACACGTTTGGATGGGGGCGAGGGCGGCGACGGACGAAAGTCACGCTTGTGCCACGTCCGATGTGCTAGCGTTTGGATGAACAAAACGAGCCCGTGCGGAAAGGAGCCGGACCGTATGCCATGCGATAGCAAATCTCCGCTGTCTCGCGAGACCGATGCGCCCGAGACCATCGTCAAGCTGGAATGCGACATCGACGATGCGTCGCCCGAGGTGCTCGCCTACGCCGCCGACCGCCTGCGCGAGGCCGGTGCGCGCGAGGTGCACTGGCTGCCCGTCTATTGCAAGAAAGGCCGTCCCGGCTGGCAGCTGCAGGTGATTTGCTCGCATGAGGATATCGAACGCCTGCAGACGATTATCTTTTTGGAAACCACGACCAACGGCATTCGTCGCCAGGTCATGGAGCGCGTTTGCCTGCCACGCCGCTTTGAGCGCGTAACGACGCCATGGGGCGAGGTGTCCGTCAAGGTGGCCACCCTGCCCGACGGCAGCGAGCGTGCAGCGCCCGAGTACGAGGACTGCGCCCGTCTCGCCCGCGAGCACAATGTGCCGCTCCAGCGCGTTATGCAGGCAGCACAAGCCGCGGCACTGCGATTTGAGTAACACGGTCGGCGACGCGCCACACCCGCCCCATCAACCTCACCGAAAGGATCCCCCATGAAATACCTCATCGCTTCTGACATCCACGGCTCGGCATACTGGGCCGAGCGCCTGGTCGCCGCCATCGAGTCCGAGCAGCCTGACCGCATCGTCCTGCTGGGCGACCTGCTCTACCACGGTCCGCGCAACGACCTGCCGCGCGATTACGCCCCCAAGCGCGTAATCCCGCTGCTCAACGCCCTGGCCGACCGCATCATCGCGGTGCGCGGCAACTGCGACGCCGAGGTCGACCAGATGGTGCTCGACTTCCCCGTCATGGCCGACTACGCCACGCTGTTCGACGAGACCGGCCGCGAGCTGTTCCTGACGCACGGCCATGTCTTTGGCGCCGGCATGCACAACAGCGTCGACCACGCGCCCGCGCTGCCCGAGGGCTCCGCGCTCGTCTACGGCCATACGCACATCAAGGTCAACGAGGAAAGCGCCGCGCACCCGGGCCTGTGGCTCTTCAACCCCGGCAGTGTGAGCATTCCCAAGGACGGTACGCACAGCTACGGCATCTACGAGGGCGGCGCGTTCCGCCATGTGATCCTGGAGGAGGAATAACCATGGCGCAGCACATGGCTCAGCAAAATGCCGAGGGCTCGCGAGACCTGTCCACGCTGGTCGACGCGTCGGCCGAGCTGCAGCATCTGGTGCAGACCATCTGGCGCCTGCGTCAGCCCGACGGCTGCCCGTGGGACCGCGAGCAGACGCATCAGAGCATCGGCAAGAACATGATCGAGGAGGCCTACGAGGCGCTCGATTGCATCGAGGCCGACGATGCCGCGCATCTGCGCGAGGAGCTGGGCGACGTGCTCATGCAGGTAGTGCTGCATGCGCAGATTGCGGCGGACGCCGGTGAGTTTACGCTGGCCGACGTGGCGCGCGATATCGACGCCAAGCTCATCCGACGCCACCCACACGTGTTTGGCGATGCGGATGCCGACAACTCCGACGAAGTGCTCAAGATCTGGGACGAGGTTAAGCTTGCCGAGAAGGCTGCCAAGGACAAGGCCGTGGCGGCGGGCGAGGCTGCGCCCGAGGGCCTGCTCGACGGTGTGCCCACGCATCTGCCGGCGCTGATGCAGGCTCAGAAGGTGTCGCGCAAGGCGGCTGCCGTGGGCTTTGAGTGGGAGACGGTCCAGGATGTGTGGGACGAGGTCGCCGAGGAGCGTGCCGAGTTTGAGGCCGAGGCCCCCGGAACGCCCGAGCGCGAGATGGAGTTTGGCGACCTGCTCTTTGCCTTGGTCAACGTTGCGCGCAAGGAGGGAATCGACGCCGAGAGCGCCCTGCGCGCGAGCACGGCCAAGTTCCGCCGTCGCTGGGCCGCGATGGAGCAGATGGCGGCCAACGCCCATGTGGATCTGGCTGAGCTTTCGACCCATGGCCTCAACGACCTGTGGGATGCCGCAAAGGCGGAGGAGTAAAACCGCGGGAACGACGAGCTGACACGCCTCATCGTTCCCGCTAAATTTTTCGAAAAACAAGTGTATCCCTCGGCTAACTTAGGGCATAATGCAAAAAGTGCGACATGGCTAACTTACGGAGGCGCACCGACGGTGCACGGTCAGCCGGTCGCTTGCAACCACTACGTTTCCAAGTGAGAGGGAGACAACATGAGCGATATTTTGGATGTCTACGGTCGCGAGGTGCTCGACAGCCGCGGTAACCCCACCGTCGAGGTCGAGGTCGTGCTCGAGGACGGCAGCTTCGGTCGTGCGATGGTGCCTTCGGGCGCTTCGACCGGCGCCTTTGAGGCCTGCGAGCTACGCGATGGCGACAAGGGCCGCTACCTGGGCAAGGGCGTTTCGCAGGCCGTCGAGCACGTCAACAACGAGTGCGCTAACGCCGTCGTGGGCCTCGACGCCTTCGACCAGCGCGCCGTCGATGCCGCGCTGATTGCCGCGGACGGTACCCCCAACAAGACCAAGCTCGGTGCCAACGCCATCCTGGGCGTGTCGCTGGCCGTCGCCCGCGCCGCTGCCGAGTCGGCGGGCCTGTCGCTGTACCAGTACCTGGGCGGCGTCAACGCCCACCTGCTGCCCACGCCCATGATGAACATCCTCAACGGCGGCGTGCATGCCGACAATAACGTCGACTTCCAGGAGTTTATGATCATGCCGGTGGGCGCCCCGAGCTTTGCCGAGGGCCTGCGCTGGTGCGCCGAGGTCTACCACACCCTCAAGGGCGTGCTGCACGAGGCCGGCCTGGGCGGCGGCGTGGGCGATGAGGGCGGCTTTGCCCCCAACCTCAAGACCAATGCCGAGCCGTTCGAGTACATCACCAAGGCCGTCGAGAAGGCTGGCTTTAAGCCCGGCGTCGACTTCATGTACGCCATGGACCCGGCCTCGACCGAGTTCTACAACGCCGAGACCGGCATGTACGAGCTCAAGGGCGAGGGCGTTGAGTATACGAGCGCTCAGATGGTCGATTACTGGGAGAAGCTCGTCGACACCTATCCCATCATCTCCATCGAGGACGGCATGGCCGAGGAGGACTGGGACGGCTGGGTCGAGCTCACCCGTCGCATTGGCAACAAGGTGCAGCTGGTGGGCGACGACCTGTTCGTCACCAACACCGAGCGCCTCAAGAAGGGCATCGAGCTGGGTGCCGCCAACGCGATCCTGGTCAAGGTCAACCAGATCGGCACGCTTACCGAGTCGCTCGAGGCCATCGAGACCGCCAAGGAGGCCGGTTACGCCTGCATCGTGAGTCACCGCTCCGGCGAGACCGAGGACTCCACGATCGCCGACCTGGTCGTGGGCGTCAACGCCGGCCAGATCAAGTCGGGCGCCCCGTGCCGCAGCGACCGTATCGCCAAGTACAACCAGCTCATCCGCATCGAGGACGAGCTCGAGGGCAGCGCGCGTTACGCCGGCAAGGCCGCGTTCTACAACATTCGCTAGGCACGCGGAGGTCGCGGGGCGGGGAAGACTCGGATTTGCCTTGCTCCAGCCGGGCGCTGTTGAGCACCATTGGGCGCTGGGCCATATGACTCAGCGCCTTTTTTATGTCGAGCAAAGGCTGGCGAAGGCGGTGCGGGCGCTCGTGCTATAACTAGAATACTTAGCGCAAACAAACCTCAACCGCACAAGGCGCACATGGATCAGATTTACGACAACAGGTACTATTCCGCCGGTTCGCGTGAGCCGTCGCCTCGCCGTGCGCGCACGGTGCAGCTCGGTGGGTCCGCCTACGCCGGCGCCGACCGCTCCATGCAGCGCCCGACAAGTACCTCGCGCCCCAATGCTCAAGTGAATACTTCGACAGATGGGCCAGTGCGCCCGGCACGTTCGTCGCATGCTCAGCGCTCGTCGGCTCAAACGCACGATAGGTCGAGCAGGCCTTCGAACCGTTTTTCGGGCTCGGACTTTATGCACTACGCCAACGACAACGCGGTGGTCAAGGCGATCTACGACTTTACCCACGGTCCTCAGCGAGGGCTATTCATCGGCATTGTCGTTGCCCTGGTGCTCGTGAGCCTGTATTTCCCCGTGCGCGATCTGTACGTGGCAAAGCGTTCGAGCGATATCTTGGCCAAGCAGGTCGAGATTCGTCAGCAATACAATGATGAGCTGCAAAAAAGCGTCGACAAACTGCTCTCGGAGGAGGGCATTAAGGATGCGGCGTCCGAGGATCTGGGCCTGGTGATGCCCGGCGAGAAGAGGGTTGAAGTGCAGGGCCTGGACGACGATTCGGATTCGTCTTCGAGCAAGAAGTCGTCGAACGCCAAGAAGGCCAGCGAAGTTGCCAAGGAAATCGAAGAAGTCGGTAAGGACGCCCCGTGGTACATCCAGGCGCTCGACATGCTGTTTGGGTTTAACGGTGTCGAGGGCCAGACGGTCGTGTCCAACGGCAAATAGCGCCCGGAGGGGAGCCCGCAATGGCAGATTGCAAACGATATAAGGTGGCGGCGATCGATCTGGGAACGGTGTCGTCGCGACTGGTGCTGGCGCAGGTCGAGGGCGGGGCGATCGTGGAATCGTCCAAGCATACCGAGATTACCGACCTGGGCGAGGGTGTGGACGCGACGGGTCGCTTTTGCGAGGCGGCGGTCGAGCGCGTGCTCGCTGCATGCCGCATGTTTGTGGACGAGGCGCGTGCCTTTGGGGCCGCGTGCATTTGCACCACATGCACGAGCGCCGCGCGCGATGCATCCAATGCCGCACTGCTGCTGGACGGTCTGCGTGAGCTGGGGCTCGAACCGCAGGTGATTCCGGGCGAGGTCGAGGCGCGCCTGACGTTTTTTGGCGTGGCGCACGACTTTGCCGGCGAGCGCATCATTGTTGCCGATTCGGGCGGCGGATCCACGGAGCTCGCGACGGGCGTCTATGCGCCGGAGCGTGGGGTCTTTGCGCTGGAGGGCACGCGTTCGCTGGACATCGGTTGTCGCCGTGTGACGGAGCGATTTTTCTCGGCACTGCCGCCCGCACGCGGCGAGCTTACTGCCGCTGCCGCGTGGGCGGGCGAGCAGTTCGCTGCCTATTTTGAGGGCCTGCCGAGCAATTTTGAGCGCGCCGAACGCTTGGTCGCAGTGGGTGGCACCGTCACCACACTCGTGGCGCTCGTTCATGAGCTGGAACCGTACGATTCGAGCTTTGTGCACCTGCGCGAGCTTTCGCTGGATCAGGTTTCGGCCGCTATCGAGCGCATGTCTGCGTTGGATGCGGACGGCATCGCCGCTCTACCGGGTGTACAGCCCAAACGCGCGGGCGTGATCTTGGCTGGCGCCGTGGTGATCCGCGAACTCATGCGTGCCGGCGGCTACAAGACGCTCACCGTAAGCGAGAACAGCCTACTCGCCGGCATGGCCGCCACCATCAACGAGACTCTCGACGGCGCGACCCCCACCATCGGCTGGACCCCGAGCCTGAGTGCTCTTTAACCGTCTTCCTCTGAGTTGCGGTGAAATAGTTCCTAAATAAGCTGGTAAACGGTATAAACAGGATCTATTCCACCGCAACTTAGAGCCCCGCCGGCGTGTAAAAGAAACGAGCCCGCATCCCTGGGGGACGCGGGCTCGTAAAAACCAAATGGTAGGGGCGGTGGGACGTCCGCGCATTTGCTGCGCAAATACGCACCGGCTTCGGCCGCCTGTCGGCGCCCTCGCCGGCTCGCTGCGGACGCTGCGCGTCCGCTTGACGCTCGCCCCCTCGCGGGTTCGAGTCCCACCGGCATCTAAAAGAAGCGAGCCCGCATCCCTGGGGGACACGGGCTCGTAAACAATACGTGGTAGGGGCGGTGGGACTCGAACCCACAATCCTTGCGGCGAGAGATTTTAAGTCTCCTGCGTATGCCAATTCCGCCACGCCCCCGTGAGACTAGAAGTCTAGCACAAGCCGTCCGTTACGCGTTGACGGCCATCGAGTGTTGCCCCGACTTCTCCAGGAACTCCTGGAACTTGGCTTCGTCGCCCTTGTTCTTGTACTGCAGGGCCAGCAGGTATTCCAGGCGGCAGCTCTTGACCTTGTCGTCACCGGCCTCCTTGAGCATGCGCTCCAGCTCGGGAATGTCGTTGTGGCGCTTGAGGATCATCGTGTCGTACATCAGCTGGCACTCGTGCGCGACTGCCTCGGCCTGACCGCCCTCAAAGCCCTTGATCTCGTGCAGGAGCTCCTTGGACTTTTTGCGGTCCTCCTGGCCAACGTAGTAGTTAAAGGCCTTAATGACCAGGTCGACGCGCTGCATCTTGGGCAGGTTGAGTCCCAGCAGCAGGTCGAACATCTCGCTGGCGCGCTCGTGGTCCTCGCGCAGCAGATAGGAGTTCAGACGCAGGTAGTCGCGGTTGTAGCGCGGGTACAGCATGCTGGTGAGTTTGGCGTCGAGCAAACGATCGAACTCGTCCCACTGCTTGGCAGCCATAAGCTGCTGCAGGCGTTTAAACGTGGTGCGTTTTTTGACGCTAAAGAACACCGACACGGCGATGCAGATGATAACGACGGCGGTCCAGAGTGTGCGGGAATCGGGCATATTGGGGTCCTTAGTCGCTCATAAAGCGAGCGGTATGACAACACGTACTAGATGTATTATACGCAGCGTGCAAGCAAACTGGCATAAAAGCTCATCGAGGCTGAGTGCCATCGCTCGCTGCGGTACACTTACCTAAAGTAAACCATGAAGGGAGACATTACCTATGAAGAAGATCGTTTTGGCTTGCGGTGCTGGCGCTGCTACTTCCACGCTCGTTGCCCAGAAGGTCGCCACCTTGCTCGACGCCAACGGTTACGCCGACAAGTACGAGATCGTGCAGTGCGCCATCTCCGAGGCCAAGGACTACTGCGACGAGGGCGCCGACCTGCTGATCGCCACCACCGTTGCCCCCGAAGGCCTCACCTGCCCGTACGTGAGCGGCGTGCCCTTCATGACCGGCATGAACCGCGTCGCTGCCGAGAAGGCCGTTCTCGACGTCATGGCTCAGTAGGCACTGCCTGTATGAGTGAGCAGAACGCCAACCCGGTCGAGCTCTTTGGCATGCGCGTTGCCCATGTGGGCATTAACGCCGCCGACCCGGCAGACGCCCTGGAGATCGCGGAGCTGTTCTCGACGATGATGGGCCTGCCCGTCATCGAGACCCCCGTTTCGTACTTTAATGATTCGCTGGTCGAGATCATGAAGCAGAACGGTCGTGGCACCAAGGGCCACATCGGCTTTGCCGTTAACGACATCGATGCAGCTGAGAAGTGGTTTGCCGAGCGCGGGCTCGAGGTCAACGAGGAGTCGCGCGCGCTGCTGCCCGACGGTGGTACCAAGCTCGTGTACTTTAAGCGCGAGTTCGCCGGTTTCGCCGTGCACCTGTGCCGCGAATAGCGCACAAGCTGCCATAGCTAGCAAAAAGGGATAGGGCCGCGTGGCCCTATCCCTTTATTTATGCCGAGGGGCTTCCTAGCGCGGCAGGCGAATCGTAAAGCGGCTGCCGACGCCCTCGACTGAGGTCACGCCAATGACACCGCCATGGCTATCGACGATCCACTTGGCAATGGCGAGCCCCAGGCCCGAACCCTGCGCGCCGGCATCGCGCGCGTTGTCGGCACGGTAGAACCGCTCGAACGCGTGAGCTGCGGATTCCTGGTTCATGCCGATGCCCTCGTCCTCAACGCTTATGTCGATCGTGCCCGCGCCCGCATCCGACGCTACGCCAAACGAGATGGGCGTGCCCGCGTCCGAATACTTGGCGGCGTTTTGCACGATCACGCGAAGAGCCTGCTTCACGAGCGCCACGTCAACGGGCGCGTCGCAGCGTGGGTCGCTGACAAGCGCAGCGTCAAAGGCCAGCCGATACGTGTGCTCGGTATCGATCATCTGCGATTCCTCGCATACCTCGCCGACCAGTGCGGCTAGGTTGGTATTCGCGCGCCGCAGGACCGTGCGCCCGGCATCGCCGCGCGCCAAAAACAGCAGCTGCTCCACGAGCTCTTGCATGTGCTCGCTTTCGGCCTTGAGGGACGCGATGGATTCTGCCAGCACGTCCGGGTCGTCTTTGCCCCAGCGGTCGAGCATGTTTACGTAGCCCTGAATCACCGCGATGGGCGTGCGCAGCTCGTGGCTCGCATCGTTGACAAAGCGCATCTGCTGCAGCTTGGCCTCTTGCATCTGGCGCAGTAGGCGGTTGAGTGCGACCTCGATGCTCGCCAGGTCGGCGTCGCCGGTGGTGACGCTCGGCGAGTCGACGCTTGCGCGCGCGATGGCCTGCTCCAGTGTTTCCATTTTGCCGCCGGAGAGCTGCATGCGACCGAGTTCGTCCACGCGCAGGGCCAGATCGTTGAGCGGCGCCATGGTGCGGCGCACGCGGCGGGCGCCGCCGAGCATGTTGAGCACGCTGATGACCTGCCAACCCACAACGACAAGGTAGAGAGGCCATAGCGTGACGAGGTCCTGCGCGAGGGGGAAGGTCTTGGTGGTGCGCGCAAGCTCGACGGTATAGGTGAGCGTTGTCGGGTCCCAGCCGCGCGCGGGCGTCAGCGACATGCCGTGAACGGTGGCACCGGGGATCCATCCTGCGGTAAACGTGTCGTCGGGCAGTGTCTGGTTGTATCCATAGACGAGGATCGCCGCCGCAATCACTACCAGCAACAGATCGAGCCAGATGTAGCTCATCAGACGGCGCCACATATAGCTCCAGTTGATGGCGCGGGCGATGGAGGTGACGCGCTTGGCCTCGGCGTTACGCACGGCAGACATAGCCCACCCCGCGCACGGTCTGGATGATGCGGGCGCTGCCGGCGTCCTCGATCTTGGCACGCAGGTGCGCGATGTGTACGTCGACGTTGTTGGTGTCGCCCACGTATTCGTAGCCCAGCGCTTCGTGCGCGATGCGCTCGCGCGTGAGCACGGTCTCGGCGTGCGCCATAAGCAGGGCGAGGACATCGAACTCGCGGGCCGTGAGCACGATGGGCGAGCCGCCGACCGTGACTTCGCGGCGGTTGGGTTCGAGCGCAACTGAGCCTACGGTGAGTGTGGCGGGGGAGGGCGAAGCGGAAAACTGGGTCGAGTCGCCGACCGGGGGCATCGCAGCGGCGCTCCCGCCCGCGCCGCCCGCCATACCCGTCCCGGCCCCAACGTCGCCAACGCCCGAAGCCGCCCGCACGGCCTCCGAGCGCTTCAGTGCTACGCGGATCCGTGCGAACAGCTCCTCAATCGCAAACGGTTTGGTCAGGTAATCGTCGGCGCCGGCATCGAGCCCGGCCACCTTGTCCATCACGGCGTCGCGCGCGGTGACCATAATTACTGGCACATCCTTGTGCTTGCGGACACGTCGCAAGACCTCCATGCCGTTGAGCTGCGGCAACAGCACATCGAGCAGAATCAAATCGTAGTCGCGCTCCAGTGCCAGGTCCACGGCGGTGCGGCCATCGGCGGCGTGTTCCACCTGGTAGCCTTCGTGCTCCAGCTCGAGCGTCACAAAGCGGGCGATTTTCTCCTCGTCCTCTACGATCAGGATCTGTGCCATGCGTGCCCCCGTCTGCGATTACTTGTCGTCGTTCAGATTTTGCTTGATGTCGTCCGCGGCATCGGCGGCGTGATTCATAAGGTTGTTGATGCTGCCGGGCACGTCGCCGTCGCTATCGATGCGGTAGCGCATGCCAAAGAACAGGCCAATCAGCATCAGCCAAATCGTAGCGCCCCAGGCAAACAGGGCGATGATGGGGATCAGGATGGGAATGTTGAGGATGATCGCGTCGCGGCGCGTGGCGATAAACTTGGTGTCCAGGCTCAGGCGGAAGAGCTTTTTGAGGTACTCCCACACGCTGTCCATCTTCTTGGAAAAGTCGGTCTTTTCGCTCGACTTCTCGTAGGCGGCCTGCGCGGCGACCATCTCGGCCGAGGGTTCATCGACCGGCTCGGACTCGGTGGCGGCATGCGCCGGCGTGGTCTGCGTCTTGCCCTGCGACTCGAGCCAAATGATGGCATCCAAAACGTTGTCGTCGGCAGCGTCGAGCGCGGCCTTGGCATCGGTGTAGCTCACGTTGCACTTGGTGCGGATGGTTTCAACTTTTTCGAGGTCGTCCATGACCTGTCCTTTCGTTCGATGGGCGCGACGCCGGGCGATTTGCCCGGGCGCGAGCGTTGCGTTCGGCGACCTGCGTGGCGCCGCCGCCCCGCCCTTGGTCGAACTCTATAGTGCAGGTTATAGATTAAGCGATTCTTGAGCCAAGATTAATGTTGGATGAGTTTTTGGGTAGCGGTGGGAAAAGTATTAGACCTCGATAGCGGGGGATGGGGTGCCGGTACAAAACGACGTCAAGGGTTGGTCGAGCAGGCGGTTTCTCCATTGATGTCCGCATGACATGTGACACTTACCCTGCCGCTCTGCTCTGCCGCGGCGGCATGTGCCCAAACAACGACCCTCTAAGGAGTTCGATATCGATGAGTGACAACACCAAGCATCTCGCAAAGAAGTGCGTCAAGGACGCGGGGCCGTGCCTCGTGCTGTGCCTTGCCGGCGCAGCGGTCGCGCTGCTGGCTGCTCGGGGGCCATTCGACGTGCTTCGAAGTGCCAGCTCTCTGCACGTTTGCATGGCCCTTGCCGGCGCCATGATGACCGGCGGCGTGCTCGATCTGGTTTTTTGGGTGCTTGACCCGTTTGGATGGAAGAACGAGGGGTAGGTCCCAAAGGATGGAAGGGCTGGAACGGTTGGCTTAGTGATCGTGCAGAATGTGGGCTAGCGACTTACAGGGAAGTGGTGATCCGATGACGGTCTATGTGACGGGCGATATTCACGGCGGCGTCGACATGCAAAAGCTTCGCGACTGGGATCTTGGGGATGGTCTGACGAGTGACGACTATCTCATCATCGCGGGCGACTTTGGCTTTCCGTGGGATTTCTCTGCCGAGGAATGCGCCGATATCGCTTGGCTGGAGTCGCGCCCCTATACGTTGCTGTTCGTCGACGGCAACCACGAACGTTTCGATCACTGGGCGGAGCGTCCCATGGAACTGTGGCACGGCGGTCTGACGCAGCGCCTGTCGGATACCTCTCCCGTACGGCGCCTGACGCGTGGCGAGGTTTTTGAGCTCGACGGCTCAATGATCTTTACCATGGGCGGCGCCACGAGCGTGGACAAGGAATACCGCATTCCGTATTCCAGCTGGTGGCCGCAGGAGTTGCCGGACGAGCGCAACTTTGAGGAGGCACGGACAAAACTCGACAGCGTGGGCTGGAAGGTCGACTACGTGGTCACCCACACCTGCTCTACGCGTATGCTTTCGCCCACGCTTTATCCGGCACCCGGCTGGAATTGTCCCAGCGTTGACCGACTCACGGCATTTTTCGATGAGCTGGAAGATCGCTTGGATTACAAGCGCTGGTACTACGGGCATTTTCATCGCGACGCCAACCCGGCCGAGCGCCATACCGTGCTCTACGACTGCATCGTTCGCCTGGGCGACGAACTCCAACCCTGGGATGTTGCGTAGGGGCGGGCGTAGCGAGCACTTCATACGATGCCTTGGGTAGTTACCCTACATTTCAGTGTAATCTTTATTTGTAGGGTAACTTAAGGCATGCTGGGAGCTGGAGGAGATGTCGCCTGACAATCTAGAGTTTCAGCGCCATTCGGTTGGTGCCGGGTAGGGTGGCGAAGCCAAAATGTTCATAGAATGCTGCCGCCTTATCATCTACTGGATCGACAACCAAAGCTCGCGCTCCTGCCAGGGCAGAGATTTTCAAGGCGTTTTCGATGGCATCTTTGAGTAGTGAAGCTCCAAGACCAAGCCCCTTGAACTTCTCATCGACCCCCATCATTCCAAGCAGCACTGTAGGAACTTGGGAGGGGGAGTTCCGCACGAACCATCCTCCATCAACATTTTCGCGAGCCACGGAGTGCGTGCACAGCGTATAAAACCCAGCGACTGCGCCGTCGCAATACGATGCGTATATAACCGCTGATCCTCTTCTTCGCGCTGAGGCTGATCTGTTTTTAGCCCATCCGTCTACAAGAGTATTTCCACAGTGGAAAGCCTCGATGCCTTGACCAACGGGGAGTTGAACGGGCTTGGTAAATGTGCTCATTCCCAAACTGCCTTACGGTCAAGCAGTGCTTTTGCGGCTTGGGGCATGGGGGAATCGAGCATTTCGCAAAATGCATCGAAACCATCAGGAGAAAGATAGGTTGTTGACGCCTCGGCGATATCACGTGCGGAGCTCTCGTCAAGGTGAGCTGTGGCCCATTGGGTGAGAGTTTGGCCACGTAAGGCTGCGGCGCGCTCGTAAGTAAGGCGTTGACGTTCGGTCAACCTTAGATCCATGCGGCGTTGTTTCTCAATCGTTGGCATAGCAAAAACCTCCTTTGCACAATTGTACGGAATTATTCCGTACATAACAAGACGCAGAATTATGTCCTCGTTGAGGGGGGCGAGGGGGAGGGGCGTATTTGGCTACTCGACCGTTACAGTGATGTTCTCCCGATGCGTACGGATAACATCCCAGCTAAAGTGCTCGACCAGCTGCTCGGCGGTACGCGGCGTGGTGTCCGGCGCGATGCCTGTTTGCCCGGCGAGCCATCCCAACAGTGCCTCGGGTGTGCCAAAGCGGGTGCGGAGCTCGCCCAGGTCCAGATCGCGATCGCGCTTGGAAAGGCGGCGGCCGTCCGGTGACATGAGCAGCGGAATGTGCGCGTAGTGCGGCGTGGGCAGTCCCAGCAGATGTTGCAGATAGATCTGGCGCGGCGTGGAACCAAGCAGGTCGCATCCGCGTACGATCTCGGTGACGCCCATGGCAGCGTCGTCGACCACCACGGCCAGCTGATAGGCAAACACGCCGTCGCTGCGGCGCACCAAAAAGTCGCCGCACTCGGTGGCGAGTGCTTCGCATTGGGCTCCGTACGTGCGGTCCACGAATTCGATCACGTCGCTGGCGAGGTCGTCGACGGTGGGCACGCGCAGGCGCGTGGCCGGAGCACGCAGGGCACTGCGGCGGGCAACCTCCTCGGCAGAAAGGCCTCGGCAGGCGCCGCGGTAGATGGGCGTGCCGTCGCTGGCGTGCGGCGCGCTTGCGGTGTGGAGCTCGGCGCGCGTGCAAAAACAAGGGTAGGTGAGGCAGGCGTCTTGCAGCTGGTGCAGGGCGTCCTCGTACAAGTCCAGGCGATCGTGCTGGTAGTAGGGGCCTTCGTCCCACTCAAGCCCCAGCCAGGCCAGGTCGTCAATCAGTTGAGCGGCAAGTTCCGGGCGCTTGCAACGATCGTCCAGATCCTCGATGCGCAGCACGATGCTGCCGCCTTGGCTGCGGGCTGAAAGCCATGCGCACAGGCAGCTGAACACGTTGCCCAGGTGCATGCGGCCCGAGGGCGACGGGGCGAAGCGGCCCACGACGGGCGCGAGGGCGGGGGCGAGCTTGCTGTTGGGCGCCGTCGACGTGGCCACAGCGGGCGTTGTTATGTTGCGTGCGTTGATATCCATGCGGACGAGTATAGCGCGGGGCTTGGCAGGGAAGGCGTTGCCGCGCTCACAAGTTGGCGGCGGTGCGCATTGCGCACGGTGGGTTTGCGGCTCAAGGTCTCGATCGCTGCGTACCGACTTAGCCTCACAAACGACAGAAACCCCGGCAGCTCTTCGCAACTGCCGGGGTTTCCGCGGAAAAGGGGGACATGATCCTCGAGCGAACGGCAAAGGGGCAAACCGTTTTCGCTCAACTGCTTTATGCCCCTCGGTTGGCGGCTCAATCAGCGCGTGCCGCGCCCACACAAAGCCGCTACACCTGTGACGGAGCTGTGAAGTGGTATCGATTGCTGGCGCTGGCCATGCCAAGGGTGTCCCCAATGACTAGCTGCCGGGGTGCGGGTGTGACTTTCATCTCGTTTGGCGCTCCGGTCGCCTAGATGTTCGTCATGCGTACCCGCAAACGTGGGACAATGGCGCTGTTGGTTTTACAGACAAAGGATGTGCCTATGAACACCCTCGCCGCCAAAGTCAGCCGGCAGCGCCACCTGTTTGCGCGATTTGCTTCCGTCTGCGCACTCGTCGCGCTTGCATTGCTGCTACTGCCCGCCGCCGCACACGCCGACGGTTATTCCATGACCCAAACCTACATCAGTGCCACGGTCGAGGCCGATGGATCGCTGACCGTTGTCGAGGGACGCCAGTTTGATTTCGACGACGACATCAACGGCGTGTTTTGGGAGATCAATACGGGCTCCAACCAGCAGGGTGGCTCGGCGGCCGTCGACGTGCTGAGTGTCGAGGAAGAGGACACCGCGTTTAACAAAGTCGATAGCGCGAACAAGGGCGATTCTGGCGTCTACACGGTCGAGCAGACCGGTGACGGCGTAAAGATTAAGGTATTCAGTCCTCACGAGAGCGGCGACAGCGCGACCTATTACGTGAGCTATACCATGACCGGTGCGGTTATGAACTGGGCCGATACCGCCGAGCTCTACTGGAAGTTTGTGGGCGACGGCTGGTCTGCGGATTCCGACGATGTCGAGATGGAAGTGCGCTTCGCAAATGCCGCTGCCGGGACGGCGGCCGTCAAGGGCGATAACTTCCGCGCATGGGGCCACGGTCCGCTGACGGGCGACGTGTCACTCGATGAGGACGAACCCATGGTCACCTATACCATTCCCTGCGTGCATCAGGGCGAATTCGCCGAGGCACGCATCGCCTTCCCTAGCGACTGGGTGCCGCAGCTTGCCGCTTCGGGCGAAGAGCGCATGTCAACGATCCTGAGCGAAGAGAAGGAATGGGCCGACGAAGCTAACGCCCGCCGCGCTCACGCTCGCATGATTGCCAATGCACTTGCCGTGCTAAGTGTTGTTGCGGCGGTGGCCTTTACCGGCACAATCGTTATGCTCAAGCTGCGCAAGCGCAAGCCCAAGCCGTTTTTCCAGGACGAATATTTCCGCGATGTGCCTTCGGCCGACCATCCCGCCGTGCTTTCGGCCCTCATGAGCTGGAACGAGGTGCCCGATCAGGCATATATCGCCACGCTCATGAAGCTCACTGACGACCGTGTGATCAAGCTGGAGCAGGCGACCGTGACCAAGGCCAAGAAGGGTCCGTTGGGGCGTGAAAAAGAAGAGCAGACGTATCGCGTGACGGTGAGTGATGCGGGCTGGAAGTCGGCCAAGGGCATTGACCACATGGTGCTCAAGGTCTTCTTTGCCGGTGCTAAGCCTGACGAGAACGGCGATCGCTCGCGCACATTCGACGAGCTGCAGCACTACGTCAAGCAGCACGCTACACCCGTGGGCGACAAGCTCGAGGACTATCAGAACACCGTTAAGGGCAAGCTGACCGATAGCGAGTACGTTGCCTCAGACGGCATTGTTGCAATGGTGTTTTGCCTGGTTCTTGGTATCCTGATCGCCTTTGTTCCCGTGGGATCCATCTTCTTTACCGATGGCGCACAGGCGAACATTACCGCCGCGTTTATCTCGGTGCCGATTGTGCTGGTGGGTATCGGCGTGGGCCTTACGTTCCGCCGCTTTACGCCGGAGGGCGCCGAGGTGGCGGCTCGCTGCAAGGCACTTAAGCATTGGCTCGAGGACTTCACTCGTCTAAAGGAAGCCGTCCCCGGCGATCTGGTGCTGTGGAACAAGCTGCTGGTGATGGGCGTGGCGCTGGGTGTTTCCAAGGAAGTGCTGCGTCAGCTTGCCGAGGCCGTGCCGCCCGAGGTGCGCGAGGCCGACGGCTTCTATGACAATTATCCCTGCTACTGGTGGTACTACCATCATTACGGTATCGAGTCTCCGCTCGATTCGTTCGATGACGTGTATCACGAGAGCATCCGCGAGCTGGCTTCGAGCTCCGATAGCTCGAGCGGCGGCGGTGGTGGCGGCTTCTCGGGCGGCGGAGGCGGCGGCGTCGGCGGAGGCGGCGGCGGAACGTTCTAACGGTCGTAAATTATGGGATGGGCTTTTCTCGACAGCCGTCGGGGAAAGCCCATCCCCTTTTTACGCGCTACCTACGAAGACTGTCCCCAGCAACTAGTCATTTAAGAACGTTCCCAACGACTAGGTGCGGTTGCTGCCAAGGAGTGTCCCGGGGTGCCGGCACAAAAGGAACGTCCCTAACTGCCGGGTTTAGGCTGTTAGGTCGAGTTCGTAGAGGAAGCTTTCGCGCGGCATGTCGTGACGGCGCTCTTCGCGGTTAGCGCGGTGCGTGGCCGTGCGCTTAAAGCCGTGCAGCTCGTAGAACTTCCACGAGCAGTTGGAGTCGGTGTACAGGTGCGCCCTCGTCGCTCCAAGTGAGGACAGGTGCGAGACGGCGGCATCGAGCAGAACCGTGCCAACGCCCAGGCCATGGACATCGCGATCCACGGCAAGCAGCGTGACCTCGTTGTCGTGCGGCAACGGGCTGCTCTCGAGCAGGCGGTTGTTGGTCCGGATGGTTGCGCGCACAAACGAGAGGTACTCGGCGCAGGCATCGGGCTCCAGCTCACGCATCTGCGATAGCAGCGCGCGTTCGGTATCCATCCAATGCTCGTTGATAGTGGCGCCGGAGCTCTGTCCCGCACGCGCGAGCGAAATGCCACGCGCCTGACCGTCGATTACGGCAACCTGTGAAAACGTCGACGACGAAAGGCAATAGGCGAGGTCGCACGCGGCCTCAAGGCGGTTGTACTCATCGTTATCCGAATTGTTATGCCAAAGCTGCTGCAGAATCAGCGCGATGGCGTCGAAGTCTTCGGTATCAAACGGTCGGTAGAGAACCCGCGAGACCATGGTGCCTCTTTCTTTTGCGGATGCATATCGAGCACAGTTCTACCACGCCATTGGCATCTAATTATGGTGCCCCTGTGTTCCATGAACTCACCGTGCCCGGTGCCATGCCCATCCCCTCCGCTCGCAAACTTTTTCTGCACATGCGCCCGTTGCGGGGTGCATCGATGCGCTCGATGCGCTACATTAAATCAGTATTTTCAATGCCGCTGCGCGAGCGCTGCAGATCGACGTATCACCGACTCACAGAGCACGGCGGCGTACCAGACAGGAGGACTGCATGGGATCTGATGTGAAGATCGCACGCGCGTTGATCTCGGTTACCGATAAGACGGGCGTCGTCGATTTCGCACGGACGCTGGTTGACGACTTTGGCGTCGAGATCATCTCTACGGGCGGCACGGCTCGTGCCATCGAGGACGCGGGCATTCCCGTAACCCCCATCGAGGAGTTCACGGGCTATCCCGAGATGATGGACGGCCGCGTCAAGACCCTGCACCCCAAGGTTCATGGCGCGCTGCTGGCCCGCCGCGATTCCGAGCAGCACATGCAGGAGGCGGCTCAGCACGGCATTAAGCTGATCGACCTGGTCGTCGTCAACCTGTACGAGTTCGAGAAGACCGTCGCCAACCCCGAGGTCACCTTCGCGGACGCCATCGAGCACATCGACATCGGTGGCCCCTCCATGCTGCGCTCTGCCGCCAAGAACGCCACGAGCGTTACCGTCATTTCTGACCCGGCCGACTATGATGCCGTCCTGGCCGAGATGCACGAGACCGGTGGCTGCACCACGCTTTCCACCCGTCGTCGCCTGCAGGTGAAGGTCTACCAGACCACCGCCGCCTACGACACGGCCATCTCCCGCTGGCTCGCCGCCCAGGCAAGCGACGTGGCGGACACCTCTGCCAAGCTCGAGATTTCGCTGGAGAAGGTCGACGACCTGCGCTATGGCGAGAACCCGCAGCAGAAGGCTACGGTCTACCGCTTTGCCGAGGGCTGCGAGAACACCGCGAGCTCGCAGTTCCCGCTCGTGGGCTCCGAGCAGGTCCAGGGCAAGCCGCTCAGCTACAACAACTATCTGGATGCCGACGCCGCTTGGAACCTGGTCCGCGAGTTCGACGAGCCGGCCTGCGTAATCCTCAAGCACCAGAACCCCTGCGGTTCCGCCGTTGCCGAGGACATCACGGCTGCCTACGACCGCGCTTTTGCCTGCGATCCCAAGAGCGCCTTCGGCGGCATCATCGCCTGCAACCGCGAGGTTCCCTTTGATCTGGTTGAGCACTTTGCCGATCAGAACAAGCAGTTCGTCGAGGTCATCATCGCCCCGAGCTACACCGCCGAGGCGCTCGAGCGCATGGCCAAGCGCCCCAACCTGCGCGTGTTGGCGACCGGCGGCGTGGACCACGGCGCTCAGGTGGAGCTGCGCTCCGTCGACGGCGGCATGCTGGTGCAGGAGGTCGACCACGTGACCGAGGATCCCGCGACCTTTACGTTCCCCACCGACCGCAAGCCCACCGACGCCGAGATGGCCGAGCTCGAGTTTGCCTGGAAGGTCTGCAAGGGCGTTAAGTCCAACGCCATCCTGGTCTCCAAGGGTAAGGCCGGCATTGGCATGGGCCCGGGTCAGCCTAACCGCGTTGACTCTGCGCTACTTGCCTGCGAGCGCGCCGAGGACTTCTGCGAGCGCGAGGGCGTGGAGAAGGGCGGCTTTGCCTGTGCAAGCGACGCGTTCTTCCCGTTCCGCGACAACGTCGACGTGCTTGCTGCACACGGCGTGACCTGCATCATCCAGCCCGGCGGCTCCAAGCGCGATGACGAGAGCATCCAGGCCTGCAACGAGCACAATATTGCTATGGTGTTTACGGGCGCCCGCCACTTCCGCCACTAAGTTCCGCCTTGGGACAAAATAATCTCTGCAAAAGACGGCTGCTCCGTTTGGAGGGCCGTCTTTTTGGTATAAGAGGACGGAATGACTAACACGAAAGGTACAACCATGCCCCAGATTGATGATGCCGAGCTGTTTGGCAATGCCGAGGATCAGCGTGCGTACGAGGAATTTTGCGCCAATCAGGAGGCGGTCGAGAAGTTTACGCTCGACAAGCCCGCGCTTGTCTGCCGTTGGCGCATGTCCAATAAAAAGGTGCCCATGCTCAACCGCCACATTCGTGCGCTGTCCGAGCGCCTGGTGCAGGGCGAGCCGCTTACCCATAACATGCTCAGCTGGGCCAAGCAGCACGTTGAGTGGTCGCTTGCCGAGGGCGATTACACCGCGCGCGACGGCGTGCTCATGCTGGTGATCGACGTTAACGGTAATGCCGCCATGACGGTGGGGGAGTACGAGCCGCTGGCCGACACGTCGGCCAAGGCGCTGCGTGCCCGTTCTGCCGAGGCTCGCTCCGAAGCCGACGAGACCGGCGTGGCGCCCGAGCTGCTCGCCGCCGTCAACAACGGCGAGCTTGCCTTTGTGGCGCCGGCGGACGAGTGCCTGTGCGGCACGGCGACGCTCATTGAGCAACTGGCCCAGACCAAGGGCATCCCGGTCACGCGCGTAGACATTCCCGCGCAGCTCAAGGGCGCGCTGTTCCTGGTGAGCGACGAGCACGGCGTGGTTCCCGCAACCGAGACGGACGCTGCGGAGGCCGACGCCGCCACGGTCGCCTTCTTTGCCGACGGCTACGAAAAGCTCCGCGCCCGCCGCTAAATGATTTTTCTGGGACGGGGATTAAAAACTCATTTTGGTCTCCGTTTCCGTCGCGAGCGTGAGGCGGACAAAACGCCCCCGCTTGCGAACAGTTCTGTCACCTTGGTGCCGCGCGAGGCGCGCACCTGCGGCTCCGCGGTCATAATGGGGCAAGACAACCAAGAGGGGAGCGGAATCCATGGCGCTGATCTATGTCGTTGAGGACGACGAGCCCATTCGTCGTGAGCTTATCGACATCCTTGCCCGCGCCGGGTTTGAAATCGAGGCCTGCGAATCGTTTGAGCATGTCTCGCGCGATATTCTCGCCGCCGCGCCCGACCTGGTGCTGCTCGACCTCACACTTCCCGTCAAGGACGGCCAGCATATCTGCCACGAGGTTCGCCGCGAATCCGAGGTTCCCATTATCGTCCTCACGTCGCGCACGACCGAGATCGACGAGGTCATGGCCATGACGCTCGGCGCGGACGACTTTGTTCCCAAGCCCTACAGCGCCCGTGTGCTCGTGGCGCGCATCAACGCACTGCTGCGTCGCACCGCGGCGGCAGGCGAGCGCAGCACACTTGTCCACAAGGGGCTGGAGCTCGACCTCGCCCGCTCCATGGTTACCAACACGCAAACCGGCACTAGCACCGAGCTCACCAAAAACGAGCTGCGTATCCTCTCACTGCTTCTGAGCCGCGCGGGCAAGATTGTTTCGCGCTCGGCCATCATGCAGGACCTGTGGGGCTCCGACGCCTTCGTGGACGACAATACGCTCACCGTCAACATCAACCGCCTGCGCACCACGCTCGAAAAAATCGGCATCAAGGGGTATTTGACAACGCACCGCGGCCAAGGCTATTCGGTCTAGGGGCCGGCTATGTCGTTTGGCAAGTTCTTTAAAGACGCGCTGCTTCCCGTCGCCGTGTGGACGTGCGGCGTGCTGCTGAGCTGCTTTGTGCTGACGGTCGCCGGTGCACCCGTCTCTATCGTGGTCGTGGCGGTCGGCGTGTCCTTTATCTTTGGCATGCTCGGCATCGTGATCGAATACGCGCGCCGTCGTCGTTTTCTGCGCCAGCTGGAGCGTGCGGCAGAGGAGCTCGAGAGTCCCGCATGGGTGCAGGAGATGGTGCAATGCCCGACCTATGCCGAGGGCGAGCTCGAGTACGAGGTCTTGCGCCGGGTGGGCAAAGCCGCCTGCGACGAGGTTGCCGAAGGCCGGCGTCAGACCGATGACTATCGCGACTATATCGAGAGCTGGGTCCACGAGGCCAAGCTGCCCCTGGCGGCGGCCCATCTGATTTTGGAAAACCTGGATGGCAGCGAAGACGACCTGTCGCGTGTGGATGACCTGGGTCGCGAGCTGGCCCGCGTGGAGCGCTATATCGATCAAGCGCTGTATTACGCGCGCTCGGAAGTCGTGGAGCGCGACTACTTGATTCGCCGCTGGGATCTCAAGACCCTGGTGACGGGCGCGATTAAGGCCAACGCGCGCGAGCTCATCGCGGCACACGTGGCGCCGGTGTGCGAGAACCTCGACTTTGAGGTCTTTACCGACGAGAAGTGGCTCGAGTTTATTCTGGGCCAGCTCATTCAGAACAGCATTAAATATGCGCGTGAGGACGGCGCAAAGATCGTGTTTTCGGGTGCGTTGCTGGACGAGGGTCTGGCAAGCGAGCGCATCGAGCTTACCGTCGCGGACAACGGCTGTGGCGTGTGTGCGGCAGACCTGCCTCGCGTGTTCGAGAAGGGCTTTACCGGCGACAACGGCCGCACCACCAAGCGCGCAACGGGCATCGGCCTCTACCTGGTGGCGCGCCTGTGCTCCAAGATGGGCATCGACGTCACCGCGGCATCGGAGCCGGGCGAAGGCTTCGTCGTAACATTCGCCTTCTCAACCAACAAGTTCCAATATTTCGAGTAGTCGGGCCGTCTTGCGGTGCGGACGGCAATGTTCCCGAACGTGAACATAGCTAAGGCAATTGGCGCTATGTTCCCGAACGTGAACACAACTATGGGGGCTCAAATGAATCCCCCATAACAAAAACGTGTCGCCCCAAACGGGGCGGCACGCCATTTTTCCATCAGACAACTCGTTGAAGCAAGGCTGCGAAGGCCGCGGGGCCGGGAGGGGTTTCCTAAGGGCACATCCCGCAGCCGCAACGCGGCGAGGACGTGCCCGTGGAAACCCCGCAGGCCCCGCGGCCGGTGGGAGCAACGCTACTTCACGACCAAGATGTCGCAGTCCGTATTGCGCAGCAGGAACGTCGAAATCGAACCCAGCAGCGCATACTTGATCGAGGACAGGCCGCGGGCGCCGCAGAGCACCAGGTCGGGCTTAACCACGTCGAGCATCTCGTCCTTGAGCGTCTCGCGAATGCGGCCGGCGCGAATCATGACCTCGACCTCGGGAATATCGGGATTGGCCTTGGCCTCCTCGAGCTGCTTGGCAATGGAGTTCTTAAATGCCTCCTCTAGGCCGTTGACCAGATCGACCGGATAGGAACCGGCGCTCTCGAGCGCCGTGGAATCGATAACGTGGCCGATGATTAGCTTGGCGCCGTTGTTCGCGGCGACCTTGATGGCGCGTGCGAGCACAAAATCCTGCTGCTCAGTACCGTCGAGTGAAACAAATACCTTGGTGTAGCCCTCGTTCATGGTTTCCTCCTTGGTCTATCGCACGGGCGCGGGGCTCGTGCATCGGGCGGGCGCGGGCGCGTTGGCCGCCGGACACTTTATCTTGTTGCAGTTATACCCAAGGATTTGGGTTTGACCGCTCGCAATTCTGTGAACGGGCGAGTTTTTTGGTAAGGGTAGGCGTAGACGCGCCCGAACGGTTGATAATGGGACATCGCCCGCACCGTCCGCAGAACAATATCGGCGGGTGTCTAACGAGGGGGTCCCTTTGGATATTATCGAGCTTCTAAAATCTGCCTTCATGGGCCTGGTCGAGGGCATCACCGAATGGCTGCCTGTTTCGTCGACCGGTCACATGATCTTGGTGGACGAGTTCGTCAAGATGAACGTGAGCGAGACGTTCTGGAATATGTTCCTGGTCGTGATTCAGCTCGGCGCCATTCTGGCCGTCTGTGTGCTGTTCTTCCATGAGCTCAATCCGTTCTCGCCTAGCAAGGGCAAGGAGGGCCGTCGCGACACCTGGGTGCTGTGGGGCAAGATTGTGCTCGGCTGCATTCCCGCCGCGGCGATCGGTCTGCCGCTTAACGACTGGATGGAGGAGCATTTCTACAATGCTCCCGTCGTGGCGCTGGCGCTCATTGTGTACGGCGTGCTGTTTATCGTGATCGAGAACTGGCGCGCGAGCAAGCGCGAGGAAATGGCCGTTGCCGGTTCGTTTGGTTCGCGTGCTGTGGTGTCGGGTGGACGTCCCGCCGGTGCGCACTTTGCGGCGCCCGCCGCGGCTACCGATGAGGATGAGGACGATGACGAGAATCTGGACTTTGGCTCCATCGCCACGCTCGAGGACCTGAGCTGGAAGACTGCGCTGGGTATCGGCTGCTTCCAGGTGCTTTCGCTGGTGCCTGGAACGTCTCGCTCCGGTTCTACCATCATCGGCGGCCTGCTTTTGGGCTGCACGCGTTCGGTGGCGTCCAAGTTTACGTTCTTCCTGGCCATCCCTGTCATGTTTGGCGCGAGTGCGCTCAAGCTGGTCAAGTATTTCATCAAGGGCGGTACGTTCGGCGCCAACGAGGTCGCTATCCTGGGCGTGGGTTGCGTTGTGGCCTTTGTGGTGTCGCTCATCGCCATCAAGTGGCTCATGGGCTTCGTCCGCCGTCACGACTTCAAGTGCTTCGGTGTTTACCGCATCATCCTGGGCATCGTAGTGCTCGCATACTTCTTCGTTCTGGAGCCGATGCTCGGCCTCTAACTTAGTCGACGCTGCGCGGCGGCCAGGGCGACAACTTGTCATTCAAAGGGGGTGGCATGACCAAAAGGTCTATGCCGCCCCCTTTTCATGCCAATTTGTTCGCCCTGACCGTCGCTCGCTGCCGCTGCCATGACATCGGCGGTTTCGTGATTGTCAATAGATTGGTGCAGACTAACCTGACCCCATTGCACCAAATCCGTTGGGGCGAGCCTGACGGTGACGCACGGAGTCGTGGTGTGATTTGCGTCGGTGTCCGCGCGGCTCGGTATACTGGTACGGCTCAAACTATGGCGCTGCCCGCAGGCGCGCCGTCCGTCAGATGAGGAGTCGCCCATGACCCAGCCCTTGCCCTGGGAAAAGAATGTCGCGGTACCTGTGCCGCCCGCGCCGGAACCCGTGCCGCTCGATGCATACACCGCCCCTGCTGCGCCGGAGCCCGAGCTCGTTCCGCTCGACATCTACGACGCTCCCGCGCCGGCGCCCAAGCCCGCCAAGCCGCTCGTCGACATCGACAGCCTTAATCCCGCTCAGCGCGAGGCGGTCCTGACCACCGAGGGCCCGCTGCTGGTCCTTGCCGGCGCCGGCTCGGGCAAGACCCGCGTCTTGACCTTCCGTATCGCACATATGCTCGGCGACCTGGGCGTTAAGCCCTGGCAGATCCTTGCCATCACGTTTACCAACAAGGCCGCGGCCGAGATGCGTGAGCGTCTGGCGGCACTCATTCCCAGCGGCACCCGTGGCATGTGGGTATGCACCTTCCATGCCATGTGCGTGCGTATGCTGCGCGAGGACGCCGACCTGCTGGGATACACCGGTCAGTTCACCATCTACGATGACGATGACTCAAAGCGCATGGTGCGCGACATTATGCAGGCACTCGGCATCGAGCAAAAGCAGTTCCCCATCAACATGATCCGCAGCAAGATTAGCTCGGCTAAAAACGCCATGATCGGCCCCGAGGACATGCTCAAGTCCGCCGATAGCCCCAACGATAAAAAGGCCGCACAGGTCTACTTGGAGCTGGAGCGCCGCCTGCGCGCTGCCAATGCGATGGACTTTGACGACCTGCTCGTGCGCGCGCTCGAGCTGCTGCGCACCCGCCCCGAGGTGCTCGACAAGTACCAGGAGCGCTTCCGCTACATTAGCGTCGACGAGTATCAGGACACCAACCACGTCCAGTACGAGATCGCCAATCTACTGGCCGCCAAGTACCAAAACCTCATGGTCGTGGGCGACGACGATCAGTCCATTTATAGCTGGCGTGGCGCCGACATCACCAATATCCTGGACTTTGAGAAGGACTTTAAAAACTGCAAGACCGTCAAGCTGGAGCAGAACTACCGCTCCACGGGTCACATCCTGAGCGCCGCCAACGCCGTGGTGCGCCACAACTCTCAGCGCAAGGACAAGCGCCTGTTTACGGCCGAGGGCGATGGCGAGAAAATCCAGGCCTTCCAGGCGAGCGACGAGCGCGACGAGGGCCGCTGGATTGCCGGCGAGATCGAGAAGCTGCATGCCAAGGGTACGAGCTACGACGATATCGCCGTGTTCTACCGCACCAACGCTCAGTCGCGTATTCTCGAAGATATGTTCCTGCGCGCGGGCGTTCCCTACAAGATCGTGGGCGGCACGCGATTCTTCGATCGCGCCGAGATCCGCGACGTCATGGCCTACCTCAAGATGATCGTGAACCCGGCCGACGAGATGAGCGTCAAGCGCGTCATCAACACGCCGCGCCGCGGCATCGGCTCCACCTCGATCCAAAAGATCGAGCAGCTGGCGCGCGACAACCGTTGCTCGTTCTTCCAGGCCTGCGAGATCGCAACAGCCGAGACAGGCATGTTTAGCGCCAAGGTGCGCAATGGCCTGTCGAGCTTTGTCTCGCTGGTGCGCGAAGGTCGCCGCATGGACGGCGAACTCAAGGACGTCGTCGAGATGATCGTCGATAAGACGGGCCTGCTGCAGGCTTTCCGCGCCGAGGGCACCATGGAGTCCGAGAGCCGCGCCGAGAACATCCAGGAATTCCTGGGCGTCGCCGCCGAATTTGAGGAGACGCACGAGGACATCGAAGGTACGCTCGAGAGCTTGGAAGAGCTGCGCGCTGCCGGTGTTGCCGATGTGCCTGTCAGCGCCGAGCCCGAGCCCGTCGTGGTGAGCGCGCCTGCGCCCGAACCGGGGCCGTCTGCCCCGGTATCCTCGTTTGAGGCGCTCGTTGGCGCGCGAGACGCCGCGGGTTCCAATCCGCTCGATAGTCTAGCCGCCCCGGCGCTGTCTCCGCAGGATGCCCTGGCCGCCGCCATCGCGGGCAACGCGTATGCCGCGCCGACGGAGATGCCGGCGGGTGCCGTGCATGCCGACGAGATCGAGCGCACCTACGGTCCGCTCACCTGTAAGGCGCTGCCGGCGCTCATGGAGTGGCTGGCCCTGCGCTCCGACTTGGATTCCCTGGCCGGCGAGACGCATGCCATTACCATGATGACCATCCACTCCGCCAAGGGCCTGGAGTTCCCGGCGGTGTTCGTGGCCGGCATGGAGGAGGGTATCTTCCCGCACGTGCACGACTTTGGCGGTAGTGACGATCCGGGCAAGCTCGAGGAGGAGCGTCGCTTGGCCTACGTCGCCATCACGCGTGCTCGCAAGCGCCTGTTCCTGACCTATGCGGCCACGCGTCGCACCTACGGCTCGACCTCTGCCAACCCGCGCTCGCGCTTCCTCAACGAGATTCCGTTTGAGGATATCGAGTTTAGCGGCATCGGTTCTGCCGGTTTTGAGGGCACGGGCTGGGAGAAGCGCGGCGACCGTCACGGCACCTTTGGCTCGGGCATGGGCTCGGATATGTACGGCGGCAAGGTGTTTGGCTCGCATACGCGCTCGACCGGCGGTTCCGGTTCGCGCGGCGGATCGAGCTTTGACGATTTCTTTGGCGGCAGCAGTTACGGGACCGAGCGCCATCGTGGGGTTTCGCCTGACGCCGGCCGTGTTGCCTCGACTTTTGGTTCGGGCGCGTCGCGAGCCAAAAAGCCGTCTTCCAAGGTGTCCCCGACGGTGGAGCGCAAGGTCGATCGTGCCAGCGCATCGCAGGACTTTGCCGCGGGCGATACCGTGAGCCACAAGACTTTTGGCACGGGTACCGTGATCTCGGTCGCCGGAGACATGATCGAGGTTCAATTCGAAAAGACCGGCCAGACCAAAAAGCTTATGAAGGGATTCGCTCCGATCGTCAAGCTGAATGCCTAACTGCGAGGTTGACCGGGCGCGCCGGGGGCTTTGATCGCCTGCTCGGACAGTCCTGCTCGCACGGAGAGCACATTAAGTGCTCTCCGGCTCGTGCGGAACTCGCGATCGACCAAAGCCCCCGGCGCGCCCTCTTCCTTGTGGCGTTTTGGCCTGCAGCTTGCGAACGTCGCTCTGCTCGTTCGCTTTTTGGTCTGGAGAGCCGGGTGGGCTGATATATATGGACAAGGGGCTCCCCCGTTGGTGGACGGGGGAGCCCCTTGTTGCGTTTGGGTTGTTGGTGCGATCTACAGATGCGAGACGATCAGTTCCATCTTGCCTTCGAGGTCGATGGAGCTGACGGTGCTCGGGGCCAGCAGGTGGCTTCCCTTGTGGACGGGGTCGCCGCAGACGGTGCCTTCGCCGTCGATGACCGACAGGCACATGAAGGGCCAGCGCTGGTCGAGGGTCTTGCTGCCGTTGACGCGCACGCGATCGACGGTGTAGCAGGGGTTGGACTCGAGCTCGGTCACGCCGTCCACCTCGGGCGCGGTCACCGTGCCGTCGGTCGGAGCCTGAGCATCAAAGTCGATGCAGTCGAGGCTCTGCTCAATGTGCAGCGGGCGCAGCTTTCCGTCGGTGCCGGGACGGTCGTAGTCGTACAGGCGATATGTCACGTCGCTCGACTGCTGCGTCTCCAGAATCAGCGTGCCGGTCTTGATGGCGTGAACGGTGCCGGAGTCGATCTGGAAAAAGTCTCCCTTGTGAATCGGCAGCACGTTGAGCATCTCGTCCCAACGGCCCCCCTCGATCATCTGCGCGGCCTCGGCGCGGTCGTGCGCGCGCTGGCCGACGATGATCGTGGCACCGGGCTCGCAGTCCAGTACATACCAGCACTCGGTTTTGCCCAGGCTGCCGTTCTCGTGCTTGGCGGCGTACTCGTCGTTGGGATGAATCTGGATCGAAAGGTCGTCCTTGGCGTCCAGAATCTTGATGAGCAGCGGGAACTCCTTGCCCTCGCAGTTGCCAAAGAGCTCGCGGTGCTCGGCCCACAGCCACGACAGCGTGTGGCCGGTGTACGGTCCCTCCGCAATCTGGCAGTCGCCGTTGGGATGGGCCGAGATGGCCCAGCACTCACCGATGGGACCTTCGGGAATGTCGTAGCCAAACACGGTCTCCAACTGGCGGCCGCCCCAGATCTTCTCGTGGAAGATCGGCGTGAGTTTAATCAAATCGGACATGTGCATACTCCCATAAGGTTGTGCGGGTGCCGCGTAAGACGGCTCAAAACGAGCGCCCGCGTGACTACAAAAACCTATGCCAACGTTACGTTGTGCAACTCAAAGCGATCGCCAACGTTGCGCGAGATCGAATACTCAAAGGCGGCGCCGCTGTCCAAAAAGCCAATCTGGGTGAGCTCGAGCAGGGGAGAGCCAAGTTTGGTGTCCAGACGCTCGGCTTCTTCCTCGGTTGCTGCCACGGCGCGAATGGTACGGTGGAAGCTTGAAATCTTCAGCCCACATTGCTCGCGGATGAAGCGGTAGACCGATCCGTACAGGTCCTTCTTTTTAAGGCCTGGAATCAGCTCGAGGGGCATGTAGGTGTACTCGATAACGATGGGCTTCTCATCGGCCTGACGCACGCGCACGACGTGATAGGCAAAGTCATCCTCGGCAATTCCCAGCTGGGCTGCGATGTCCGCTGGTGGATTAACGATCGAGAAATCGTAGACCACCGAGGTCACCTTCTCCCCGCGATGCTCATACGAAAAACCCTGGGTACGGTCGTTTTTGCCCTGGAAAAACGCCTGGCCGGGAAGTCCCGCCGTGTCCTTAACGTAGGTACCCGATCCGCGTCGGCTGGTAATAAGGCCTTCCTCGGTGATTTGCTCGATAGCTCGTTTGACGGTGATTTTTGAAACGCTATAGAGCTCGCAGAACTCAACGACGGTAGGAAGCTTGTCGCCCGGTTTAAGAGCGCCATCCTCGATAGTGCGACGAATATCTGCAGCTATCGCCTCGTATTTGGGAATCATGGAACCTCCTTTCCAACTTGGTTGAGTATAAAAGAAAGTATAGTCAACACCTAAGCATCCCTATTATATATTGAAAAAGTTCGAGAAAGATATAATTAAAAGTCGCTTTGCATATAAATTAGAGCGCTCTAAATAGATAAACATCTGAGTAATGTCGTGTTAAGCGGCCATTCGCGTTTTCCCAGATAAAACCTGCCAAAACAAACCTGTCCCTTTTTGGTAGGTTTTTGCCTTGAGAGCGGTACCATACAGGCAATGTTTAAACGAGAAAGGCGGGCTCCCATGGAACCTAAGCAGTATTACATCGGCATCGACGTCGGCGGCACCTCGGTCAAGGAGGGTCTGTTCGATGAGGACGGAAACCTGCTTGCCAAGGCCAGCGTGCCCACGCCTCCCATCGTTGACGCTGCGGGCTTTGCCGCGGTGACCGAGGCTATCGACCAGGTGGTCGCCAAGGCCCAGATTCCGCGTGCCTTTGTGTCGGGCATTGGCCTGGCCGTTCCGTGCCCCATCCCGGCATCGGGCGATGCCAAGGTCAAGGCGAACATCGCCATCAACCTGCCCGAGCTCAAGATCGCGATCCAGGAGCACTGCCCCGACGCGGTCGTTAAGTACGAGAACGACGCCAACGCTGCTGCTATGGGCGAGGCCTGGCTCGGCTCTGCCAAGGGCGTACAGAACGTGGTGATGGTCACCATTGGTACCGGCGTGGGCGGCGGCGTTATCGTTAACGGCGACGTGGTATCGGGCGTTGTGGGTGCTGGCGGCGAGATTGGCCACATGTGCCTGAACCCGGCCGAGGAGCGCACCTGCGGCTGCGGCGGCCATGGCCACCTGGAGCAGTATTCCAGCGCCACCGGCGTGGTGAGCAACTACCTTGCCGAGTGCGAGAAGGCGGGCATCGAGCCCATCGAGCTGACCGGCCCCTCCGATTCCAAGGACGTGTTCCAGGCCTGCCGCGAGGGCGACAAGCTCGCGCTGGCCGCGGCCGATACCATGGCCGACTATCTCGGCCGCGCACTGGCGCTTATTGCCAACGTGGTTGATCCCGAGATGTTCCTCATCGGCGGCGGCGCCTCCGCCTCGGCCGATGTCTACCTCGACAAGGTTCGCGAGCACTTTAAGCAGTACGCGCTTTCCGCCTCGCGCGAGACGCCCATTAAGGTCGCTTCGCTCGGAAACGACGCCGGCATCATCGGTGCTGCCTACGTAGCCCTGCGCGCTGCCGGTAAATAGCTGGTGCAAGGGGGACAGGTTACATTGCACCAACATGGTGCAAAAGGGACAGCCTTGGCCCCCGTGCCTGCGCCCCAAAATATGCCGTGGCCCTTCCGTCTGCGAAGGCTCGGCATCGGCGTGCTACCATAGCTACGTCCAAGTACACATATCAAGTGGAGGATATCCATGGCAAACGTTCTTGTCTTTGGTCACCAGAACCCCGATAACGACGCCATCATGAGCGCCGTCGTCCTGTCCCAGCTGCTCAACCAGGTTGAGTATGCCGGCAACACCTACGAGGCCTGCGCCCTTGGTCAGCTTCCGGCCGAGTCCGCCAAGCTGCTCGCCGACGCCGGCATCGCCGAGCCCCGCGTGATCGAGTCCGTCGAGGCTGGTCAGCTCGTCGTCCTCACCGACCACAACGAGTCTGCCCAGTCCGTCGCCGGCCTTAAGGACGCCACGGTCTTTGGCGTTGTCGATCATCACCGCATCGGCGACTTCGAGACCGCCGGCCCGCTGCACTACATCTGCCTGCCCTGGGGCTCCAGCTGCACCATCGTCACCAAGCTCGCCGGCGTGCTCGGCGTTGAGCTTTCCGACGTCCAGGCCAAGCTGCTGCTCTCGGCCATGATGACCGACACGCTTATGCTCAAGAGCCCCACCACCACCGATGTCGACCGCGCCGTCGCCGCCAAGCTCGGCGAGCAGGTGGGCGTCGACCCGGTCAAGTTTGGCATGGAGGTCTTCCTCACCCGTCCGTCCGGCTCCTTCACCGCAGCCGAGATGGTCGGCAACGACATCAAGATGTTCGAGCCCGCCGGCAAGAAGCTGCTCATCGGCCAGTACGAGACCGTCGACAAGAGCCGTGCGCTCGGTATGATCGACGAGATCCGCGAGGCCATGCGCGCCTACGCCGCCGAGAAGGGTGCTGACGGCATTGTCCTGTGCATCACCGACATCATGGAGGAGGGCTCGCAGGTCCTGCTCGAGGGCGAGACCGAGGCTGCTCAGAAGGGCCTGGGCATTGCCGACGAGCACGACGGCGTCTGGATGCCGGGCGTCCTCTCCCGTAAGAAGCAGGTTGCTGCCCCCATCATGGCCGCCTGCTAGGTTTAGTTGACCAAACGCCACGACCGGATCGCGGACGCCCCGCGCTCCGGTCGTTTTTTGTGCACGGCGCCGCGTCGTCTCTTGGACAGGCGTGCCCGTGCCGTTGAGCAAATAATGTTCAACCTGTGGTTCCGCTTTTCGGCCACGCCTGCGTGCTTGTCGTGCAGGGTAGGCTAGATGCAAGCGTAATACGTTAGAGCGCGGCGCCGCCACTTGGGCGGGCCGTGCTTTTTTAAGACGGGAGCTTTCCCGTGAAAGGAGCCGCCCATGGCAGCACCCGAGCAGCTGTTTAACGTTCGTGAGCGCAAGCGTTTTGAGCGCCACGACATTTGGGAGCGCATCACCGAGAACGGCACGATTTCCGCCGCCGTCATGGTCTTCGCCGCCATCGCCGCCGTCATTTGCGCCAATACCGATGCCTACGAGGCCATCCATCACTTTTTGGAGACCCCGCTGTATGTGGGTCTGGGCAACCTTACGGCCGGTCTCACCGTTGAGCTATTCGTCAACGACTTCCTCATGGCGATTTTCTTTTTGCTGGTGGGCATTGAGCTTAAGTACGAGATGACGGTCGGCGAGCTCAAAAACCCGCGCCAGGCTATGCTTCCCATGCTGGCGGCCGTGGGCGGCGTCGTCGTTCCCGCCTGCATCTATCTGATCTTTAACCATGCCGGCGCGCACAACGGCTGGGCCATTCCCATGGCAACCGATATTGCCTTTGCGCTGGGCGTGCTGTCGCTTTTGGGTAATCGCGTGCCCAACGGCGTGCGTGTGTTCTTCTCGACGCTTGCCATCGCCGACGACCTCATTTCCATCGCCGCCATCGCCATCTTCTACGGTCAGAGCCCCAATCCGTTTTGGTTGGGCGCCGCCGCGCTTGTGACCTGCGCGCTCGTGTGGCTCAACAAGACGCAGCATTACCGCCTTGCCCCGTACTCGGTGCTGGGCCTGCTGCTGTGGTTCTGCATGTTCAAGAGCGGCGTGCATGCTACGCTCGCCGGCGTCATCTTGGCCTTTACCATCCCGGCCAAGTGCGGCGTCAAGCTCGATAGCCTCACCGATTGGTTGGGCGAGTGCCTGCCGCTGCTCGATGACCGCTACGATGACGAGGCACACATCCTGGGCCAGCATGACTTTACCGTCTCGACTACCAAGGTCGAGCGCGTCATGCACCGCGTGACCCCGCCGCTCATTCGCATGGAGCGTCTGATCTCCACGCCGGTCAACTTTGTGATCCTGCCGATCTTTGCGTTCGTCAACGCACAGGTTCGCCTAGTGGGCGTGGACATGAGCACGCTGCTCACCGACCCGGTGACGCTCGGCGTGTACTTTGGCATGCTGCTGGGTAAGCCGATCGGTATCTTTGGCATGACGTTTGCCCTGGTTAAGCTTAGGGCCTGCGAGCTGCCGCGCAATGTCAACTGGCACATGATTGCCGGTGTGGGCATTCTGGGCGGCATCGGCTTTACCATGTCGATTCTCATCAGCGGCCTTGCCTTCCCGACGGCCCAGTTTGAGGTTCTTGCTGCCAAGGCTGCCATTCTTGCCGGTTCGGTCACCGCTGCCGTGCTCGGCATGATCTACATGAGTGTGATCTGCAAGCATCCCGCGCCCAAGGACGAGTAAAAGCACATACAAGTTTGAAAACGCCGCCTGTGAACACCATCACAGGCGGCGTTTTAGTCATTCGGGACGTTCTTAATGACTAGGTTTATTCCACGGTGCCGTAGACGGCGCCCCAGCCGTGGGCGGCCAAGGCGGAGTTGAGCTGGTCGCAAAGTGACTGGCGGTCGTAATAGCCGGGCGGTAGCAGGTTGACGATTTCCATGAGATCGGGCGCCAGGTCCAAGATTTCGGCCTGTACGATCAGATCCAGGCGGTCGATGGCGTGGCGGTCGTAAAACAGCCCGTCGACCAGGCGCTGCAGGTCGCCGAATTCCTCGGCCTGGAACGATCCGTACTCCATAGTGCCTCCTTGAGCGCTCCACGCCGGCATGCGCGGCGATTCGTAATTCATTGCGATGGACTTAATCTATCACGGCTTCATAACGTTGCGACGGTGGCGGTCTATACTTAGAAGAATTGCAACGTACCGCTTCGTGAAAGGTCGCACCCATGCAGACGATCTACCAGAAGATGGAAACCACCGAACTCGATGCCGCCATCGAGGCGCTCAAGGCCGAGGTCGCCGAGGTCAAGGCCAAGGGCCTGGCGCTCGATATGGCCCGCGGCAAGCCATCGCCCGCCCAGGTGGACATCTCGCGCCCCATGCTCGATATCCTCAACGCCGACGCCGATTTGCACGACGGCAACGTCGACTGCTCCAACTACGGCTGCTTTGAGGGCATTCCCTCGGCACGCAAGCTAGCGGGGGAGTTCCTGGGTTGCCCCGCCGAGCAGACGCTCGTGCTGGGCTCGTCGAGCTTGCTGATCGAGCACGATATCGCCGGCATGTTCTGGCGCTGTGGCTCGTGCGGCAGCGAGCCCTGGGAGGCTTACGAGGCTGCGCACGACGGCAAGAAGGTCAAGTTCCTGTGCCCGGTTCCCGGCTACGATCGCCACTTTGGCATTACCGCCGACTTGGGTATCGAGAACGTTCCCGTCGCGATGACCGACAACGGCCCCGATATGGACGAGATCGAGCGCCTGGTTGCCGCCGACGATTCCATCAAGGGTATATGGTGCGTGCCCAAGTATTCCAACCCCACGGGCATCACCTTTAGCGAGGACACTGTGCGTCGCCTGGTCGAGATGCCCACGGCCGCGCCCGATTTCCGCATCTTCTGGGACAACGCCTACTGCGTGCACGACCTGTACGACGAGACCGATGAGCTCGCAAACATTTTTGACCTCGCTCGCGCGGCGGGCACCGAGGACCGCGTGGTGGCCTTTGCCTCGACGTCCAAGATCACCTTCCCGGGCGCCGGTATCGGCTTTATCGGTGCGAGCCCCGCGGTCATCGCCGAGTTCTCCAAGCGCCTGAAGGCCGGCCTCATCAGTGCCGATAAGCTCAACCAGCTGCGTCACGTGCGCTTCCTTCCCACCATCGAGGCGGTCAAGGAGCACATGAAAAAGCATGCCGAGTTTTTGCGCCCGCGCTTTGAGGCCGTTGAGCGCAAGCTCACCGAGGGCTTGGGCGATACGGGTTGCGCTACTTGGACGCACCCCCGCGGCGGCTACTTTGTAAGCTTCGATGGTCCCGAGGGCTCGGCCCAAAAGGTCGCCGCGCTCTGCGCCGACCTGGGCGTCAAGCTCACACCGGCCGGCGCCACTTGGCCCTATGGCAAGGACCCGCGCGACACCAACATCCGCATCGCGCCGAGCTATCCCACGGTCGAGGACCTGGAGGCCGCGCTCGATGTGCTGGTGCTGGCCGTTAAGCTCGTCGCTGCCGAGCTTGCGCGTGCCGAGCGCGCCTAACGCGCGGCTTCCCGTACTATCCGCACTTTTGATACGTAAAGGAGCGTATACATGGATTTGGGTATTTCCACCAACCCCACGCCAGAGCTCTACACCATTAAGGTAACCGGCGAGATCGATATCTCTAACGCCGATAGCCTGCGCAATGCCATCGACCTGGCGCTCGAGCAGCCCACCGAGGCCGTTGAGCTCGATTTTGCCCAGGTGAGCTACATCGATTCGACGGGCATTGGCGTGCTCGTGGGCGCTGCGCACCACGCGGTCGACCACGGCAAGCGCTTTAGCTGCACCAATGTGCAGCCCCCGGTGATGCGTGTGGTCCAGCTGTTGGGTGTCGACCAAGAGATTTCGATCACCGCTGCATAATCTTTGCCCCCCAAAAGGGCGTGCCGTTTGGCATATGTTTGTGATGCGCTCGGACGTTTTGGCGTCCGGGCGCTATACTTGACCGAATGAATAGACGAGTTCCGGCCGAATGGCGCGGTGCGGGCTCGACTCACATCGAGCCTTGGAGGTATGTGTGTTTGGTATTGGAGAGGGTGAGCTCGCGATCATCGTGGTCTTCGGCTTTTTGCTGTTTGGCCCGGATAAGCTCCCACAGATGGGCCGCACGATTGGCCGTGCCATCCGTCAGTTCCGCGAGACGCAGGAAAAGATGACGGCCGTTGTTCAGTCCGAGATTATCGATCCGGTAAGTGAGGCCGCTTCGGCACCGGTCAAGCCCAAGAAGACTGCCGTCGATGACGATTCCGATGCGGACGAGGATGCCGCCGAGGCGGCAGCGCCCGCCAAGAAGGAGACCTTTGCCGAGCGTCGCGCCCGTCTTGCTGCCGAGAAGGCCGCGAGTGAGGCTGCCGCCGAGGGCGAGGGTGCTGCTGAGGAGGCCGAGGGTGCCGAGCCTGCCGCTGCCGCCGAGCCTGTCGTCGAGCCCGAGCCTGCTGCAGAGCCGGAGCCCGAGCCCGAGCCGGCAGAGCCCACGACGGCTGACCTCTACGCCCGTCGTCCCCGCAAGCGCAAGGCCGTCGTCGACCAGCTCGCCCGCGAGCTCGAGGCCGAGGACGACGCCGCTGCCGCCGACGCCTCGAAGGGAGGCGATGAGTAATGCCTATCGGACCTGCGCGCATGCCGCTCTTCGATCACCTGGGAGAGCTCCGTCGCCGCCTGACCATCGTGGTCGTGTCGGTGTTTGCCGCCGCCATCGTGCTGTATTTCGCCACGCCCGTGGTGCTCGACATCTTGGAAGACCCCATCCGCTCCTTTGTGCCGGACGGTAAGTTCTACATCACCACCACGCTCGGCGGCTTTGGCCTGCGCTTCTCGCTGGCCATCAAGATGGCCGTGGTCATGTGCACGCCCATGATCATCTGGCAGATTCTGGCATTTTTCCTGCCGGCACTTCGCCCCAACGAGCGCAAGTGGGTCGTGCCCACGGTGCTCGCCTCGACGGTGCTGTTCTTCCTGGGTGCCATCTTCTGCTACTTCATCATCATCCCGGCGGGCTTTGAGTGGCTCATCGGCGAGACCTCGGCCGTCGCTACGGCGTTGCCCGACCTGGAGAACTACGTCAACATGGAGCTGCTCTTTATGATCGGCTTTGGCGTGGCGTTTGAGCTGCCGCTTATCATCTTCTACCTGTCCGTCTTCCACATCGTGTCCTACGCGGCCTTCCGCGGCGCCTGGCGCTACGTGTACGTGGGCCTGCTTGTGGGCTCGGCTGTGATTACGCCCGACGGCTCGCCCGTTACGCTGGGCCTCATGTATGGCGCCCTGCTCTCGCTCTACGAGATTTCGCTCGCTATTGCCCGCGTGGTCATTACCGCGCGCGAGGGCAAGGAGGGCCTGTTTGTGAGTCGTCTGGACCTGTTCTCGGACGATGAGGACGACGAGGAGTAAATCGGTATGCACGAGGTTGGCATTGTCAACGGCATACTCGATACAGTGATTCGCGCGGCGCGTGGGGCGGGGGCCTCGCGCGCCGTTTTGGTAACGCTGCGTATCGGGGATATGACCGAGGTCGTGCGCGAGGCGCTCGACTTTGCCTGGGAGACGTTTCGCGACGAGGACCCGCTCACGCGCGGCTGCGAGCTTGCCGTGGAGGAGGTCCATCCACAAAGCGAGTGCCTGGACTGCGGCGAGGTCTTTGATCACGACCGTTTCCATTGTCGCTGTCCCCAGTGTGGCGGCTCCAACGTGCGTCTGCTGCACGGCCGCGAACTCGACATCGCAAGTATCGAGATCGAGACCCCCGACGATTAGCCCGCCAGCAACCTGGGGACGGGGTATAAATGGTAGAAGTAAGGAGCGCCGAGTATGGCCGAGAAAACGATTGATATCGCGTCGCCGATCCTGTCGCGCAACGAGCGCCTGGCAGATCAGCTGCGTCAGCGATTTAATGAGACAAACACCTACGTGATCAACGTCTTGTCGAGCCCCGGCTCGGGTAAGACAACAACGATTCTGGGCACCAACGAGCGCCTGCGCGACAAGGCCGGCTTGCGCTGCGCCGTCATCGAAGGCGATATCGCCTCGGACGTCGACGCCATCACCATGAAGGAAGCCGGCATGCCTGCCATCCAGATCAACACGGGCGGCCTGTGCCACCTCGAGGGCAACATGATCATGGAGGCCGTTGACGCGTTCGACCAGGCCGTGGGTCTGGAAAACATCGACGTCATCTTTATCGAAAACGTGGGTAACCTGGTCTGCCCAGTCGACTTTGACCTGGGCGAAAACCTGTCCATCATGATTCTCTCGGTGCCCGAGGGCGACGACAAGCCCATCAAGTACCCGGGCATCTTTCAGCACGCCGGCGCGCAGCTGCTCAACAAGGTCGATGTGGCCCCGGCTTTCGATTTTGACATGGATAGGTATACTAAGACACTCGATGACCTCAATCCGCAGGCGCCGCGGTTTGCCGTGAGCGCGCGCAAGGGCGAGGGCATGGATGCCTGGTGCGATTGGCTCATCGGGCAGATTGAGCAAGCAAGGGCGTAAGTCGGCCGCCATACGGGCGGGCGTAGCCGCAGAGATACGAGATAGGAGCCTCTTTTGAAGCTCATCATCGCCGAGAAAAACGACGCCGCGCGTCAGATTGCCGAGCGTCTGTCCACGGGCAAGCCCAAAAAGGACAAGGTGTACAACACCGCCATCTACCGTTTTGAGTGGAAGGGCGAGGAGTGCGTGACCATCGGCCTTGCCGGTCACATCCTAGCGCCCGATTTTTGCGACAGCGTGCTGTTCGATAAAAAGCTGGGCTGGTATTCGGTCACCGAGGACGGCGAGATGCTGCCGGCCGACATACCCGATGGCCTGGCGCGTCCGCCCTACGACACCAAGCGCAAGCCGTTTCTTGCCGATGGCATCTCAATCAAGGGCTGGAAACTCGAGAGCCTGCCTTACCTCACCTGGGCGCCCGTCATTAAGCTACCGGCCGAGAAGGAACTCATTCGTTCGCTCAAGAACCTCGCCAAGAAGTCCGACAGTGTCATCATCGCCACGGACTTCGATCGCGAGGGCGAGCTGATCGGTTCGGACGCCCTCAACAAGGTGCGCGAGGTTGCGCCCGACCTGCCGGTCGCCCGCGCCCAGTATTCTTCGTTTACCAAGGCCGAGATCACGCAGGCCTTCGATAATCTCGTCTCGCTCGACCAGAATCTGGCCGACGCCGGCGAGAGCCGCCAGCACATCGACCTCATTTGGGGTGCGGTGCTCACGCGCTACCTGACGCTCGCCAAGTTTGGCGGCTTTGGTAACGTGCGCTCTGCCGGCCGTGTGCAGACGCCGACGCTTGCCCTGGTGGTCGAGCGCGAGCGCGAGCGCATGGCGTTTGTGCCCGAGGACTATTGGCAGATCCGCGGCATGGGCGCCGCACAGGGCGCTGCCGAGGACGACCGCTTTAAGATTGCGCACAAGACGGCGCGCTTTACCGACAAGGATGCTGCTGAGGCGGCGTACGGCCACGTTGACGGCGTTGCGACGGCAACCGTCGCCGCGGTGACCAAGCGTTCGCGCAAGCAGCAGCCGCCCACACCGTTTGCGACTACCTCGCTGCAGGCTGCCGCCGCAGCCGAGGGCATCTCACCTGCGCGTACCATGCGCATCGCCGAGTCCCTCTACATGGCCGGTCTCATCAGCTACCCGCGTGTCGACAATACCGTGTACCCTGCGACGCTCGATCTGGGCGCCGTGGTGAGCGACCTTGCAAAGATCAACCCGGCGCTGGCGCCCGTGTGCAAAAAGGTGCTCGCCGGCCCCATGAAGCCCACGCGCGGCAAAGTCGAAACCACCGACCACCCGCCTATCTATCCCACGGGCGAGGGCGATCCGTCCGCGCTCGACGGTGGCCAGCGCAAGCTCTACGACCTCATCGCCCGTCGCTTCCTGGCAACGCTCATGGGTCCCGCGACCATCGAGAACACCAAGCTCGAGCTCGACGTCAATGGTGAGCCGTTCGTGGCTTCGGGCGATGTGCTCGTGACCCCGGGTTTCCGCGAGGCGTATCCGTATGGACTCAAGCGCGACGAGCAGATGCCGCCGCTGGAGCAGGGCGATACGGTCGACGTGTTCGACATTAAGCTCGAGGCCAAGCAGACCGAGCCGCCCGCACGCTACAGCCAGGGCAAGCTCGTGCAGGAGATGGAAAAGCGCGGCCTGGGCACCAAGTCCACGCGCGCGAGCATCATCGAGCGCCTGTACGCCGTGCGCTATCTCAAAAACGATCCCGTGGAGCCGAGCAAGCTGGGCATCGCCATCATCGATGCACTGTCGCAGTTTGCCCCGCGCATCACGAGCCCCGATATGACCAGCGAGCTCGATGGCGATATGACCCGCGTGGAGCGCGGCGAGGACACCGAAGAGCATGTCGTGACGCACTCGCGCGCGCTGCTGGCCGGTGTGCTCGACGAGCTGCTCAAGCATACGCAGGAACTGGGCGATGCTATCAGCGACGCCGTCACGGCCGATGCGCGCGTGGGCGCCTGCCCCAAGTGCGGCAAGGACTTGGTTATGAAGACGAGCGCCAAGACCCGCGGCAGCTTTATCGGCTGCATGGGCTGGCCCGACTGCGACGTGACCTATCCGGTGCCGAGCGGCGTCAAGGTGAGCCCGCTCGAGGGCGAGGCTGCTGTGTGCCCCGAATGCGGTGCGCCGCGCATTAAGTGCCAGCCGTTCCGCCAAAAGGCTTTCGAGATTTGCGTGAACCCCACATGCCCCACCAACTACGAGCCTGACCTTAAGGTGGGCGAGTGCAAGGTGTGCGCCGAGGCAGGACGCCATGGCGACCTGATCGCACACAAGAGCGAGAAGAGCGGCAAGCGCTTTATCCGCTGCACCAACTATGACGACTGCGGCGTGAGCTATCCGCTGCCGGCGCGTGGCAAGCTCGAGGCGACGGGCGAGACCTGTCCCGAGTGCGGCGCTCCCATCGTGGTGGTCAACACGGCGCGCGGTCCGTGGCGTATCTGCGTCAACATGGACTGCCCGACCAAGGAGAAGAAGCCCGCCCGCGGCCGCAAGACTGCGACCAAGGCGAGCACGGCGAAGAAGACCTCGACTGCGAAGAAGACGACGGCTAAGAAAGCCACTGCCGCCAAGAAGACGACCGCGAAGAAGTCGACTGCCAAGAAAGCAGCCGCCGACAAGTAACGGCGCAGTCGAAACATTGCCCAAAAAACGAGCGAGGGTCCCATGATCCTCGCTCGTTTTTTGACCGGCAGTTAGGGACATTCCTTTTTCTGCCGGCAGTTTAGGAACGTCCCTAACTGCCGGCTCGGAAACGACAAGGCGTTAGTTCACTTCGACGGGTTTGGCGCCGGGATAGCGCTCCTCAAAGTCTAGGCGGTACTTATTGTCATTGGTGCCCGCCACGTTGTCGCGCGACAGCGGCGCCACGATCTCGTTCTTATGGTCCGCGGGCTTTGCGTACTTTAAGCTGATCTCCCAGGCATCGCAGATCGCATCGATGCGGTGATCCAGGTCGTCGTACAGAGCAATGATGTCCTTCCACGAGCTGTAGTTCTTAGAGCTTGTGGGGACGTCCAGGTCCTCGACAATGTCGTAATACTGCTCGATGGTGTCCTCCGTGCGCTCGGCGACGTCAGCGAGATTTTGACGGGTGGTACGATCCTCTTCCAGATAGCTGCCATTAAACGTCTCTGCGCAGGCACGGACCTGGCTATCGAGATCTTCCAGCAGGTCGTAGTATTCACTCAGGCGACGGTAGAGGTTCTGTTCGGAGAGGCTTGCTTCGCCGCCATCCTCGTCGTCATCGTCATCATCGTCGTACAGGCTGTTGGGATTGCCGAGAGGCTTTAGATCATCGTCGTCGACGTCATGGTGCAGCTTAGCTACCTCGGCAGTCGTCTGCGTAGCGGAGTTGTCGAACGGCTTGATCACAAAAAAGATGACCAAGGCGATGATGATTGCCACCAGCACAACGATAACGGCGATAAGCGCCTTGGTGCTGCTCTTTTTGGCGGCGGGGGCCTGCGGTGAACCAGACGCGTATGTAGACGCCGGTTGCTGTTGGGGCGGGGTGTCCGCGACGGGTATGCGCTGCGTCGTTTCGACCGCTGCAGGGCCGGCGGCGGGGTCGGGGCGATAGGCGAGGGGGTCGTCCGGCTTAGCTTGCGGCGTATCGAGGGAGCCGGTCTTCTCAAACGCGGGTTGGCCATTGCTTGCGGTTGTCTGCTCAACGGGTGCACCGCACGAGGTGCAGAACTTGGCATCATCTGCAAGAAGCTTGCCGCACGAGGCGCAATACCGAGACATTGCCACTCCTTTCGCCACATTTCAAATTAATACGACGATTATACCCAGCGTCCAAAAGTCCCCATCATAAGTTGCGGTGAAATAGGGACTGTTTGGCGGTCTCAGAGCTTCAATCAGTCCCTATTTCACCGCAACTTTGGAAAGACACCTTTAGCCATTGGGGGCGCGCCTGCCCCTGGGGTATCATGGCTTGGTTGATATATCTGCATTTACGCGCCTTGTAGGAAGGGGCTGCGCCCATGGCTTTTGAGCCCGCTCAACATAGCTTTATCACGCTCGAGGGCGTCGACGGCGCCGGCAAGTCCACGCAGGCGCGTCTGCTTGCCCGCGCGCTCGAACTCGCTGGCTACCAGGTTGTGAGCCTGCGCGAGCCGGGCGGTACCGCCATTAGCGAAAAGATCCGTGCTCTGCTGCTCGACCCCGCCAATACGGCGATGGGAGACACCTGCGAGTTGCTGCTCTACGAGGCGGCGCGTGCCCAGTTGGTGCACGAGGTCATAGCTCCCGCCCTCGCGGCCGGCAAGGTAGTCCTGTGCGATCGCTTCTACGACTCCACGACCTGCTACCAGGCGTTTGCCGATGGCCTCGACCGTCAGATGGTACGCGATGCCAACAACCTGGCTGTCGCCGGTACGCATCCGGCGCTCACGCTCGTCTACCACATCACGCCCGAGCAGGCGGCGCTGCGCATGGCAGCTCGTGGTGCGGCAGATCGCATGGAGGCAAAAGGCATAGCCTTCCAAGAGCGCGTTTACCAGGGATTTTGCGCCATTGCTGCCGAGGAGCCAAACCGCGTAAAGCTCATCGACGCCACTGCGACCGTCGAGGAAGTCTTCGAGAAGACGGTCGAGCAGATTCGCGCGTACGGTCTCGACATTTCGCAAGATGCTGTCGCCGCCGCGCTTGCCAAGGAGGCCGAGTAACGTGGCCCCCGCTCAGGCAAGCCTGCTGGCCAAGCTCGACACCCAAGAGCGCGTTCGCGATTTTTTGACCAACGCCGTCGCCAGCGGCCGCGCATCGCACGCCTACCTGTTTTTGGGCGCTCCCGGTGCCGGCAAGCTCGATGCCGCATGGGCGCTCGCCCAGGCCTTCCTGTGCGAGCAGGACGGCTGCGGAGCATGCGACAGCTGCGTACGCGTTGCTCGGCATACGCATCCTGACGTGCACTATTACACGCCCGAGAGCGCCACAGGCTACCTCATTGCCCAGACCCGCGAGCTGCTCGATGACGTGCCGCTGGCGCCCATCCGTGCCAAGGCCAAGGTCTACATCATCGATCGTGCCGAGCAACTGCGCGCTAACACCGCCAACGCGCTGCTCAAGACACTCGAGGAGCCGCCCGAGGGCGTTATGTTCATCTTGTTGGGCACCTCGGCAGACGTGATGTTGCCCACCATCGTGAGCCGCTGTCAGTGCGTGCCGTTTCGGCTGGTGTCGCCCACCGTGGCCGCGCAGGCCGTGAGCCGCGCGACGGGTCAGGATCTCGCGCGTTGCCGCATGGCGGTCGCCGTGGCGGGAAGCCCCACACGCGGCATCGAGTTCCTTAAGAGTGCCGAGCGCCAGGATGCTCGCCGCCAAATGGTCCGCGCCATCGATTCGCTCATCGCTGCCGACGAGGCTGATGTGCTCAGCCGCGCCAAGTCGCTCATCGTCGCCGTTAAGGCGCCGCTCGCCGAGGTCAAGTCCACACAGGAAAAGGTGCTCGAGCAAAACGCCGACTATCTGTCGCGTGGAGCATTGAAGCAGCTTGAGGACCGCAACAAGCGCGAACTCAACGCGCGCGAGCGTTCGGGTATCATGGAAGCGCTGGCGAGCGCGCGGACGCTCATGCGCGACGTGCTGCTGACGCTTCAGGACGAGGCGGCCGACGTCGTGAACGAAGACGTGCGCGACACGATCGGGCGGCTTGCCGCCGCGACGAATGTTGCGGGTGCCACCCAGGCGCTCGAGGCGGTTGCCACGGCTGAGCGCAACATAGCCAGAAACGTTACTCCCCAGCTGGCCATCGAGGTCATGCTGTTCGATATCAGGAAGGCACTGAAATGCCGTTAGTCGTACCCGTTAAGTTTACCTACGCCTCGCGCGACCTGTGGTTCGACCCGCAGGATCTGGATATCCTCGAGGCCGATTATGCCATTTGCTCCACCGAGCGCGGAACCGAGATCGGCCTGGTCACGGCCGATCCCTTCGAGGTGCCGCAAGATGAGATCGGCCAGCCGCTCAAGCCCGTGCTGCGCGTGGCGAGCGACATCGACCTGCAGCTTGCCGACGACCTGGCCATCCAGGGCGACGAGGCGATGGTCGATTTCCGCCGTCTGGTCAAAGAGCTCGACCTCGAGATGAAGCCGGTCGGCGTCGAGTACCTGTTTGGCGGCGAGAAGGCCGTGTTCTACTTTGCGGCCGAGGAACGCGTCGATTTTCGTCAGCTCGTCAAGGACCTGTCCTCGACGCTGCACATTCGCGTCGACATGCGCCAGATTGGCGTGCGCGACGAGACCCGCCTGGTGGGCGGCTATGCCCAGTGCGGACAGGAGCTCTGCTGCACGCGCTTTGGCGGACAGTTTGAGCCCGTCTCGATTCGCATGGCAAAAGAGCAGGACCTGCCGCTCAACTCGTCCAAGATCAGCGGCGTTTGCGGCCGCCTGATGTGCTGCCTGCGCTATGAGTTCGAGGCGTACAAGGACTTTAAGAGCCGCGCGCCCAAAAAGAAGACGCTCATCGATACGCCGCTTGGCAAGGCGCGTATTCAGGAATATGACACGCCGCGTGAGCAGCTGGTGCTGCGCCTGGAGAACGGCAAAGTCTTTAAGGTCAACCTGGCCGATATGACGTGCTCGGAGGGCTGCAAAAAGAAGGCCGCCGAGCAGGGCTGCAACTGCCGCCCCGACTGCGTGACGCGCGATGTGCTCGAACGCATCGAGTCGCCCGAGATGCGCCTGGCGCTCATGGAGCTCGATCGCGAGAACGGCGTCGACGTGGGCGATGGCCTGTCGAGTGCCGACCGTCTGGCCGGGACGTCGATGCCCAAGCGCCGTCGTCGCGATGCCGAATCCGATGCTCGCGCCGGCCAGGGCCAGAGCGAGGGCCGTGGCCGTGGAAAGGGCCGCGGCAAGGCCGAGGCACCCGAGGCCGAGGGGGCGGCCGGTGGCCGTCGTCGTCGCAAGCGCGCGGGCTCGGGCGATGCTACCGAGGCTGCAGCCGCGGGCAAGAACGCCTCTCGCGAGCGCGAGGTTCAGCAGCCCCAGCAGCAGAATCGCGGCGGTGGCATGAACCCCACACGTCGTCGTCGCCGTCATCTGTCGAGCGAGGAGCGCGAGGACGCCTTCCGCGCCGCAGCTGCTCGCGAGGCCGGTGCCGCTTCCAAGGGCGCCTCGGCCTCCGATGCGCCTGTCGACAAGAGCGGCAAGTCACGTGGCGAGGAGGAGCGCGCGCCGCGTCCGCGCCGTCGCCATTCCTCGGGCGCGCAGCAGAAGCCCTCAGTGCCCTCTGTGGCCGATCAGGTCTCGGATGGCGAGGTCAAGGTCACGCGCCGTCGTCCCGGAGATGGCGGGGGAGCGGCTGCCAAGGCTTCGCGTGGCGCCGCTCGCGACGAGCGCGAGCCGCGCGAGGATCGCGGTGGCGAGGGCTCGGCCGACCAGGGTCAAAAGCGCCGTCGCCGTCGCCGTTCCCGCAAGCCGCGCCAGGATGGTGGCGAGGGCTCGACCCCGTCTTCGTCCGCACCACAACCGCCCGCCGGCGAATAACGCCCGCGAGCGGATTTAGCCCGCCTTGCCCCGAGCGCATCGGGGTATCATAGCGCCGAATCAACAACCCTCCCTGCGACCGAACGTAGGGAGGGTTGTGTCTTGAAGAGCCATCTGAACATATTGAGCCGTCTGCAGGGCGCCGGCGCCCTACCGTTTGCGGACGAATTGCTACCGTTTGCCGAGTGGGTGGCACGCGAGGCGCTCGAGGCATTGTCGCCAACACGATGTGCCGGCTGCGAGCGCGCCGGTGCGCTTATTTGCCAAGACTGCCTGACTGCGCTCACGCTCATCGACCCACGTCATAGCTGCACCCGATGCGGCGCCCCGTTTGGGGATTTGCTGTGCACTGAGTGTTCGGTCGAGGGCACGTCCTCGGTAATGGCGGAGGCGCTCGACCGCTGCCTGGCGTGCGCCGTCTATGCGCATCCGCTGCCGCGCATCATTAAAGCGTACAAGGATGCGGGCGAGCGACGTCTGGCTCCGTATCTGGCGGAGCTGCTCTACGACACCGCCCTGCATGCCCAGGTCGTAGCGCCCGATCGCTATGGAGGTGTGCTGTCCGGTGCGGATGCGGTGGTGTTTGTGCCTGCGACGGCGGTAGCGTTTCGGCGGCGTGGTTTTGATCATATGGAGGCCATTGCGCGCCCATTTTGCGAGCTGTCGGGTGTTCCCTTGCTCGATGCTCTCGTCAAGTACGGGCATGGCGACCAGCGCGAACTCGGTCGTGAGGAGCGCCGCGAGCGTGCCCGAGGTATGTACGAGACGGTTGAGGATGTGCGGGGCAAGCGCCTGCTGCTTATCGACGACGTTATCACCACGGGTGCGACGATGGCAGCGGCTTCGGCGGAACTCAAGCGCGCCGGCGCCGCAGCAGTCGATGGCCTTGCTATCGCACGTGTTTGGTAGGGGTGGTTCAGATGGCAATAAAGATCGGGCAGCGTGGCAAGCCTGCAAGCGAGCAGCTGGCTGCTTCCGTAATTCTGACGGGTGCCTCGGCGCTGCGCATGATGCGCGCCGAGCGCCGGCAGATGGGCTACATAAGCTGGAAGGACCTTAATCCCGATGAAGAGCGCCGTGTGCTGCGCACGTCGTCGCCCTCGACCGAGGACATCTATCTTCCCGATTTGGTGCGGATTGGGGCCGCAAGCGGCGAGGTGCAAGAGGATTTGTGCTTGCTGGTAGGGTCTGCAGCGCAGCGCCGCTGTATTCTTGGCGTGAGCTGGTCCGTGTGTTCCGGGTTGCCCGCCGGCTCGATTCTAGAGGTGGAACCGGGGGTGTACAGTCTATCTCCCGAGGCCCTTTGTGTTGCCATCGCGCGCGAGGTCGGCTGCATCCAGGCGTTTGCCCTGGCCCAGGAACTGTGCTCTAAGATTTCGCTGAGTGACCGCGGGCAGTATCTACCTCCCTACACATCGCCTGTCGTGAACAAATTGGCAAAGGACAAAGACCAGCCGCCAGATGTCGGTTACTTTGAGGTCGAGTCCGTGCTGACACCCGATTGCCTGGTAGATTACCTCGCGGCATGCAAGGGGAATGTGGCCAAACAGCTGCTGCGCCTGTGTCCCTACCTGTCAGAAAATCTGCGCTCGCCCATGGAGTGCATCATGCTCGCTCTGTTTTCGCTTCCGTTTTCCTATGGCGGATTTGCCTGCGGTCCCTTTAAGACCGACTACAAGATCGAGTTCGATGACCGTGCGCAGGCAATCTCGGGGATGCCGCATGCAGTTTGCGATGCGTATCAGGAAGCAGCCCAGTTTGACCTGGAATACAACGGTGAGCTGGGCCATTCCTCCCGGAGGGGACGTATCCATGATGAAAAACGCAACACGGGCTTGATTACTATGGGAATCGAGGTCGCGACGGTTAACAACGAAATGCTCTGCGACATGGAAGCGATGGAAGCGCTCGCATGGCGCATCCACCAGCGCATGAGTAAGCGATATCGCAACCGTGTTGACGCTCGCAGAAAGAAACAAGAGGCGCTATTTAACACGTTGCGGGCGTGTTTTGGGCTTAAACCCGCCTAACAATGCTCTGAAACAGGGGGTTGGATATATGCTTTGGCCAAAATATAGCAAATATGAGTACTGCTACAAATTCAGTAACAGCAAAATCAGGGATTTTGGGACTGGAAGATGGCGTAAATTAGAAAATTATTAAACAAATGTGGAATATCCTGGCATCAATCTGACGTTATAGAGCGTGAAAACAGCTTGCAGAGCCAAAAACTCCTGCTACTAAATTGGTAACAGTACTCATATTTGCTATTTTTTGGCCACGGCGCCCTAAGACGGGTGTGTTGGGGCTTTCCATAGGGGAGCGACGGGCTTAATCAGAGCGCGTGCGGCCCGTCCTGACCTGCGAAATCTGTACTCACGATGCGAATAACGTCCCTAACCTTAAACTATAGCTTGAACTTAGCTATAATGCGCTACGTTCCTGCCAGGCTGTGGTTGCGGACGGACGAAATGCCCATCCTAGTCCAAGACAGACGCGGTCAAAGGGATCCACGTAAGCGACCGCGTGCGCGCGGCGCGATCATGGCGCGTCCTAGATGTAAGCCGCACCGTCCGTTCTATTTTCTTTGGGGCAATACCGCCTCGCGGGCGAGCGGGCCAGTCGTGAAGGTGGCTGCGGCCTCCCGAGCAAACGCCCCGGTGCGCAAGTGTGGGGTCAAATACCAGGTCAGCTGGTGGGAACAACCCGATATTCCGTGCAGGGCACGGATCGTATACGACACAGAAGGCAGGGTAGCGGACATGGTGAGGGGCAGCTTGATGCATGCGGCTCGGTTAGGTGCTGGGACCGCGGTGGTCATTGCCGTTTTGGGCCTGAGTGGATGTGCGTTCAATCCACTGTCCACGTTCACGACGCCCACGATCGACCAGATCGAGCGCGAGACCGTTACCCCCACGGTATCGGACGATGCCCTGGTCACGCCGGGAACCCTGACGGTCGCCCTCGATACGTCCGACGCCCCACAGGCCATGCAGGATGCCGACGGAAACCTCACGGGCTATGCGGTCGATGCCGCTCGTGCCCTCGCATGCCGCATGGGTCTCAAGGTCGCTTTTGTCGATGCGCCCTCGGCCGATTCCGCGCTCAGCGATAAAAAGGCCGACATCTTTATTGGCGACATCAAGTCTGCGGGCGGCGACATCAGCTCGCTTGGCACCTGTCTGTACGATGCTGCCGCCGTGTTCGGCAAGACCAGCGACGGAGAGTCCCCGAGTGTCTCAACCGACACACTCAACACCGCTACCTTGGGCGTTCAGACTTCCTCGGCCTCGCAGGAAGCGCTTGCCAAGCAAAGCATCACGGCCAACCAAAAGACCTTCTCCAACATCAACGAGTGCTTCGAGGCACTCGAGTCGGGCGAGGTCGATTACGTGATCTGTGATTCCACGGCCGGTGGTTACCTCGCGCGCCTGATGAGCCAGATCTCCTATGTCGGCACGCTCGAGGCACCCTCCACGCTTGGCGTCGCAGGCCTTAGCTCTAACGATGAGCTGTGCCGTGCCGTGAGTGATGCCCTCGACGGCATCACGGTCGACGGCACGCTCGAGGCGGTCCACTGCGTCTGGTATGGCCAAATGCCCTATGACCTTACCGCCAAGACTGTTTCGGGGGCCAATGTGCAGGCATCCGACTCCACGTCCAACGAGACCGAGTCCTCCGATGGCGACGCCTCTGATAACAACGGCGACAGTCCGTCGTCTAGCCAGGAGGGCGCCATCACCGACGATGACATCAACAAGCTCAATAGCTAGTTATTGGTAGGGGTGGCGTCTGCCATACACCGAACAAGGCGCTTCTTCACGGTTTCAACACGCATGGCCGGGTCTCCCAAATAGGGGAGCCCGGCTTTTCTATTTTGGTAAAACTAGCAGGTCAAAGCTAATTTCCAGGAGAAAAATTAACTCCGTCGACGCCTTCCTATAGCGCACTTTGCCACGGAAAAGTGCGAGACTTCGGTATGCGGTATCAAGCAGTCGTTATTCGGGTCTTTGGGAATTCGCGTGATTAAATGCACGGCAATGGGTACATAGCCAGTACGGTAAGTCCCCGAGGCAGATTGGAGCCACGTATGGATATCAAGGTTTCTGGACGCAAGACGACGGTAACCGATGCTCTGCGTGCGCATGTGGATGAGAAAATCGGCGAGGCGCTCAAGGTTTTCGACATCGAGCCCATGACAGTCGACGTCGTGCTTCGTTATGAGAAGAACCCCTCGAACCCCAACCCGGCAATCGTCGAGGTCACGGCTCGTGCCCGCGGTTCGGTGATTCGCGTTGCCGAGCACGGCGCAGATATGTATGCTGCCATCGACCTCTCCGCCGATAAGGTCACCCGCCAGCTGCGCAAGTTCAAGACCAAGGTCGTGGACAACCGCCAGGGTGGTGCCAGTGCCGCGGATGTCGCGCCGGTCGAGCGCGTTGAGGATCTGGCCGACCTGCTGCTGCCCGAGGAGGACGACGACCTGCTCGTCCGCGAGAAGGTCATCGATGTCACCCCGATGACCGAGGAGCAGGCGCTGGTGCAGACCGATTTGCTGGGCCACGACTTCTACGTGTTCGAGAACGCGACGACCGGTCTCATCAATGTGGTGTATCACCGTAAGAATGGTGGATATGGCATCATCAAGCCCCGCATCGAAACACTTGACGAGTAAAATACGTTAACTTGCATGAGTTAACGGTTGGCGGCCATCCCATGCGGATGGCCGCCTTTTTTACGTAAGGAGTCGCTTTGATGGACAAGGCTGCATCTACCGGCCATTCTGACCGCTGCCGCATCGTCGTCGATACCTGCTGCGACTTTAGCCCCGAGGTCGCCGCGAACCTCGATGTCGATATCTTGGGCTTCCCCTTTATCATCGATGGCGAGGAGCGCACGGACGATATCTGGTCGAGCATGAGCCCTAAGGAGTTCTACGACCGCATGCGCGCCGGTGCCCGCGTGTCCACCTCGGCTGTGTCGCTCGGTCGCTATATCGAGTTTTTTACCGAGTGCGCCAAAGAGGGCACGCCCACGGTCTACCTGTGCTTTACCTCGGCGCTGTCGTCGAGCTACAACTCCGCGTGCCAGGCGGCAGATGTCGTGCGCGCCGAGTATCCCAACTTTGAGCTCTACGTGGTCGACAACGCTCTGCCCTGCGCGACCGGTGCGCTCTTGGCGCTCGAGGCCGTGCGCCAGCGTTCGGCGGGACTGACCGCCAAGCAGCTGGTCGATTGGGCAAACGAGGCAAAGACCTACGTGCACGGCTACTTTACGCTCGAGAGCTTCGACGCACTGGCTGCCGGCGGCCGCATTCCTCCCGCGGCGGCGCAGCTCACGGCAAAGCTCGACGTCAAGCCCGAGCTCTCCTACGACCTGGCCGGCTCGCTGTCGCTGATCGGCGTCAACCGCGGCCGCAAGAAGGCGCTCAAGTCCATCCTCAAGTCGTTCCGCGAGAACTACGTGCCCGATCGCACCATGCCCATCGCCATCATGACGGCCGATGCCGAAAAGGATGGTGACTGGCTCGAAGCCGCCATCCGCAAGGAGGAGGGTTGCGCCGACGTCACGATCATTCGCGGCTCCGTGGGTCCCACCATCGGCTCGCACGTGGGCCCCGGCATGGTGGGCTGCGCGTTTTGGGGTAAGAACCGCGCCGACAAGGCGTCGCTTTCCGACCGTATCGCCCGCCGCGTGCGCGGTCAGTAGGCAAGCGCTGCGTCCGTAATCGCCCTCGACTCACAGCCCAAACGCTGGCACCGAGTATTCAACCTGGTAACAACACCCAACCCAAAAGGAAAGGTTTCATGGCAAACAAGCTCTCCGTCGCATTCATCGGCACCGGAATTATGGGTGCCCCCATCGCCGGCCACATTCTGGACGCTGGCTATCCCGTCACGGTCAACAACCGCACCAAGTCCAAGGCTGCAGCGCTCGTTGAGCGCGGTGCCGTCTGGGCCGATACGCCGGCAGATGCCGCGGCGAACGCCGACGTCGTCTTTACCATGGTGGGCTATCCCTCCGAGGTCGAGGAGCTCTACCTGGCGGGCGACGGCCTGCTCGCGTGCACTAAGCCCGGCGCGGTCCTGATCGACCTCACCACGAGCTCGCCCGAGCTGGCGCGCGACATTGCCGAGGCCGCCCAGGTTTCCGGCCGCATGGCGTTTGACTGCCCCGTCACCGGCGGCGAGTCGGGTGCTATCGCCGGCACGCTTACGGCTATCGTGGGCGCTACCGAGAACGACATTGCCCCGGTCCGCGATATCCTTTCCACCTTTGCGGCAACCATCTGCTGCTTCGACGGCGCCGGCAAGGGCCAGGCTGCCAAGCTCGCCAACCAGGTGTCGCTGGGCGCCTGCATGGTCGGCATGGCCGATGCGCTGGCGTTTGCCGAGCTGAGCGGCCTCGATCTGGAGAAGACCCGTCAGATGATTCTGGGCGGTACCGGCAAGTCCGGCGCCATGGAGAGTCTGGCGCCCAAGGCGCTCGACGGCGATTACAAGCCCGGCTTTATGGTCGAGCACTTCATCAAGGACCTGCGCTTGGCGCTCGCCTATGCCGACGACCGCGAGCTTGCGCTGCCCGGCGCCGACGTGGCCTTTACGCTCTACGACATGCTCGATGCCATCGGTGGCGCCAAGCTGGGCACCCAGGCCATCACGGTGCTCTACAAGGAGGAGGCCGACGCCATCGCCGCCGGTCTTGACTGGTCGCAGTATCGTCCCGAGGAGCATGGTGCTCACGAGGAAGGCTGCGGTTGCGGCGAACATGGCGACGACCACGAGTGCGGTTGTGGCCACCACCATGGCGAGGACCACGAGTGCTGCGGCGGCCACGGCCATGACGACGGCCACGAGTGCTGCTGCGGCCACCATCACGGGGAGTAGCGCCCATGAGCTGGACGTTCGTGGTGCTTGCGCTGGTGCTCTTTCTCTTCGCGATCTACATTGGCTTTTTGTGCGGCCAGTGGGCGTGCGAAAAGCGCGTCATCACCAAGCGCGACTACTGGATTGCCAACTTTGCGGGAGCGGCGGCAGTCATCCTGCTGACCTGGGTGTTCTCGCTGTTCCCGCTGGTGCAGTTTGCGCCGATCGGCTGGCTCGGCGGCTTTATCGCCGGCCTTAAGATGAGCTTTGGCGAGTCCGTCGGTCCGTGGCGCAAACACGACGAGGTCTTTAACGTTAACAAGGCTCACCGCGCCGCCGCCGACGCGGGCGATGCCGAGGAGCGCCGCCGTGCGCGTCGCAATGGCGCGGCCGACCGACAGCTCATCTCGGTCACCGATGACAGCAAGGGTGCTGACAAGCACGCTAAGAAATAGTAAAAAGAGGTAACTATGGCAGAAAACAAAGACGAACAGCTCACCGACGAGGAGCTGGCACAGCTCCAGCTGGCAGAGGAGAACGAGAACGCCGTCGACCGCCTGGTCCAGGAGCTCGGCTGCCCCACGCGCCGCATCCGTCAGTTTGCCGCCCGCGTGCTGCACCTGCTTGCCGAGCGCGATCCGCAGCGCGTCGTGCCCTGCGTGCCCGCGCTGATCGAGGCGCTCGACCGCCCCGAGGCTCAGACCCGCTGGGAGGCTCTCGATGCCCTGGCGGCGCTCGCCACCACCTGCCCCGAGCAGCTGGGCGATGCCTTTGAGGGCGCCGAGACCGCGCTGTTCGATGAGATTTCGTCCACGCTGCGCTATGCCGCCTTCCGCCTGCTGTGCGTGTGGGGCGCCACGAGCGTCGAGCGTTCGCGCGAGGCTTGGCCCATCCTGGACGAGGCCATCCAGTGCTACCACGGCGACCTCGAGTATCGCGACATGCTCGGTTGCCTGTACGAGTTTGGCCGGGGCGAGATTGACGCCGAGGTCGCCGAGAAGCTCGCGCTGCGCCTTAAGTTCGACGCCGAGAACGGCAAAGGCAGCTATCTCAAGGCCCGTTCGAGCGAGATTTGCGAAATGCTTGTTAAACGTTTTGGCCTGGATCTCTCCAAAAAGAAGAAGCGTGCTAGCGTTAAAAAATCTGACGACGCCGAAGACGAGGAGTAACAGATTATGGCGCACGATGTAGTCCTGATTCCCGGTGACGGTATCGGTCCCGAGATTACGCAGGCCATGCGCCGCGTGGTCGAGGCCGCCGGTGTCCAGATCAATTGGAACGTCCAGGAGGCCGGTGCCGGTGTCATGGACGAGTTTGGCACGCCGCTGCCCCAGCACGTGCTCGATGCGGTCGCCGAGACCAAGGTTGCCATCAAGGGTCCCATTACTACGCCGGTTGGCACGGGTTTCCGCAGCGTTAACGTCGCCCTGCGCAAGCACTTTGACCTGTACGCCTGTGTGCGCCCTTGCCTGTCGCAGCCGGGCGACGGCTCGCGCTTCCGCGACGTCGACCTGGTCATCGTGCGCGAGAACACCGAGGACCTCTATGCCGGCATCGAGTTCGATGAGGGGGCTGCCGAGGTCGAGGAGCTCTCGCAGCTTGTCGAGCGCTCGGGTCAGAAGGCCTTCGCCGCCGATTCCGCTATCTCGATCAAGCCCATCTCCATCGCCAAGAGCCGCCGCATTGTGGAGTACGCCTTTGAGTACGCCCGCCGCTGCGGCCGCAAAAAGGTGACGGCCGTGCATAAGGCCAACATCATGAAGGCGACCGATGGCCTGTTCCTGCGCGTTGCGCGCGAGGTGGCCGCCAACTATCCCGATATCGAGTTCAACGACAAGATCGTCGACGCCACCTGCATGGGCCTGGTCCAGAACCCCAACGACTTCGATGTCCTGGTGCTGCCCAACCTGTACGGTGACATTGTGAGCGACCTGTGCGCCGGTCTGGTAGGTGGACTGGGTATGGCTCCGGGTTCCAACATCGGTGCCGACTGCGCCATCTTCGAGGCGACGCACGGCTCCGCGCCCGATATCGCTGGCCAGGATATCGCTAACCCCACGGCCGAGATTCTGTCCGCGGCTATGATGCTCGATCACCTGGGCGAGAACGACGCGGCCAATCGCATTCGCGCCGCCGTTTCTGCCACGCTCGACGAGGGTGAGCAGGTTACCGGCGACGTTCGTCGTGCCCAGACCGGCTCCGTTGAGGGCGCTGTGGGCACGCAGGCCTTTGCCGATGCCGTTATCGCGCACCTGGCCTAAGGCATGCAGACTGCAAACGCCTAAATAGTACTTAAGTGTTTGCGTATAACCTGAGAATCAATACGCCCGGCGCTTTGTCGGGCGTATTCTATTGCGGACTATGTTTCCTAACAAGGAGTAACTGATATGGGTCTGATTCAAAAGAAGGACGAGAAGGACGAGATCGACGGCATCCAGATCATCGAGCGCGGCGAAGGCCCCGATGGTGATGAGGAGGAGAAGATCGATCTGGTCGCCGGTACGTCTGCCGAACATATTGTCGCCGGTACGACGGCCGAGGAGGAGGACGCTCGCCTGGAGGCAAAGATCGCCGCGGACGCCGCCGACGAGAACCTCATGCCCGAGGAGCAGGACGAGGACGACGATATCCTGGGTTCCGACGAAGACGACCGCGCATCCAAGCACAAGAAGACGATGATTGCCGCCTTTGTGGTTGCAGTCGTGATTGCTGCCGTGATTGGCTTCTTTATTGGCAATGGTGGTTTTGGCGGCAAGGGTGTCGGCTCGGCGACCCTCACCGAGGACCAGCTCGATTCGACCGTGGCAAGCTACAGCTACAACGGCAAGAAGAGCGACATCACCGCGCGCGAGGCCATTGAGAGCCAGTACAGCCTCGACACCGTCAAGGATGGCGATGGCAACTACACCGCTCCCTCTGCCGACGTCATCCTGTCCTACGTGCGCAACAAGATCCTGCTCGACGCTGCCGAGGACGAGGGCATCACCGTCTCTTCTAAGGAGATGAAGAAGTACGCCGAGGATTCCATCGGCACTTCGGACTACAAGACCATGGCCACGCAGTATGGCGTGTCCAAGGACCAGGCCAAGCAGATCGTCCGTCAGTCCGCGACGCTGCAGAAGCTCTACAAGAAGAAGGTGGGCGATAGCTCCGCAAGCATGCCGACCGCCCCGACCGAGCCTGCTGACGGCAACGAGGAGACTGCGAGCAAGGACTACGCCGATTACATCATCAAACTTGCCGGCGACGAGTGGGATAGCGAAAAGGGCACCTGGAAGGACGCCGATAGCACCTACGCTAAGGCCTTCGCTGACGATGCCTTTACGGCTGATAGCGCTACCTACAAGCAGGCCATGACCGCCTATTACACCGCCTACCAGCAGTACTCTTCGCAGGCTTCGAGCGCCAGCTCCAAGTGGACCGAGTATGCTAACGGCCTGTATGCCAAGGCCAACATCAGCATCTACGGCCTGTTTGCGTAAGGTTTGCCTGCACTACTGTGCGCTAGCCGATCTGCCTGATTTAGCCCGCTAGAACGGACAACGTTCTAGCGGGCTTTTTGCTGCCGAAACCACTGGAGTAGGCCTCGCGCCCGCGCAAGCGCTCCATTGTGTTTCCCTAATTCATCTGGGAAAACGACTGCAAACGATTGCAAGTAACCGGTGAACGGTCGAAAACTACCGTTCACCGATAATCTCAAAACTGGTTCTAACTGGTATTAAGTCAAAAAGACCAATTCACATATCTTCACAATGACCTGCAATTTTTCTACACGCTATTTTTAGCCGCCCTGCGTTGTTTAGACACAGGAAAAGATCCGATCTTTTGCCAAAGCATTTCGGAACGGTTTCAAAACCGCAGGTAGAAGTGTTAACGACCGGTAAACGGTCGATTTATCACCGTGAGCGGTGCAAAAACGTTTTACCGTATGAATCAACGAAAGCGACCTCTTCTGGGGTGATATAGTGACAACAACACATCACGTGGTTACTACCAGTTTAGAAACCACTGGTCTTCAAAGTACGCTTTCTAAGAAGCTTTAAGGGCGAGCGCCCGCTGGCTTCCGAAAATCATCGGACTCAGATCGTACACACCTTCGGAAGGGAAATTTGAATGGTTGGCTTTATTCTTACCGGTCATGGACAGTTCGCACCCGGCCTCGCAAGCGCTATCGCTATGGTTGCTGGCGACCAGCCCGCTTTTACCGTCGTTCCTTTTGAGGGCGACCAGGCTGCTTCCTACGGTGAGGATCTCCGCGCCGCTATTACCGCCATGCGCGAGGAGTGCGATGGCGTGCTCGTCTTTACCGACCTGCTTGGTGGCACCCCGTTCAACCAGGCGATGATGATTGCCCAGGATGTCGACAACGTCGAGGTTCTGACCGGCACCAACCTTCCCATGGTTATTGAGCTTCTGTTCCTCCGCGGCAACGCCACGCTCGCCGAGCTTGGCGAGCAGGCCGTGACCGTTGGCCAGACGGGCATCACCGCCCAGACGGTCGCATCCGTTGCCGGCTCCGACGAAGAGGATATCTTCGGCGACGAGGACGGCATCTAATGGCCGATTTCGGAGCCAACGTCCTGAGCTCCTCGGTCGCCCTTTTAGGCCTGCTTGTCATCATGGGCTTGATTTACACCATCTGGTCGCAAATCAACATGAAGAAGAAGCAGAAGTACTTCAAGGAGCTGCACACCGAGCTCAAGCCGGGTCAAGAGGTTCTTTTCGCCGGCGGTATCTACGGAACCGTCAAAGGCATCGAAGGCGAGAAGGTCCAGATCAAAGTCCGATCCGGAGCCGTCGTAGATGTTTCGCGTTACGCGATTCAGGAGATCAAGTAACTGTCGTCAGCAAATAACGAAAGGAAGCTGATCAACATGGCAGAACCCAACATTCTTCTTACCCGCATCGATAACCGACTGGTTCATGGTCAGGTTGCCACCCAGTGGAACTCCACCCTGGGCTCCAACCTCATCCTCGTCGCCAACGACGACGTGGCGTCCAACACCATGCGCCAGAACCTCATGAAGATGGCCGCTCCCGCCGGCGTCGCTACGCGTTTCTTCTCTCTGCAGAAGACCATCGACGTCATTGGCAAGGCGAGCCCGCGCCAGAAGATCTTCATCGTGGCCGAAACACCGGAAGACGTGCTTACGCTCGTCAAGGGCGGTGTGCCTATAAAGAAGGTAAACATCGGCAACATGCACATGTCGGAAGGAAAGCGCCAAGTCGCCACCTCCGTCGCAGTTAACGACGAGGATGTCGCTGCGTTTAAAGAGCTGCAGGAATTGGGGGTGGAGTTGGAGATCAGGCGCGTTCCGAGCACGCCTGTTGAGGACACGAGCAAGCTCTTCTCGTAATCCTCGTGATCCACGTTGTCAGGAGTGAAACCCTGACGTTCTGTACGTGAAATCCAAAGTGCGTACATACATTTTGAAAGGAGGAGCAAGATGGAATACTCGATCATCCAGATCGCTCTGGTCTTCGTCGTCACGTTCATCGCGGCAATCGACCAGTTTGACTTCCTCGAGTCTCTCTATCAGCCCATCGTCACCGGCGCCGTCATCGGTCTTATCCTTGGCGACCTCAACACCGGTCTTCTCGTGGGTGGTACCTATCAGCTCATGACGATCGGCAACATGCCGATCGGAGGCGCTCAGCCGCCTAACGCCGTCATCGGCGGCATCATGGCAGCCATTCTCGCTATCGCTACGGGTCTCGAGCCCAACGCGGCAGTCGGCCTTGCCATTCCGTTCGCCCTGCTTGGTCAGCTCGGCGTTACCCTGGTCTTCACGCTTATGTCCCCGCTTATGTCCACGGCCGATAACATGGCTCATAACGCGGACACCAAGGGCATCGAGCGCCTGAACTACTTCGCCATGGCTCTGCTCGGCCTGATCTTCGCTGTCGTCGTCACCCTGTTCTTCATCGCTGGCGCTACCATTGGTCAGACCATCGCTTCCGCCATCCCGACTTGGCTGCAGACCGGTCTCTCCGCTGCAGGCGGCATGATGCGCTTCGTCGGCTTCGCCGTCCTGCTCAAGGTTATGATGAACCGCGATATGTGGGGCTTCTTCCTCATGGGCTTTGGCCTCGCGCTCATCACCGTTGCCAACGATTCGCTGGCAACCCCTGCTCTGCTCATCCTCGCTCTCATCGGCTTCGGCATCGCTTTCTGGGACTTCCAGCAGCAGACCGAGCTGAAGGGTGCAGCTGTTTCTGACGGAGGTGACTTCGAAGATGGCATCTAATGAGTATGTGATCCCGGAGCACTACGAGGATCTCACTCCTGCTCCGCAGCTCGACCAGAAGACCCTCAACAAGATGGCTTGGCGCTCCTGCTTCCTGCAGGCATCGTTCAACTACGAGCGCATGCAGGCCGCTGGCTGGCTTTACTCCATCATCCCCGGTCTGGAGAAGATCCACACCAACAAGAACGACCTCGCGGCTTCCATGAGCCACAACCTGGAGTTCTTCAACACCCACCCGTTCCTTGTCACCTTTGTTATGGGCATCGTGCTTTCGCTCGAGCAGAACAAGGTTGACATCCCCACGATCCGCGCCGTCCGCGTCGCCGCAATGGGCCCGCTCGGTGGTATCGGTGACGCCCTGTTCTGGCTGACGCTCGTGCCTATCACGGCCGGCATCACCTCCAACATGGCCATCAACGGCAACGCCGCTGCACCGATCATCTTCCTGGTGATCTTCAACGTCGTCCAGTTCGCTCTGCGCTTCTGGCTCATGAACTGGTCCTACAAGCTTGGCACCAGCGCTATTGACGCTCTGACCGCCAACATGCAGGCCTTCACGCGTGCCGCTTCCATCATGGGCGTCTTCGTCGTCGGTTGCCTGGTCGTCACCATGGGTGGCACCCAGATCAACCTCCAGATCCCCAACGGCACCACCCGTGGTCTCTCCGCTACTACCGTGATCGTCTCCGAGAAGGAGGCCGAGAACTTCACCGGTATGGAGGGCATCGATACCGAGACCGCTGAGGCCGGTACCATCGCCATGACCGATAAGGACGGCAACGCCCTTACCGCTTCCGATGCCGACGGCAACGCTGTCGAGTGCGGCGTCACCGATCTGGGTAACGGCATGGAGTCCGTGACCTACGGCACCGTTACCGAGGATCCGGTCAACTTCTCTGTTGCCGACACCCTCAACACCATCGTCCCGAAGCTCGTCCCGCTTATGCTTACGCTGCTGCTTTACTACATGTTCGCTAAGCACAGCTGGACCCCGACCAAGGGCATTCTCCTGCTCTTCGTCCTTGGCATCCTGGGCGCTGGCCCGCTTGGTCTCTGGCCGAGCATCTGGTAAGGCTCTAGCTTGAGGGGTGTGTCCCTACGCGGCTCACACCCCGACCCCTTAAGCCATGTGTATGTTAAAAGCCGCGTGCTCGAAAGAGCGCGCGGCTTTTGTTTTCTTAATGATTCGGGTGTGGCAGACAGATAATGCATAACACCCTAGGTAGTTAGCCGAATTCGAGCAAAAGGGAGGATAGGATGGCGATCGGAGCGCGTAAGCAACCGCTGTACGATCAGCTGGTCGATATTCTGACCGAAAAGATTGACCATGAATATCGCGCCGGTGACATGATTCCTTCCGAGCGCGAACTTTCGGAGCGCTATGGTCTCTCGCGCACTACGGTACGCCTGGCTCTGCAGGAACTGGAGCGTTTAGGACTGGTGGTTCGGCAGCACGGTCGCGGTACCTTTGTGACCGACCGTTCGGCAAAAGCAACCAATCTTATGCAGTCCTACAGCTTTACCGAGCAGATGCGCGCGATGGGTCGAGAACCCGAGACCACGATTCTCGAGTTTTGCGAGATGGAGGCCGATAAGAATCTGGCCGAGCATATGGGATTGCGCATCGGTGATCGCATTTTTAAGCTCAAGCGTCTTCGCTCTGCCGACAACATGCCCATGATGGTCGAACGCAGCTATCTACCGGTTCGTCAATTTCTGTCCCTAAAGCGACCGCTGCTGGAGCGTAAGCCGCTTTACGATGTGATTGAGCAGGACTTTCAGCAAAAGATTCGCGTGGCCGAAGAGGAGTTCTATGCGAGCATAGCCCGTCCCACCGATGCCCACCTTTTGGGAATTGTCGAGGGCTCGCCTGTGCTCGATTTGGTCAGGACTACGTATAACGAGTCAAACGAGGTAGTGGAGTACACACTCTCGGTTGCTCGTGCCGATCAGTTTAAATACAAGGTTTACCACCAGCGCAGTAACTAGTGCTCGCATCGTTTCCATATGGTGATTCTTTGCATTTAACTGGTTACTACCAGATAACCAACCGAAGTGTATAATTGCACGTCAGAGGATTACTTCTAGAGAGAGGTATTAGAAATGTTCGAGAAGAGTGTCGAGGAGCTCACCGAGCTCGGCGCCCAGATCACCACGGCCGAGATTGCTCAGCAGCCCGAGCTTTGGCGTGATACGCTCAACATCTATCGCGAGAACAAGGAGGCCATCGAGGCCTTCCTGGCCGAGGCTCGCGCTATGGGCGAGGGTCGTCTGTCCGTTGTCTTCACCGGTGCCGGTACGTCCGACTACGTTGGCGATACCTGCGCCCCGTACCTGCGTCACGCTGGCAACACTGATCTCTACGACTTTAAGCCCATCGCCACGACCGACATCGTGAGCGCCCCGCGCGACTTCCTGCGCGCCGAGGATCCCACGCTCGTGGTTTCCTTTGCCCGCTCTGGCAACAGCCCCGAGAGCCTTGCCGCCGTTGCCGTTGCCAAGGAGCTCGTCCACAACGTCAAGTTCCTCAACATCACCTGCGCTCCCGAGGGCAAGCTTGCCGTCGAGTCTGCCGATGATCCCAATGCGCTGACGCTGCTCATTCCGCGCGCCAACGACAAGGGCTTCGCCATGACCGGTTCTTATTCCTGCATGACCCTGCTCTCCACCCTTATTTTCGACACTGCCTCTGACGAGCAGAAGGCCGAGTGGGTCGAGACGATTGCCAAGATGGGCGAGGAGGTCATCTCCCGTGAGCCCGAGATCGCCGATTACCTGGCTGGCGATTTCAACCGCGTGACCTACTTGGGTTCTGGCTCCTTCGGTGGCCTTGCTCAGGAGAGCCAGCTCAAGATCCTCGAGCTCGCTCACGGTCTGGTCGCTACTTCCTACGACACCTCCATGGGCTATCGTCACGGACCTAAGTCCTTCGTCGACGATAAGACGCTCGTCTTCGTGTTCGTCAACAACGACGCCTACACCCGTCAGTACGACATCGACATCCTCAACGAGATCGGTGGCGACGAGATCGCTCAGCACACCATCGCCGTTCAGCAGGAAGGTGCCACCGTCTATGAGGGTGAGTCCTTCACCTTTAAGGGCTACGAGGCACTTCCCGAGGGTTACCTTGCTCTGCCGTTCGTGATGTTTGCCCAGGCTATCAGCCTGCTCAACTCCGTCCGCGTGGGCAACACGCCCGATACGCCGAGCCCCACCGGCACGGTCAACCGCGTGGTTAAGGGCGTGACGATTCACCCCTTCACCGCTTAATCGCGTCCCCCTGTAAGGGCGCCCGTCCGCTCATAACGGCGGGCGGGCGCTTTTTGTTTTACGTGAGCTGGGTATAAGCATTACCACAGTCAACTGCTTTAGAAGCGAGGAGTGCATATGAGCACGTACGCAATTAAGGCTGACAAGTTCTTCTTGCCGGCAGGCCCGCAACTGGGCGGCTATCTTATGGTCGAGGATGGCGTTTTTGGCGCCTGGCAGGCCGACGAGCCCTCTTGCGAGATTAAGGACTACACGGGATCGTGGATCGCACCGGGTATGGTCGATACTCACATCCATGGCTTCTACAACCACTCAACTACCGATAACGATCCCGAGGGCATCGATATCAGCTCAACCGAGCTCGCCCGTCGCGGTACCACCAGCTGGCTGCCCACGACGTTCACCGATGGCGTCGAACAGATCAAGGACGCCTGCGCTGCTATCGCCAAGGCGGACGAGGGCCGCGGCCCCGACTTCTGCGGTGCCCGCATTCAGGGCATCTACCTGGAGGGCCCCTTCTTTACCATGAAGCACGTGGGCGCGCAGAACCCCGCTTACCTGATTGACCCCTCCGAGGAGGTTTTCGACCAGTGGCAGGAGGCTGCGGGCGGTCGCATCGTTAAGAGCGCCATGGCCGCCGAGCGCGACGGTGCCGCTGCTTATGCGGCTGCTCTGAACGCCAAGGGCGTGGTGACCAGCATCGGTCACTCCGACGCCACCTACGATGAGTGCATCGCCGCTATCAATGCCGGTGCCAGCTGCTTTACGCATACCTATAACGGCCAGCGCGGTCTGCATCACCGTGAGCCCGGTGTCGTGGGTGCTGCCATGTCCACGCCCGAGACCTACGCCGAGATCATCTGTGACGGCAAGCACGTAAACCCTGCCGCCATCAAGGCACTGCTGCAGGCAAAGGGCTGGCAGCACACGGTGCTCATCACCGACTGCCTGGGCTGCGGCGGCATGCCCGAGGGCAGCTACACCAGTGGTGGCATGGACGTCATCATGAAGGACAACCTGTGCTGGCTCGCCGACGGCAAAAGCATTGCCGGCTCGGTGCTCACGCTTGCCCAGGGCGTCAAGAACATTGTCGATTGGGGCATCGCCAGCGCTGATATCGCCATTCGCATGGCAACCGAGGTGCCGGCTCGCTCTGCGCACATCGAGGATAAGTGCGGCAGCATCATGCCGGGTCGCGACGCCGACTTTGTCGTGTTCGACCATGAGCTCACCCTCGTCGAGACGTATGTTGGCGGCCAGAGCGTCGGCAACGCCTTTACCGATTAACGATAGAAAAAGACGGCGGGCCCGAATCTGCTCGGACCCGCCGTATGGGTTAAACGCTCAAAAGCACCTTAACAGTTACAGCTTGTTAACGATCTTCTTTGCCGTGCGCTTGACGCCGGCCACAAGACCCCCCGCGGGATGCTCCTTTTCGTATGCTAGACGCTTCTCGCGCTTGGCGTACTCTTCGACGATGATGTCGCCATACTCGTCTTCGATCTTGTCGAAGAAGTCGACGGCGCCCTTAATTTCCTCAGCGGTCGGGTGTCCCTTCTGGACGCCGCCGGTGAGTTTGAACGGCCCCCACGTATCAAAGCCGGGACAGCCGTAGACGCCCATAAAGATGGCCTGCCTCATGCGGCAGATGCCATCGATATCCTTGCCGTACCACTTGTTTTTGCCACCGTAGGTCATAAGGCCAAACACCTTGTCCTGCGGCTGCAGCACGTTCGTGAGCACGCGTGCCATGTCCTTGTCGATCTCGGAGTAATAGATGCCCGTGGCGACACCGATCAGATGGTATTCGTGCAGGTCGGGGTACTCGTTTTTACCGAGTGACTTCACGTCGAGGGTATCGATCTCGGGGTGCGCCTCGACGATGGCGTCCACGAGCTTTTTCGTATTGCCGTGGTGGTGTGAGGCATAAAGGATGATGGTTCGCATAAGAAGGCCTTTCAGCTGTAATTGCATCAATGTCTGTATGGTACCCCGTTGCATGGCTGGGAAACCGGACGCATCGATGAACGTGCGGGTTTGTCCTTTGGTCAGGGCCGAGACGGGTTCTTGCGAGCAAAAAGCAGTTGTTCGAAAGGATGGACAATGGAATACGCTCTCTCCAACGATTCGATTTCTATCAAGGTCTCCACGGCCGGTGGTTCGTTTACCTCGATTGAGGCTGGAGGTCGCGAGTACTTGTGGCAGGGCGATCCCGCCGTGTGGTCCGGCCAGGCACCGATTTGCTTCCCGATTTGCGGAGGTTTGCGCGATAACAGCGCCATGACGTTTGCCGGACATCATGTGAAGCTCGCCCGCCATGGGTTTGCGCGCAAACAGGAGTGGAAGCTGCTGAGCCAGAGCGAGAACGAGCTGGCGATGTGCCTGGCTTCGGAGGATAACGCCGCGCTGCTGAGCGATTATCCGTATCCGTTTAAGCTTGTCGCCCGCTATACGCTCGAGGACGCCGCCGTGCGCGTCTCCTATGAGGTTACCAACGAGGGCACCGAGGACATGCCTTTCTTTATCGGTGGACACCCCGGCTTTAGGTGCCCGCTCGATGAGGGCGAGGCCTATACGGACTACGAGTTGCGTTTTGAGAAAGACGAGGCTGCTGAGCTTTGCGCTGCCGTCCCCTCGACTGGCTTGATTGATGTGGACAGGCGCTCCAAGAACCCCATGGTGGGAAAGACGCTGCCTTTGTCGCATGAGCTCTTCGATTTTGCGGAGACCATCTTTGACGTGCTCGAGAGCCGTCAGGTCACGCTTTCCAAAAAGGGCGAGGACAAGGGTGTTCGCCTGAGCTTTGAGGGCTTCCCGTACCTCATTGTGTGGAGCAAGCCCGAGGGTGATTTTGTGGCAGTTGAGCCCTGGGGCGGTCTTTCGACCTGCTCCGATGAGGACGACGTGCTTGAGCACAAGCGCGGCTGCCTTATCGCCAAGCCCAAAGAAACCATCGTGCGCTCGTTCACAATCGAGATTCTGTAGTCGCATGTAGCCAATTCGTTTTGCAAGGCATAAGGAGCCTGCGAGATAAGGAGCTAGAAATGATCCTCACCGTTACGATGAACCCGTCCGTCGATACGCGCTATCAGCTCGATGAGCTCATTATCGACGACGTCAACCGCGTGACGCCCGAAAAGACCGCCGGCGGTAAGGGCCTCAACGTGGCCCGCGTCCTGGGCCAGCTGGGCGACGATGTCGTGGCAACCGGCTTGCTTGGTGGTCATATGGGCGCCTATATGGCCGAGCTCATGGATGCCAACGGCATTAAGAATGATTTTGTGCCCATCAAGGGCGAGACTCGCATCTGTCTCAATATCCTTCATGCTGGCAACCAGACCGAGTTGCTCGAGAGCGGCCCGACGATTGCCCCCGAGGAACTCGATGCCTTTACCGCCAAGTTCGCCGAGCTTGCGAGCAAGGCCGATGTCGTTACCATCTCGGGTTCGCTGCCCCGCGGCGTCGAGGCGGACTACTACGCCAAGATCACGGGCATTGCAGAGAACGCCGGCGCCAAGGTGCTGCTCGATACCTCGGGCGCCTCGCTCGAGGCTGCGCTCAAGTCCGAGGTCAAGCCTGAGCTGGTTAAGCCTAACCTGACCGAAATTAACGGCCTTCTGGGCACGAGCTTTACCACCGACGATGTGGACGAGCTCCGTTCCGCGCTCGCCTCTGACGCCCGCTTCTCCGATATCCCCTGGGTCGTCGTATCCATGGGCGCTGCCGGCTCCGTTGGTTTCCATAACGGCCGTGCGTTCCGCGCCAAGACCCCCGATATCCCCGCCGTTAACGCTACGGGCTCTGGCGATTCGACCATTGCCGGCTTCGCACATGCGATTGCTGCCGGAGCCGACGACGAGACGGTGCTGCGTACCGCCAACACCTGCGGCAAACTCAATGCCATGGATCCCATGACTGGCCACTTGGTTATGGATCGTTGGGACGAGGTTTACAACGGCGTTGTCGTGACCGAGCTGTAGGAGCTTGTGCTGCGGCCCCGGCATCGGTTGCCAGCTCATGTCGACGACAAGTGCAGTAGCATTATGCCGGGGCGCGACGCCGACACTGTCGTGTTCAATCCCGACCTTACCCTGGTCGAGACGCATGTGGGTGGCAACAGCGTCGGTAATGCGTTTGCCGAGTAGCCGCCAAAGAAACGATCCGAGAGGGGATTTAGATGATTTACGGTGCATTGGGCGATATCGAGGAGTACCGTGGAATGCTCAAGGGCCTCGACGTGCTGATCGACTGGCTCGAGGAGAACGATCCGGCGAAGCTCGAGGTCGGCAGCCATCCGATTCTGGGCGACAAGGTCTTTGCGAACGTCATGGCTCCCACGACGCGTCCCGAAGCCGAGGCTCACTATGAGACGCATCAGCGCTATCACGACCTGCAGATCGACGTCGAGGGTCGCGAGGCCTTTAAGGTTGCCACGGGCAGCCTGACGCTGGTTCAGGAGTTTGACGAGAAGGACGACTACGATCTGGTCGATTCCGACGCCTCGATCGCCGGCGATCTTGCTGACGACAAGTTTGCGCTGTTTGTTGCCGGCGAGCCTCACATGCCCACGCTCGAGTTCCAGGGCGATGGCGCGCAGCCGGTCAAGAAGATTTGCTTTAAGCTGCTTGCAGATGCTTACTGGGAGGAGTAGCGCGCTGCTCGGCTGAGCTGTTCGTGTTGCGAGCGTTATCCCTTGGGGGAGCTCGCTTGGGCCCCACTGAACGCGGTTCCTTTGGGGATTGCGGTTGGCGGGGCTTTTGTTGAGTAGGAGAGTTTCCGGCGGCGTTGTGCTTGGATTGGCGGAAGCGCGCCCGAAATCAGCAACAAAAAAGCCGCCCGAAGGCGGCTATCTTGTGCAATGGAGCCAGCGACCGGGCTCGAACCGGTGACCCCCGCTTTACGAGAGCGGTGCTCTACCAACTGAGCTACGCTGGCGGCCATGTGATGGCGCAACTGAGGCGTCAACGGCTGTCTATGATACGGGACATCGCAAATCCGCGCAAGTGTTCTGACGGCTTTTCTCACTTTAAATGCACTAATATTGGAGACGCGATGTCTTGCTCTTACGGGTCTCAAACAGAATGGGGCAGCGATGACTCAACCCAAGATTCTTCTCGCACGCATCGACGACCGTTTCATTTACGGACAAGACGTTGAGCTGTGGAACGAAGCCGTGGGTTCCAACCTTGTCCTAATCGTCAACGATGAGATCGCGGCAGATTCGCGCCAATGGGCACCCATGAGGGTGGCGGCGCCAGAAGGCGTTTGGACGCGGTTTTTCTCGGTGCAAAGGACCATCGACGTCATTCATACCGCAACGCCTCGCCAATTGATTCTGATCATGGTGGCCTCACCCTCCGATGCGCTCGCGCTGGTTAAGGGCGGTGTGCCGATCACCAAGATCAGCATTGGTCATATGCAGGCAGGGGAGGGCAAGCGTCCCGCAACGCCCGCAGTTGCCGTAGACGACACAGACGTCGCTGTTCTCAGAGAGCTGCAAAAGCTCGGCATAGAACTAGAAATCCGCTATCTCCCCAGTTCCGCCCCCGACCCCATCGGCAATCTGTTCAACTGATCCCTTGGGGACGGAGGAAAACGGATCATTTTGCCTTCGTAGGGGATCTGTGTGGCGCTGTCCGCCAAAACTATGCCGGTTTACTACGATGAATTGCTTATCGCCGAGCATGCCAAATTTGCAGAGAATAAAACCGACGCTCCTATAAGTTGTCAAGAGGCAGTTTGCGGGAGCGCTCTCTCCAATTCGCACAGGAGCTCGTAATACCTCCTCTCCAGTTTCGTC
>JAHAGQ010000045.1 GCA_018373675.1 Collinsella sp. | reverse complement strand
GTCACCTACACCATCACCGAGCGCCTGAGCTGCCATCTCGAGCACGTCCGCAACCACCCGCTCACCACGCGTCGCTACTATCACCAGATGAACTACTAATCCTTTCAAATTGCTGCTGTTGCCTGTAGGCGAGCTGTTCTGAACGTCTCGCCTACAGGCTTATTTCTGGGGTTAATCAGAATAGTTGCCCAGTACCTCCTAGTTGCGCTGGTCGCATTATGGCGTCTATGGACGAGCAGGCATTTGGCATTACGATGCTTGGTCGTCCGCTGTTTGCGAGCCTGTTTGTCGGCTTGATCCTTGGCGATGTCCAGCAGGGCGTTATCGTCGGCGCTGCTTTGGAGTCCATGTTCATGGGCGCCATCATGGTCGGCGCGGCGGTTCCTCCCGAGGTCTATGCCTCCGGCGTGCTTGGCTGCGCGTTTGCCGTCATTACGGGTACGGGCACGGCTACTGCCGTCGTGCTCGCCCTTCCCGTCTCCGTCTTCCTTCTCTACTCCGTGATTAACTTTGCAACGCGTATCGTCGCAGTCCATCTGGGTTACGACCTGGGAACAAAGTTCCTGCAGCAGTCCGAAGAGAACAACCTTATGTCTTGCATGACGCATGCTGCCGGTGTCCTCGGAATGACCGTTATCGGCGCCATGATTGCGGCACAGGTCTCACTGTCCACTGCTTTGACCTTTGACGTGGGTGGTTCGGAGATTGTCCTGCAGGATTTGTTCGATTCGATCTTCCCCGGTCTGCTGCCCTTGCTGGCAACCTTCGCTTGCGTTGCTCTCTATAAGAAGGGCGTCAAGACCATTTGGATTATCCTGGGCATCTTTGCAATCTGCATCGTTGGAACCGGATTGGGAGTGTTCGCGGCGGCTTAATGCTGGCCGATATGCTCGCGTGCTGGATAACTAACTGACCGTTTGAAAACGGGGCTCGGCGTAAGGCCGGCCCCGTTTTTTATTTGAGGGAATTCCCGACCGTCCGAAAATCCTCGCTCGTCCATCACTCACGTATCTCTCGTCTCTCATTCGTCTCTAATATGAGAGATAACAGGAAGATGAGAGATAAATATGAGAGATAGCAATGCTGCAAAGAGACAGGCAACCATGGTATTGTCTCAATACAGATTGTTTTACCAGCAAAAACATGTTTCAATGAAACAGATGGCAGACATCTTATCTCTCATCTCTCACTCATCTCTAATATGAGAGATAACTGAGAGATGAGAGATAATTACGAGAGATAACTGAGAGACGAAGGAAATCTATTCGCGGCATTCTTCGCAGAACCGAGCGAAAGGACGTGCAGGTGAACGAAAACGAACTGACCGGTTTGCTCGAGTCTTTAAGGCGCATGGGCTCGGACGATCTTAACGTCGAAGTGAAGGAGAGCGCCACGACGCTTTCCCACGACGTATGGGAAACGGTCAGCGCTTTCGCAAACACCGCCGGCGGCATCATCGTACTCGGAGTGAGCGAGCGCGCGGGCTTTGTCCCAGTTGCAAACTTTGAGACCGAGAAAGTGCTCAACCAATTCGTGGCGGGCATGGGCGATGCCGGCGGTCGAGGAAAGCTGGCCAATCCGCCCAAATACACGATCGAGCGCGTGGAGCTTCGGGGTGCCGTTGTTCTCGTCATCACGATCGAGGAGCTCGACCCGTCGAGCAAGCCTTGCTATGTAATTGAGCGGGGCGCCCAAGGCGGCAGCTACAAACGTATCGACGACAAAGACGTGCCGCTTTCGTCGACCGAGGTCCTGTCCTTGTCGTCATACGAGCGGACGAGCCTCAGCGATCGCGATGCGGTGCCTGGTGCAGGCGTGGACGATCTTGACGATGCCCTGGTCGACCGTACGATAGAGCGTGCCTATTCGTTGACGCCTCGAGCGATGCGCGGTGCGGCGGACAAGAAGACAAAGATGGAGCGTCTGAACCTCCTCGACTCCCAGGGCAATGTTACCAAGGCCGGACTCCTAGCGGCGGGCGTTTACCCTCAGCAGTTCTATCCCAAGCTCTTCATTGACGTGGCTGTCCATGCGGGAACTCAGAAGGGCACTGCGGGGCCGCTAAGGTTTATGGACCGCACAATCTGCGAGGGAACGTTGGGCGAGATGGTTTTGGATGCCGTCGCGGCTGTCGCCAAGAATTTGCGCCGCACCTCGACCGTCCAAGGCGTCTCGCGTGTCGACTCGCTGGAGATTCCCGAGGAGGTTCTGCGCGAGGCAATCGCCAACGCTGTAATCCATCGAGAATACGGGGATCGGTTCTGTGGACAATCGATTGCCGTCGACGTCTTTGACGACCGTGTCGAGGTGACGAATCCTGGCGGCCTTTACGGGGGAAAGACTCGCGAGAACTTGTTTGACGGCAGCTCCCGATGTCGTAACGCGACGCTCGTGAAACTCATGTCGATTGTCCCGCTGCCGGATGGCGCAGGCTCGCCGGCTGAGGGCAATGGCTCGGGCATCCCGATGATGATCGATGCCATGCGCGCGCATGGTCTGGTAGAGCCCCTGTTCTGCCCGGGGTTCGATCGGTTCAAGGTCGTACTTTACCGTTCAAAGGTTGAGCCTGTCGATCATGGCGGGGACTTGATTATGACGGCACTCAAGCGCTACGGCGAATTGGGGACGCGCGAACTGGCGGAGCGCACGGGACTCACGGTTTCCCAGGTTAGGGCACGCGTCAATGCGCTCATTAAGCAGGGTGAGCTTGAGCCCACGGCGCCGGCGACGAGCCGCAACCGCAAGTATCGACTGTCAGAGCGCGTGGAATAAATGCGCTAGTGGACGAGGCGACCCAATAATCGACCCTCAATTGGCGCCCACTAAGGTAAAGCGGTTGTTGCTCAGTCGACGGTGATGCTGAAGACTCGGCTTACGCCGGCATGGCCCCGAACCCGTCCATCAAGAACAGCCTAAGAACCAGCTTGATGACATATCCCGGTTTGACTTCAGCCATGTCAAAGACGTGGCGCTCGGCGAGCTCGCTGCAGTATGCATAGATGTCGCGGATAAGGTCCGCGCCCGAAAGCGTAAACATGTAGCCTGCGTCCGAAAGCGTATTGGGTGCGGCAGGCAACTTGGCCATGTGGCAGAACGTTTGCAGGTCGGGCGCCATAACATTCTGGTAGTCGAGGTGGCCGCTGGCATCCTGTGCGGCGAGCTCCAGCTGGCGTACTCGATCCAGCGCCGCTGCCAGCACAAAGCTCGGTGTGGGAGCATTGATGTCCTCCGTGCTCGCCACGAGTCTGCCCGCTGCCTGCGTGACAAGCCAGGCGACCTCGCGCTGGCAGCGCACGGCCTTGCGCGTCACCGGCTTGATGGACGAAGAAGAAACGCTTCCCTTAGGCGAATTCGAAACAGCCACAAGACCCTCCCATGAACAACCCGGTCCAACAAGCCCGGATGAAACACGTGCTACATCAGTATACAGGGGAGTGGGGTAGCGGGGTACAAGCGCGCCAGCGGCAAACCGAGAGCATCAACGATGTGCCTCCGCTCTATTTGGATGACGGTACGTGGGTCATTAAGTACTCGGTTCAAGCGCCGGGCACCGTTGGTTTTCGAGACCAGAATCACAACCGTAAAATGCTCAACTGCATGGAATGTGGCGTCCCAGTCGGAGTCATACTTGCAACCGAGGTGAGCTATAAGGTGCTCGGCCTTGCGTTTGTTGAGCGGTTCGAGCTCGAAAACGGATGGTTTGGACCCAATACGGTGTTTCTTGAGGCCCATCGCATTGAGTTCGATCGCTCGGAAAAGAAGCGTGAAAAGGCGGGGCTTCTGCCGTATTAGCGTATTTGGCTTTGGCGGTCTTTTACGATCGTGTTGTTTGATCGGATCGCGTGGCGATGCAATCTCGCGCACGCCTGCCGGTGCATGCTCTTCCTGATTTGTATAGCGAGAGGGGAGCGAGCGTGAGCTGGCGAGGCGATATTGCGATGGGGAAGTACGGAAAACTGCCGTGTGCCCTTATAGACAACAACATGTTTCCGAGCGTAGAAGTTGATTGCGGGTCGTTTGCTGTCGCCTGTCCTTGCTGCGGCTCGCAAATACCGTGCCTCGACATTCGGTTCATCGATGCGCGCGACAGACTTAGCGACGAAGTGAGAAAACGGACAGGCGTTCATATGCCGGTGTATTCGGAGAAATGCTCTGTTTGTGGCCTCGATATCGTGTACGACGCCGGCGACGAGGGATAGGTGATGCAGAGGAGTTGGCTGCGAGTGTCTCTTGCCTCTACAAATAAATCCCCTCACCGAGTTGCTTGTGGAACTCGGCGTGATGGTCGCGTGCCCAGGTAAAGAGCGCCTGGTCAAAGTCGGTACGCGTGGCCGGGACGCCAAAGACGCCGGCAACTTCGACGCGTATAAACTCCAGTGCCGGCAGCTTGTTGATGGCAGTGAGGGCAAACGGGGACGAGGGCTCCTCGAACAGATAGCGGCTGCCTTGCAGCGCGTCGCAACTGGTGCACGTGTTGCCGAGCGACGGGGCTTTGGAGGCTCGCGCGCCTACGGGCTTGTAGCCGCAGCGCTTATGAAGGTAGTCGCGGATCTCGCCCGGCACGCAGCCAAGAGCGGGCACGATGGCGAGTGCGTTGGCGTTGGCCGTGTCGATGGCAATGTGCCCGGCTTCGTTGGGCGCGTGCGCGATGGCGGTGCTCTCGTCGTTATCGGCTCGATAAGGAATGCCGAAGGCCGCGACCGAGGTCTCTTTGTGACACTTCCAGCACTCGCGCTTGCTCAGTACTAGATATATATACGGCGCTGAGGGGTCGGATCGGTCAACACCGGGCAGCCACTCGGCAAAGGGCTCGGGGTTGACGCCGCTGGGCACATACCAGATCTTCTTGGTCCGGTCCCATTTGGCGCCCAGCGCCTTGGCTTCTTCTTTGTGCGAAAAGGGGACATCGAGCTCGGTGCGCATGGTGGCTCCTTGGTGCTGTAGGTGTAAGTGGCTCAAGGATACCGCAGGGCGCAGACATCGCGGCGTTTTGCTGAGGAGTTGCGGCTCGGATGGGTTCGAGACGCGTTGGTCTCGGCCTCGGTGGCTATTGGGGCGGTTTTGATTGACTGCGGGGTCAGCCGGGATAGGCGCTTGGGTCGCTGACGCGGTTTTGCGCATGGGCGGGGTGGTTGTTTGGGCGGTTGGAGCTGCCAGCGGATTTGGCGACATAAAACAAAACAGCCCAGAGACATAGCCTCTGAGCTGCGAACATTTGGTGGGCGTTAGAAGATTTGAACTTCTGACCTCTTCCGTGTCAGGGAAGCGCTCTCCCCCTGAGCTAAACGC
>JAHAGQ010000044.1 GCA_018373675.1 Collinsella sp. | reverse complement strand
TTCGGCGTTCATGCTGCCCCCATCGCCGCGCGTCTACAAGGCTAACGATATGGCACCGTGGGGACACATGTATGTCAATCCTGGTCTAACAGAGCCAAAGATTATCATCGGCGGCGGCGTGGCCGACCACACTCCCATCGTGCCGCTCGCGCGCAAGAAGTGCGCCGAGATGCTCAACGGCTATATCGTCACGCCCGAGGTCAACGACATCGATAACTACATCGTCAACAACAGCCTCGAGGGCAAGCAGGGCATCATGGGCTGCCTGGCCCTGGGCGCACAGGCGCTTCAGTAGCAGACGCACCCACAGGGCGTGGCGCGCTCGGCAAATCCAACCTACGGAACGACGCCACCACGCCTCATATAAGCCCTCAAATAAAAAAGGCCGCCTAGGACCAAACAATACGTCCTAGGCGGCCTTTTTGGCGCACATCAGCGACCGTAAGAGATATCGGAGCACAACGCCCGTTGCCGCTCCACAGCAGTCGATCATCACATCGGTGATCATGCCGGCGCGTCCCGGCACAAAGAGCTGAATCGTCTCGTCGATCGAGGGAATCAGCAGCAGGAACACCGCCGTGGGCAGCAGCACGTCAAAGGTGCGCCGCCCCTCAAAATCAAAGGCGTGCGTTGCCAGGATGCCGAGCACCATATACTCGGTAAAATGCGCGCACTTGCGAACAACAAAGTTGGTCACCCATTCATATGGAAGTCCCACGCCGTGCAGGAAACCGCGGATAGCTTCCATGACCGTTAGGCTCAGCGAGCCCGACCCCGAGCCGGGAACCAGCGAATTGCCCCAGATCAAGAGCGCCATCAGGCAGGTTACAACCGCCCATTTTCGATTGATCTTAACCATGCAGAAGTTATGCCTCCGCGCGGAGCGGCGCGAAGCTGGCGGTACCGCCCTCGATAACGCTCAGATAGGCACGGCCCGTAAGCTTGGCGGTTGAGGACTGCAGGCGCTCGATCTCTTCCTCGAGGATCTGATTGACGCGCTCGTGACGACGGTTTTCCATAATGCCGGCGGCAATAGCCTCGGCCCGCTCGATGCTCTCGCGCGAGATACGGGCGGTATCCTCGGGGAACACAGCGCTGTGACGGCCGACATAGGCGGGGGCAGCAGGCTGAGGGGCATCGACGGGAGCGGGCGCTGCAACAGGAGCGGGCTCGTCAATCTCATCCAGAATCGCGGTGGCGGCGGCCCACATATCCTCGTGGCCCGAGTAATCGGCCATGGGAACATCAACCTCGAGCGAGGCGTCCGGAAGGTCTCCGGTGTCGATGCGATCTTGGGCATCAATCGATGCGGTGATGGCTGCAGGCTCATCGAGGTCATCGAGATCGATGTCCACGGCACCGGAGATGATAGGCATGCTGGCGAGGTTTGCATTGTACGGCGCAGCCTCAGCCGCCTGCTGCTGGGCAGGAGCGCCCCACAGTGAGCTTTCGGCGGCACGGCGGGCGGCAACGGCCTCCTCGTCCGCGGCCATGGCTTCATCAACGTACGAATTGTCGGCAGAAGCGTTCGCGTCCGCCGAGGTAGCACTGTAGGCGTTATTGGCTGCCGCGTTGGCGACGAGTGCCACGAAAGCCGCCGTGCTGCCCGCAGGGGCGGCCTGGGAACCAGACACGGCGCGTGCCGCGGCGGCGATGTCGTCGCGATTGAAGGAGCCGGTCTGCCCGCCGTTGGTGAGCTCGTCGATGGCGACTTGATAGACGTCGCGCGAGTGTGCAGGGTCGCAGCTCACCGGCGAATCGTCGTCGAGCATACTGTCGATCATGGACCAAGCCTCGCCCTCGTCCATAGCATCTGCGGCTCGAGCGATGGTAGGGACACCATCATCGGCATGACGGCGCTGGAACGCACCGGTCAGGCCGGAAAGGAATGCCGAGGTAGACTGCTCCGCCTGAGCCTGAGAAGCAGAAGCCGCAGCGTAAGGAGTCGCATCCTGCTGCTGAGCTGGAATCGAGGCGGTCTTGAACTCGCTTTGATGCTGATTGAGATTGGCGGCACCGCCCATGGCATCGGGCTGGAACAGACGCTCTTCACGCTGCGCACGATACTCGGAGATACCCAGCGAGGCGGCATAGATACCCACGCCCGCCACCGCGCCCACGGCGAAGGGAACCGCACCCGCCACGACCGTCTCGTTCACAGACGAAAACGGCAGCGTCGCGGCATACATAACCACGGGAGCGGCAAGGCCGATCCCGCACGAAAGTCCGGCAAGGACTGCTCGTTGTGTTGCATCAGAAGAAGCCATGAGCTCTCCCCATCTTCCAGCACCCAAATCGCATCATTCAGTTGGCTGCGCGAGAGAAGATGAAGCGGGGCTATGCCCCAAAGCAACGGTATATGGTTCGTTTCATCTGCGTTTTCCGTCGCGAAGCTTAAAAGCTATTATGCGAAACCGCCCCGTCGATTGCAAGCGACGATGTCGGATTGAAACGGGAAACCTGCTGCTCGTCGGTCTTATGGTTAAAAATAAGCGCGGAGCGGCGATATGGAAAAGGGCCGAGGCTCAAAGCCCCGACCCTTTATCGCATTGATGGCTATCGCTGCGTGTGGATGACAACCTAGAACGTCTGCTCGTAGTCGCTGTGCTTTTTGGCCGAACGCACCAGGAACTCCTGGTTGGTGTTGGTGCCCTTAAGACCCTTGATAAACGATGCGGCTGCGCGCTCGGTGTTGTTCATGCCGGCAAGAATGCGACGCAGGCCAAAGACAAACGGGCGCATCCGCTCGTCGACCAGCAGATCCTCGTTGCGCGTACCGGAGGCAACGGGGTCAATGGCCGGGAAGATACGACGGTCGGCAAGATCGCGGTCGAGCTTAAGCTCCATGTTGCCGGTGCCCTTGAACTCCTCAAAGATGACTTCGTCCATCTTGGAACCGGTGTCGATGAGGGCAGAGGCCAGGATGGTGAGCGAGCCACCGTTCTCGATATTACGGGCTGCGCCCAGGAAGCGCTTGGGCGGATACAGTGCCGCCGAATCGACGCCGCCTGAAAGGATGCGGCCTGAGGCGGGCGCCGCCAAGTTGTAGGCGCGGGCAAGACGCGTGATGGAGTCGAGCACCACCACGACATCGCCGCCCAGCTCCACGATGCGCTTGGCGCGCTCGATGACGAGCTCTGCCACACGAGTGTGGTTGTCGGCGGGCATATCGAAGGTCGACGCCACAACCTCGCCCTTGATGGAACGCTGCATATCGGTAACCTCTTCGGGGCGCTCGTCGACGAGCAGGCAGATGAGGTGCACCTCGGGGTTGTTAATCGAGATAGACTGGCAGATCTTCTTGAGGATTGTGGTCTTGCCGGCCTTGGGCGGGGACACGATCAAGCCACGCTGACCCTTGCCGATCGGCGACACGATGTCGATGGCGCGACCGGTAATGGAGTCCTTGCCATGCTCCATGCGCAGCGGCTCGTTGGGATAGACCGGGGTGAGGTCACCGAACTTGGGGCGGTTGCGAATCTGCTCGGGGTCTAGACCGTTGACGGTCGTGATTTTGGCGAGGCCGGCGCGCTTGTCGCCGCCGCGCGAAGGACGAAGCGAGCCCTCGATGACGTCGCCCGTGCGCAGACGCGCGGAGCGGATGAGGTAGGCGGGCACGAAGGCGTCGTCGTTGGACTTCATGTAGCCATGGGCATGGATGATACCGGAGCTGTCCGGACGAATCTGCAGGATGCCCTTGATGTCGCGGAAGCCCTCGGCCTTCGCGGCGGTGACGTAGATCTCCTCGACGAGCTCGGCTTTCTTCTTGCCGGTCGTCTCAATCTCGAACTCCTTGGCCTTCTCGCGCAGCTCGGCGACCTTCATGGCCGCGAGCTCCTCGCGCGAAAGCGTGGGCTCGGTGGGAGCGGCATTACGCTCCTTGTTGCGCTGCTTGCGATCGCGCTGGCGGTTGCGGCGGTCGTTGTTGCGCTCGTTGCGCTCGTCGTTGCGCTTGTGCTGGCGACGGTTGGGGCGAGCGCCGTCTTCGGCCTCGGCGGGCGCGGCGCCATCGGTTGCGGCGGCATCGGCGTTAGCCGCAGTATCATCGCTGGCCTCGGCCTTGGAATCGCCCTGCAGCTCGGCCTCGGCCCGCTGCTCGGACGCCTTGGCCTTAGCGGACTTCTTACGACCGCGCTTGGGCTTCTCGGACGCAGACTGTTCGACGTCTTGGGGCTCGGCGGCATCAGTCGATGCATCGGCGGTCGTCTCGGCGGAATCCTCGGACGCACCCTTCTTGGCAGTCTTGGCCTTGGACGTGCGCTTAGCAGCAGTACGATGGCTGCGACCGGGACGGACGTCGGCGGGCTCGACATCGGCGGGAGCGGCCTCGGAAGTCGTAGCATCCTGGACGGGTGCATCGGCAGCGGTTGCAGACTCGGCGGTCGCCGCAGCATCCCGAGCGGCTGCAGCTGCGGCTGCGGCCTTCTCTGCCTCGACGAAGGCCTTGGGCTTGCGACCGCGACGGTGCGGGCGCAAAGCCGGATCGACAACGGGAACTTCGCTGGCCTCGACAGGCGCAGCGGACTCAGCAGGCGATGCGCCCTCCCCTGCCGCGGAACGAACCGAAGCCTCGGTGAGCTCGAGGGTTACCTGATCGGCAACCTGCTCGGCCTTAGCAGCCGTGCGACGGCGTGTGCGCGGTGCCGGCTTCTCGGTCGGCTGGTCGGCGGCAGGTGTCTCGGGCGCAGACGGAGCTGCAAGCTCGGTCAGAGCCGCGGCCTCGCGCTCGGCAGCACGACGGCGGGCGCGCACCACCTGAGCCTCGCTAATCTGCGCCAACGCACGCGCCTGCGCGACCTCATCGGAAATCGGCTCCGAGGAGTCAGCTGCAACGGTGCGCTTGACGCGCGTCGTGCGCGTGGTACGGCGCTTGGGCTTGGTGACCTCCTCGCCGTCAGCAGCAGACTTGGCCGTGCGGCGCGTACGCTTGGGCTTTGCCGGAGCAGCCTCCTCACCAGTTGCAGGCACGGCCTTCTCAGCCGCTGAAGGCGTAGGCGTCGAAGCAGCCTTAGGCGTCTCAGGAGCCGAGGCTTGCGCGGGCGCCGCGACCTGGTCCAACGCAACCGGTGCAGCGGGAGCGGCTTGCGTCGTCATTATTTCGTTTTCTTGCTGTTGATCAGACACAGTGTTTGCTCAACTTTCTTTTCAAGCCCTGTGATCACATGCTCCCTGCATAAACCTTCAGGGCGGCTAAACAGTCCAGTTCCGTTCAAAACGACGGACATCATTGATCTGTATCGAGATGATTGCGTCATATACGCAGCGTTAGTGTAACACAACCGCAACCACCTGCAACTTAGTCATTGGGAACGCTCTTAAACGACTAGTTAAAGGGGCACTCTTTGGTTTAACACCCACAAATCTGACTGCCTCCGCCAAAACTATGGCGGTTTACTACGATGAATCGCTCAACCGCGACCACTCCGAAACTTGTTGAACTAAAACCGACGCTCCTATAAGTTGTCAAGAGGCAGTTTGCGGGAGCGCTCTCTCCAATTCGCACAGGAGCTCGTAATACCTCCTCTCCAGTTTCGTCGA
>JAHAGQ010000043.1 GCA_018373675.1 Collinsella sp. | reverse complement strand
GTTTGTTTTGTTTGGCGACAGAAAATCGTACACAGGACACGGGCCATGTCTCTATCTCAGGCCCTCAACCAATTTGCGCAAAATCTCGGGCGTTATCAATCCCTTGAATATGTATTCTAAATTCAAGAACAACAAATCAATCAACGGTGATGTCCTCCAACCACTCAGTGATGAGCGTAAAGGAAGCCTGTAACTCTGGTTAATTCGGTGTTCTTGGCGAACTTCTGAAGATGGCAATACTTTCGGATTTCGTCTGGTAATAGATAAGAGACACAAATTGAAAAGGTGAGTGAAGATGAAGGTTCTCCATAAAGCCGCAGCTGTTTTCTCCATTGCCGCCCTCGCCGTAGCGGGCTTGGCTGGATGCGGAAACTCTTCTGATGGATCTGGCGTCGCCACCTCAGGCGACTCGAACGCGAAGATCAAGATTGGTTATGTGCCTTCCACGATGAACAATCCCTTCTGGCAAGCCATTCTTGATGGCGTGAACGCCGAGGTTGAGGGCAAGAGCGTGTCCGTACAAAGCGTCGATCCTCAGGCCGACCAGTCCAAGATGAACGACATGGTGGGTGATCTCATTGCCTCCGGTGTCGATGCAATCATTCTTGGCCCGTATGATACCACCGGTGTTCAGCCCGCATTGCAGGCCGCTGCCGATGCGAACATCCCGGTCATCAACATTGATACCCCTGTCGATGATCTAGATTTAGTCAAGACCGTTGTGGCCTCTGATAACCCCAAAGCCGGCGAACTGGTGGCTGAAGACATGATGAAAAAGATTGACAAGGGTTCTGAAATCGCCGTCATCAATTGTCCTGCTGGCCAGGCATGCATCCAGCGCCTTGAAGGCTTCAAAGAAAAGGCCGGTGACTACTTTAACATCGTGCAAGAGCTGGATGGCAAGGGCGAACTCGCCACTTCGCTGACTCTCGCTGAGGATATTCTCCAGTCCAACCCCAACGTCAAGGCGATTCTGGGCATCAACGATCCGATGGCATTGGGCGCAGTTCAAGCCTTAGCCGCTCATCCCGAGATGAGCGATGTACTCGTCTATGGTGTCGACGGTTCTCCTGATGGTAAGCAAGCCATCAAGGACGGTACCATGACGGGCACCGGCGCACAGTCTCCGGACGAAATCGGGCGCAAGGCTGCGAAAGCCGCGCTTGACGTGATTGATGGCAAGGAGATCGAAAAGAACATCGTGGTCGACACGTTCTTGATTACCAAGGATAACGTGGACGAGTACGGCACAGACGGCTGGCAGTGACGCGTAAATAGTGTCATCGTCAGCGGCTGATCGCGATGTCTTCTCCGGTCGCGGTTAGCCATCACACGGGACGGAAGCTACAGAAACACGTCCACTTTCCTCTTCCTTGGAGCAGCTTCATCACTTCCGTCCCGTTTTTCATTTTTTTTTCTTTCGCAAAGGATTACGCAATGGTAGATCAGATGGTAGTAGACGCCCCTTGCGTCGATACCGCCCCCGATGCCGGTGCCACATCCGCCCCGACCGCAATGGGCAAGGTCTTCATCGATATGACGGACATCGTTAAAACCTTCCCCGGCGTCAAGGCGCTGACGGATGTGCATCTCACTCTGCATTCGGGTGAGGTACTAGGCCTGCTGGGTGAGAACGGCGCCGGAAAGTCCACGTTGATGAACGTGCTTGGCGGCATTTTCAAGCCTGACAGCGGTAGCATTCGCATCGATGGTGAGGATGTACAGCTGAGTGGCGTACTCGACGCGCAGGCTAAGGGCGTGGCCTTCGTCCATCAGGAATTGGCACTAGAGCCATTCCTGACCGTGGCGGAGAACGTGTTCATCGGCCGTGAGCTCAAGAACGGGGCTGGTTTGGTCTCACAGCGCGAGATGGTCGAACAGTCACGCCAGTATCTGGAAATGGTCGGTCTTGACATCAACCCGAACACGCTTGTCAACTCGCTAAGCATGGGTCAACAGCAAATGATTGAGATAGCGAAGGCGCTATCCCTGAACTCCAAGGTCATCGTGCTTGACGAGCCAACTTCGTCGCTTTCGGAGAAAGAAGTAGATGACTTGTTCCGCGTGGTACGCAAACTTAAAGCGCGCGGCATGGGCATCATTTACATTTCCCACAAGATGAGTGAGATTTTCGATTTGACCGATAACGTCATGATTATGCGAGATGGCACATACATAGACACGGTTGTCACCGCTGAAACCGATGAGGACCAGCTGGTGCGTATGATGGTCGGCCGCGATGTAGAGAACTACTATTACCGTACTTACAACAAGCCCGGTGCCGTCGCATTGTCTGTATCCGACTACTCATGCGCTCCTTGGTACAAACCGGTCAGCTTTGAAGTACGCGGCGGCGAAGTGCTGGGATTCTATGGTCTGATCGGCTCTGGCCGTTCGGAATTGTTTGAATCCATTATGGGCTTCCGTGTCGGCGGCAAAGGCACTGTGACAGTCTTCGACGAGAAGATTGAAGGTAAGACGAACCCGTTGCAGATGATGGATAAAGGCCTTGCCTTGGTGCCCGAGGACCGAAAAACTGAAGGTCTGTTTCTGTTCAGCGATATCAAGTTCAACTCCTCGATCGCATCCTTATCCGAATTTATCTCCAAGCTACGCGTCAATGGGCGTAAAGAGCGAGAAATCGCTGAAAATGCGGTCAAGACCCTGAACATCAAGGTGCCTTCACTGGAATCCAAGGTCGGTAATCTTTCTGGCGGCAACCAGCAAAAGGTTGTGCTGGGTAAATGGCTGGCTACCGATCCCAAGATTCTCATTCTCGATGAGCCCACCCGTGGCATCGACGTGGGTGCCAAGGCAGAAATCTACAAGATTATCAACTCCTTGGCCGCCAGCGGCGTTGCCGTGATCATGATTTCCTCTGAGCTCAATGAGGTGATGAATATGTCCGATCGCATGGCCGTCATGCGAGGTGGTGAGATCAGCGCCATCTTGCAGCGCGACGAATTCGAACAGGATGCAATCCTCAAGCACGCGCTCGGCTGATGAGCCTGGCGCAAACAGTGACCCAAATACGGTACTTACAAGGAAAGAAACATGAAAACGCAAACAAAAGTCCTCGATAAGCTGGAGGACGCTCCCGTCATCGGATCAATCGCTAAGGTCATCAAGGCGAATATGGGCATTCTCATCGGCTTCGTTGTGCTGCTGGTGTTCCTGAGCATCTTCGCCGAGAATTTCCTGTCTTGGGCAAACATTGTTAATCTCATGCGTTCGGTATCCACCAACGCAATCCTCGCCATCGGCGTGATGCTATCCATCATGCTGGCCGGCATTGATTTGACCTGCGGCGCTTTGGTGGCATTGTCCGGTGTGGTGGCCGTATTATCCATGACTCAGTTCGGTCTACCACTTCCAGTGGCGCTGGTTGCCGGCACTCTAATTGGTGTGATTGTCGGTCTGGCCAACGGCGTGATCATCGCCTACACCGGCATTCATCCATTCGTCGTTACCCTGGCCATGCAGAGTATTTGCCGTGGTGCCGCGTATCTGGCTGCCGGTGGCAAGCCCGTTACCGTGCGTTCTGAGGCCTTTACCACGCTGGGCAATGGCTACCTTGGCCCAATTCCGTTGCCGGTCATCTACATGCTTGTACTGTTCTTCCTGCTGTACCTGCTACTGAACAAGACCCGTCTCGGCCGTCATATCTACGCACTTGGCGGCAACCCGACCGCAGCCAAGTACTCCGGTATCAATGTCACCCGCGTCAAGATCTTTGTCTGGGCCGTCTCCGGTCTGCTTGCTTCCTTCGCCGGTGTCGTGCTGGCCTCCCGCATGTCCTCCGGTCAGCCCACTGCCGGTGTTGGTTATGAAACCGATGCTATCGCCGCTGCCGTCATTGGTGGTACCTCAATGTATGGCGGTGTAGGTCGCACCTCTGGTGTGTTCATCGGTGTGCTCATCATTGGCATGATTTCCAATGGCCTGAACCTTATGCACGTTAACTCCTTCTGGCAATACGTGATTAAGGGCGTCATCATCATCGTGGCCGTGTACTTCGATATGCGCAAGAACAAGGGCAATGTGCGTACCGGCTTCTAGCCTCCGATCAATTAGCGGCATGCCAGACATGCCACAGGTAACCGGCCGTCTGGTTTCCTTCCAACTAGACGGCCGATTCCGCACCTTATTTTCTTCTCATGAAAGAGCAACAATGAACTACAACACACGAATCGAGCTGGAACTCGTTGCGGCCAAGGGCCGCCGCAGTGCCCTCGGCATGGTTCAGGCAGTACGTTCCGGCCATCTGGGCGGCTCGCTGTCCGTCATGGATATCCTTACGGTCCTGTATTTCGACAAAATGCGCGTTGATCCCGCTAATCCGCATGATGCAAATCGTGACCGTTGCGTTCTGTCTAAGGGACATTGCACTCCGGCCATGTACTCGATACTGGCCATGCGTGGTTTCTTCCCAGTTGAGGATCTCTCCACCTTCCGCAACATCGATTCCTACTTGTCGGGTCATGTTGAAATGACGAAAGTGCCCGGTGTAGATATGTCCGCTGGTTCCCTTGGCCAAGGATTATCCGCGGCACTCGGCATGGCGCTCGCAGCCCGTATCGATGGCCTCGACTACCGCGTATACGCTATCTGCGGCGACGGTGAAATTCAAGAAGGCCAGATTTGGGAAGCCGTACAAATGGCCGCACACTACGGCGTAAGTAACTTGACGGCTTTTGTGGATAACAATCGCATCCAGCTTGATGGCTTCACCGACCGTATCGGTGGCCCCTCCAAGACGGTGGACAAGTTCCGCGCCTTTGGCTGGAATGCCATCGAAATTGATGGTCATGACGTTGGTGAGATTGCTGCGGCCATTGATGCAGCTGCTGGCGTACGCACCGTACCCACCGCAATCATTGCTAACACGGTCAAGGGCCGCGGTGTGGACTTTATGGAAAATAATCCCAAGTGGCACGGCGGCACACCGAACGACGAGGAATTCGCCTCTGCCTTTGCTCAGATTGACGCGCGCATCAGCCATCTGGAAGGTCTGAAGCAATCTGTTGCATACAAGACCGCCGTATCGAAGGGAGCAAACTGATGAGCCAGCCAAACACGAACCCAGTATCTACCCGTGTGTCCTATGGGCACGCACTGTGTGAATTGGGAAAGAACAATCCTGATGTGGTGGTAGTTGACGCCGATTTGACTACCTGCACGATGACTTGCTATTTTGCACAGCAGTTCCCTGAGCGTTTCTTCAATGGTGGCATCGCCGAATCCAATATGGTGGGTGTGGGTGCCGGCTTGGCATCCACTGGCAAGACTGTGTTCGTCAATTCTTTTGCGATGTTCTCTGCCGGTCGAGCCTATGATCAGGTTCGTAACTCGGTGTGCTACCCCCATTTAAACGTCAAAGTGGTCGGCACCCATGCCGGACTTTCGGTTGGTGAAGATGGCGCGACGCACCAGTGCATCGAAGACATCTCCCTGATGCGTACGATTCCCGGCATGACCGTGATTGTGCCGGCCGATGCTGAAGAGGCTCGACATGCCACTTTCGCGATGGCGACATATGAGGGACCATGCTACCTGCGTTTGGGTCGCTCTCCGGTACCTACCGTTACACGAGATATACCCGGTTACCGATTCGAACTTGGTAAGGCGGCGACACTGCGCGATGGTTCGGACGTAACCATCATCGCCTGCGGATTAATGGTGGGAAAGGCGCTTGAGGCCGCTAAGACGCTGGAGAATGAAGACATCAGCGCACGCGTGCTTGACATGCACACCATTAAGCCGATTGACCGAGATGCCGTGATTGCCGCTGCACGAGAGACCGGAGCAATCGTTACTGCCGAGGAACACAACGTGATAGGAGGTCTTGGGGCTGCCGTGTCTGAGGTAGTAGGCGAACAAGCCTCGGATCTGCGCGTGCCGGTGGTCAAGGTCGGAGTCGAAGATGTGTTCGGTCATTCGGGCAGTGCTGAAGCCTGCTTGGAAAGGTACGGGCTGACCGTCGAGCATATACGTGACGCGGCCAAACAGTCGTTTGCTATGAAATAGCCAAATATCCTATAGAAAGTGTCGAATTCCCGCGAATTCGAGACGCAACAAGCCGAAGTGCGTTTGCTTTGATAGCATGAGCGCACTTCGGCTTTCGTGTATCGACCGGCGCTCGCCGGCGGTAACACAGAAGACATAAAGTACCGAACACTAGCGTTCGCGAACGCGTGAACGTTAATGTTTGGGGTAAGTGGTTCATGAAGAGGAAGGTGCGCGAATGGCAACGGCACAACTTGATGTCGATTCGAACAAGT
>JAHAGQ010000001.1 GCA_018373675.1 Collinsella sp. | reverse complement strand
GAAACTGGAGAGGAGGTATTACGAGCTCCTGTGCGAATTGGAGAGAACGCTCCCGCAAACTGCCTCTTGACAACTTATAGGAGCGTCGGTTTTGTTTTCACGGTTTTCGGTATGGCCGAGGCTATCCGTGTTAACGTAGTAGATGGGCCACTTTTGTGGCAAGGGGGCCGATCTGCGGGCCAGGGTAGCTAAAAGAGCCCCGTCCCAAAAAGACTGATTGGGAGCTGGGGCGTGTCGATGCGATAGTATTGCATGGTGGTATTCGACTAACCGAGGACTTATCCGAGGGCTTTATGGAACAACACCAGCATTATCAGAGCCTGCAAGACCAGGCGTACAACGCATTGCGGTCCAAGATTATCTATGCCGAGCTCAAACCCGGCACGCGTCTTTCGGCGATTGGTCTGGAAAAGGAGACGGGAATCGGGCGCACGCCCATTCGCGAGTCCTTTGTGCGCCTGCGCGAGCAGGAGCTGGTGGAAACGCGTCCCAAAAGCGGCACCTATGTCTCTAAGATCAGCATGGAACGCGCCGAGAACGCCTGTTTCTTGCGCGAGAAACTCGAGCGAAGCGTGCTCATTAAATGTTGCTCGGCCGCCTCGCCCGAGCAAAAGCATCGGCTTGAGCAGATTCTTGTCGAGTCAGAGTCGCTTGGCCATAGCGAGACGCGTCGCTTTTTTGATCTGGACAACCTGTTCCATGAGACGTGTTTTGCGATTGCCGGCCGTCACATGTTGTGGGATTGGATGAAGAGCGTCAATACGCATTTTGAGCGATACAACTGGTTGCGTATGGTGTCGCAGGATCTGGATTGGGAGCCGATTCGTCGGCAGCATCGCCGAATTCTCGAGGCTATTAAGAGGGGCGATACCGATGCGGCGAGCTATCTGGCAGAGACACACTTGCACCTAATGCCCGAGGAGCAGGGCCCGGTTATTGCCTTACATCCTGACTATTTTGAGCTGTCTAAAGACTCGGCTATCTAGCCCATCATCGCATCTGCTCGAGGCGTAAAAACGATGCTGCTCACCTGCAGCGTTTTGCAACCGAGATTTTTAAAACATGCCTAAAATGGCTCAGACTGCCGACAAATGGGAAACGGGGTGCGCTATGGCGCAGATGAGAATCAAGGACATTGCCGCCGAGGCGGGCGTGAGTCCGGCCACGGTCTCGCGCTATCTCAACAACCGCCCCGGGCAAATGACCGAGGAGACCCGTGCCCGCATTGCCGAGGTCATCGAGCGCACCGGCTATCGCCCGCGTGCCGCTGCGCGCAATCTGCGCAGCTCGCGCACCAATCTCATCGGCGTGATCTTGGCCGACATCGCCAACCCATTCTCGAGCGCCATGCTCGAAGGACTTTCCGCCAGTGCCGCCGCGCGCGGCTGCTCGCTTATGACGGCCATTAGCGGCAACGATCCCGCTAAGGAAGCAGAGTCGCTCACCAGACTTATCGATGCCGGCGCGGACGGCCTGGTCGTCAACACCTGTGGAGGCAACGACGAGGCAATCGCCGCGGCAGCGGGGCGCCTGCCCGTTGTGCTGCTCGACCGCGATGCTGCCGACGGCGGCGTCGATCTGGTGACATCTAACAACCGTGAGCTGGTCGCCGGCTTGGTAGACGCCTTGACCGCCGCTGGCAGCGAGCGTCTGTGCCTGCTCACCGAGGCAAGCGACGACAGCCCCGTCCGTCGCGAGCGCGCCGAGGCCTTTACCGACGAGCTTTCGCACCGCGGCCTTGCGGGCGAGGTTGTCACCCTAGCCGATGGCGGCGCCACGGGCGTTGGCCGCTTGGACGAGACTATCCGCAACTATGTAGGCAAAAAGCTCGGCCTCATTGCCGTCGACGGCCTGGTCTTTCTGCGTCTGACCGAGGCGCTGACGCAGCTGGGGCCCTCGTTGCCGGCGGGTCTCAAAATCGCGACGTTTGACGATTGCCCCTGGAACCGCGTGCTCTTTGGCGGCGTGACCACGGCCGCGCAAGACACCCTTACCATTGCCGAGCGCGTGGTCGAGCGCCTGTCCGAGCGCATCGACGTTGTTACCACCACCGTGGGCGAGGCCGCAAAGCTCGCCCCCAAGCGCATCGAGGTCACCGGTCACATCGAACACCGTGCATCAACATCGCGCTAGTCTGTGTGATAATATATAGACAATGTCATACAGGAGGTATCCATGTCTGCGTCTGTGTTGAGTGTGCGAGTGGACTCGTCAATTAAGGACTCATTTGCCGAGCTGTGCGAAGAACTTGGCATGACTTCGTCTGTTGCAGTCAATATGTTTATGAGGCAGATGCTGCGCGAGCGCTCGCTGCCGTTTGTTCCTTCACTTGGTAAAAACTCTGCGAGCGAAAACGTCGCCGCAGACATTTTGGATATCGCTCGGATTGAGTCCGCCGTCCGCGAAGCGGCCAGCACGATTCCCGCCATCAAAACCGTGATTCTATTTGGTTCGTATGCCCGTGGCGAGGCGCATGCCGATAGTGATATTGACTTGCGTCTCGAAGTCGATCGCGAGCGGGGCTTTGGTCTTTTCGCGTTATCGGCGTTTGGCGAGGCGGTGCGCAAAGAAACCGGGAAGCAGGTTGACCTCGTCTCGAGTGACTATCTTGATGATGATCTTGCCGCGGTAATCGAGCGTGAAGGAGTGATCCTTTATGATCGCGCGTAAGTCAGACTGCCTGTTCGCGCACGTTTTTTGAGCGCTTGATACGCTTTAACCCTGCGGAAACATTTTTCTGCGATAGTATCTGCGATATAGACCAGTCGAAACCCGCCCGAAAGAAAGGGGAGCGACATGAACCAGCAGAACATCGATTACGTACTCCGCTCCGTAGAGCAGCGTGACATCCGCTTTGTACGTCTGTGGTTTGTCGACATTCTCGGCCGCCTCAAGAACTTTGCCATTAGCCCCGAGGACCTCGAGGTCGCTTTTGAGGAGGGTATTGGCTTTGACGGCTCCGCCATCGAGGGCTTTGCCACGCCCGAGGAAGCCGACATGCTGGCGTTTCCCGATGCTTCGACCTTCCAGATTTTGCCGTGGCGCCCGAGCCACAACGGCGTCGCCCGCGTGTTCTGCGACGTGTGCACCCCCGACCGCAAGCCCTTCGCCGGCGACCCGCGCGACGCCCTGCGCCGCATGTTCCGCAAGGCCGAGAAAGCTGGCTATCTGCTCAACGTGGGTGCCGAGCTGGAGTATTACTACTTCCCCGACGAGCACACCCCCGAGCCGCTCGACAACGTGGGCTACTTCGATCTTTCGGTGAGCGATGCCGCCCGCGACCTGCGCCGCAACACGGTCCTCACGCTCGAGAAGATGTCCGTGCCCGTGGAGTACACCTTCCATGCCGCCGGTCGCTCACAGCACGGCATGAGCCTGCGCCACGCCGAGGCCCTGAGCATGTCCGACGCCATCACCACGGCCAAACTCATCATTAAGCAGCAGGCCTACGAGAGCGGTTGCCACGCCTCCTTTATGCCCAAACCGTTGGCGGGCGAGGACGGCAGCGCCATGTTTTTGCATCAGTCGCTGTTCGACCACGACGGCAACAACGTCTTTTGGGGAGAGGACGACGAGAAGTACCATCTCTCCGACGTCGCCAAGCACTACATGGCCGGCATCCTGGCGCATGCCCGCGAGATTAGCGCCATCACCAACCCCACGGTCAACTCGTACAAGCGCATCACCACGGGCGGCGACTCCGTGCCGCAGTACGCCACGTGGGGCCTGCGCAACCGCGCGAGCATGGTCCGCATTCCGGTCTACAAGCCCGGCAAGCAGCTGTCCACGCGCATCGAGCTTCGTAGCCCCGACCCCATGGCCAACCCGTACCTGGTCAACGCCGTCACGCTGGCGGCTGGTCTGGACGGCATCGAGCGCAAGCTGGAACTCCCGCCCGAGGCAACGGCCGAGACGCTCAAGCTTACCGACCGTCAGATGCTCGAGGCCGGCTACACGCCGCTGCCGCGCTCGCTCAAAGAGGCGCTCGACGTGTTTGAGGACTCGCAGTTTATGAAGGATGCCCTCGGCGAGCACATCCACAGCTTCTTCCTCAAAAAGAAGCGCGACGAGTGGCATAAGTTCGAGTCTACGATCACCGAGTGGGAGATTAAGCACTACCTGGCGAACTCCTAATCGCGCTGGCTTGTTTCAGTACGATTGAGCTCATTTTTTTGGAGGCCGATATGTCCGAAAAGAGTGCCCTGTTCATGGCGCGCACGACGCGCTTCCACGAGTTTGCCCGCAGCTTGACGACCACCCTGGGTGTCGAGGTGAGCCTGGCCACCCCCGATTCGCCGACTGCGGCGCACGACTTTGACCTGCTGATCCTCGATTCCGATGGAATCCGCAGCGACCGCATCGATCAGATTGCCAAGTGGCTTGACGACCGCGGCGGCGTCCCCATGCTGGTGATCGTCGACGACGAGGCGCTCGGTACCTTGCGCCTGCCCAATCACGCGCATGCCGACTTTGTATGCCCCACGGCGACACCCAACGAGCTCAAGGCTCGCGCGCAGCGCCTGATGGGCGAGGAGGAGACCGTCACCGCCGACGATGTACTCAACATCGATAACCTCGAGATTAACCTGGCTACCTACCAGGTAACGCTCGATAACGAGCCTATCGACCTGACGCTGATGGAGTACTCGCTGCTGAGCTTTTTGGCGACGCATCCCAACCGCGCCTACAGCCGCGAAGTGCTGCTGCACCGCGTGTGGGGCTTTGAGTACTGCGGCGGCACGCGCACCGTCGACGTGCACATCCGACGCATCCGCTCCAAGGTGGGCCCGCAGATTGCGGCACATATCACCACCGTCCGCGGCGTGGGCTATCTGTTTAAGGACTAGCTTTCCACCACAAAGGGGACAGGCACCTTTGTGGTGGTTTTGACGCGGGTGCGGGTTCCTCTCGAATCTGCAGCAGAACTTAAGCCTTCCTAAAAGATTGCGTTCTCATACACTTGTGCCCGCATATTGGGGTACAACTCAACGTGAACAATGATGGCCCGCCACATGTTTGGCGGGCCTTTGGTTATTTGACGAAAGGATCGCAGCTATGAGCGAGAACGATTCCCAGCGCCCCCAGGATGCGGACCACGCCGGCGAGACTCAGCAGCAGCCGCGCGTGCAGGTGGAGTCGACGCCTGCCGATGGCAACATTCCCTACGTGCAGGCCTTCGACACGCAGACCGGCAAGCCGCTGGGCGGCCAACAGGTCGTGAACAAGCACACGGTGGTCAAGACCAAGACCAAAAAGCTGCCGATCTTTATTACGGCGCTCGCCGGCTGCGCCTGCGGTGCCCTGCTGGTCATCGCGCTTATCATGAGCGGCACGCTCAACATTGGCGGCGGCAAGAACGCCGTGACGGCGGGCGCTTCGGGCTCATCGACGCAAAAGATTACGATTGATTCCGAGGACACCACGTTGGCCGAGGCCGTTTCTGCCAAGGCCCTGCCCTCCGTCGTTTCCATTACCGCCACTTCGAGCGGTAGCCAGAATGGCTCGCTTTCGCAGTCTGCCGACGAGTCGGACAGCTCGGGCAGCGTCGGTTCGGGCGTGGTGCTCGATACCGAGGGCCACATCCTCACCAACAACCACGTGGTCGATGGCTATGACCAGTACGTGGTTACCATGGACGACGGCACCACCTACGAGGCCGAGTTCGTGGGCAACGACGCCTCGAGCGACCTGGCCGTCATCAAGCTCAAGGACGCCGACGCCTCCAAGCTCACGCCGATCGAGATCGGTGATTCCTCCAAGCTCAACGTGGGCGAGTGGGTCATGGCGATCGGGTCGCCGTTCGGCAACGAGCAGTCTGTCTCCACCGGTATCGTCTCGGCGCTCTACCGCTCCACGGCCATGAGCTCTACCAGCGGTAACACCATCTATGCCAACATGATTCAGACCGATGCCGCCATCAACCCGGGCAACTCCGGCGGCGCGCTCGTCAACGACAACGGTGAGCTGGTGGGCATCAACTCGCTCATCGAGAGCTACTCGGGCTCCAGCTCGGGCGTGGGCTTTGCTATTCCCGTTAACTACGCCAAGAACATTGCCGACCAGATCATCGGCGGCAAGACGCCGGTGCATCCGTACATGGGCGCTACGCTTTCGAGCGTCAACGCGCTCAACGCCCGCACCAACAAGCTGAGCACCGATAGCGGCGCGTATGTGGCGAGCGTCGTTGAGGACGGTCCTGCCGCCAAGGCCGGCATTCAGGAGGGCGACGTCATCACCAAGTTGGGCGACGACGAGATTACGAGCGCCGATGGCCTGATTATCGCGCTGCGCAGCCACGAGGTGGGCGAGAAGGTCGAGATCACGCTCATGCGCGGCAAGGAAGAGAAGAAGGTCACCGTCGAGCTGGGCTCCGATGAGGAGCTGCAGAACCAGCAGCAGGACGACAGTTCGACCGACACCGGCAACGGCGGTATTACCGACGAGCAGCTGCGCCAGTACCTGGAGGAGCTGCTGGGCCAGCAGGGCCAGGGTCAGGGCTACGGCCAGGGTTACTAACGAGCCATTTCGCACATGCCGAAGCCAGAGGGGCTGTCCCGCCAGCGCGGGACAGCCCCTCTTTTCTTATTGATCCGTTGGGGACGGAGGAAAACGGATCACTTGTGGCTGGCAAGAGGCCTGGTTCGTAATGGTCTGGACAGTTAGTTCAGATACGTATAAATCTGGGGCAGCTTGGGATGCGTTTTGAGCAATTTTTGATTGGGATGGGGTTTGAATGGGTGTTTGGGAGGGCGAGCGGGACGTTTACATGGTCTCAGGGAGCCCAAATTAGTTGAAACAGGGGTGTTCGTGCCTAATCCAGCTCTAGGATTTATACGTATCTGAACTAACTGTCCACCCCAGTCTGGCGGCTGCCGATTCGGTGCGGTTTGAGACCGCTATTCGACCCCGTTGCGACCGGTGGTACTCTTGTATCCGTTTGAAATCGAGCGAAGGAGTGCCGCTATGGAGCAATCGAGCCTGTTTGGTGACGGCGTGGACATCGATACCGAAACGCCCGCGACCGCGGAAGCCACCGCACCGACCGATGCCCGTGCCCAGGCGGCAGCGCGCGCGGCCGAACTGCGCCACGAGCTCGACTACCACGCCTATCGCTACTACATGCTCGATGCGCCCGAGATCACGGACGCCGCCTTCGACAAAATGCTCGTTGAACTGCAGGAAATCGAGGCCACCTACCCCGACCTGGTGACGCCCGATAGCTATACCCAGCGCGTGGGCGGCTACGTGAGCGAGCAGTTTACGCCGGTCACGCATATGGCGCGCATGTATTCCATGGACGATGCCATGGACCTGGACGAACTCGACGCGTGGCTCCAGCGCACTGAGGATGCCCTCGGTGCCGGTAGCGTCACCTATACCTGCGAGCTTAAGATCGACGGTCTGGGCGTGGCCCTTACTTACCAAAACGGCACCTTCGTACGCGCAGCCACACGTGGCGATGGCACCACGGGCGAGGACGTGTCGCTCAACGTCCGTACTATCAAGGATGTGCCCATGCACCTGTCCGAGCCGGCGCTCGCCCACATGGGCGCCGACCGCGAGCGCACCATTGAGGTACGCGGCGAGGTCTATATGCCCAAGGGCAGCTTTGTGCGTCTGAATGAAGAGGCCGATGCCGAGGGCCGCGACCCCTTCGCCAACCCGCGCAACGCCGCCGCCGGCAGCCTGCGCCAAAAGGACCCCAAGGTCACGGCGCGCCGCGACCTGGCCACCTTTATCTATGCCATCGCCGATACCGACCCGTTGCACGTCCACAGCCAGCGTGAGTTTCTCGATTGGCTGCGTAGCGCCGGCTTTAGCGTCAACCCCAACGTGGCACGCTGCGCCACGCCGGCCGAGGTCCACGAGTTCTGCGCCCAGGCCCTCGAGCACCGCGGCGACTTGGACTACGACATCGACGGCGTGGTCGTAAAGGTCGACAGCTTCCAGCAGCAGCTCGACCTGGGCTTTACCGCCCGCGCGCCGCGCTGGGCCATTGCCTTTAAGTTTCCGCCCGAGGAAAAGCAGACCGTCCTGCGCGAAATTCGCATCCAGGTGGGCCGCACCGGTGTGCTCACACCGGTCGCCGAGTTCGACCCGGTGACGGTCGCCGGCTCCACCATCGCGCGCGCCACGCTGCACAACATCGACGAGATCCGCCGCAAAAACGTGCGCGAGGGCGACACTATCATCGTGCACAAGGCGGGCGACGTAATCCCCGAGGTTGTGGGCCCGGTGCTCGACAAGCGCCCGGCCGATTCGGTCGACTGGCACATGCCCGAGGTCTGCCCCGTGTGCGGCAGCCCCGTGGTCCACGAGGATGGCGAGGTGGCCTACCGCTGCGTGTCCATCGATTGCCCCGCACAGCTCAAGGAGCGCCTGCTCCACTGGGTGAGTCGCGGCTGCATGGACGTCGACGGCCTAGGCGACGAGATCGTCGACAAGATGATCGCCGCCGGCCTTATCCACGATGTCGCGGACTTCTACCAGCTCACAGTCGACGACATCGCCGGCCTGGACACGGGGCGCGTGTACGCCAGCTCCAACAGCAAAAAGGGCGTTAAGAAGGGCGATCCCATTCCGGTAGGCCTTAAGACGGCCGAGAAAATCATCGCCGAGCTCAACAAGTCCAAGAGCCAGCCACTCGGGCGTGTGCTGTTTGCCCTGGGCATCCGTCATGTGGGCAAGAGCGTGGGCGAGGTCATCGCCGAGCGATTCCTATCGATCGACAAGCTCATCTTGGCGAGCGAAGAGGATATCGCCGAGTGCGAGGGCATCGGTCCCAAGATTGCGGCGAGCGTCAAGCAGTTCCTGGCCGTGCCCGAGAACCTTGCCGTGCTGGAGCGCCTGCGCCAGGCGGGCCTGTCGCTCGAGGTCGATTTGAGCGCCGCGCACGCGCAAGCCGCAGCCGACGCTGGCGTGGCAGGCGAGCTCGCCGACGCACAGCCACTCGCGGGTCTGACCTTCGTGCTCACCGGCACGCTCGTCAACCGCACGCGCGACGAGGCAGGTGCGGCGCTCAAGGTACTCGGCGCCAAGGTTTCGGGCAGTGTGTCGAAGAAGACGAGCTATCTGGTCGCCGGTCCCAAAGCGGGTTCCAAGCTTACCAAGGCCGAGCAGCTGGGCGTACCCGTGCTGGACGAGGACGCACTCGAGCAGATTTTGGCTACTGGTCAGGTGCCCCAGGCTTAGGACATCGATAATCAAATTAGAAAACCTCCCGGAAAGGCTGATACTTTCCGGGAGGTTTTTATTTGGGCGTGGTGGCGGGCAGCATGATCTGCGTCATGTAGGTTGCTGAGGGTGACCCTGCGGAGCGGTGTCGTTCCGGAGCGATAGAAGATTCATGCAAAGCAAAGGGGCCCCGCAGTGAGGTCCCACAACGGGCTGCCCCATTGTGATGAGTTTTATACACTTTAACATTAATATTAACGTGTATACTTAGCAGTGAAGATATATGTTGAGAGGAGCAGTTATGGTTACCGTCGCGTTTTCGGAACTGCGCCAAAACCTTACGCAGGTGGCCGAAAAGGTTGCCAATGAGGGCGAGGAGGTTGTGGTCTTCAAGCGGAGCAAGCCGTTGTTCAAGATCGTGCCGCTCGACTATGAAGGTCCAGTTACGGTGGAATATGACGCTGCCCAGGAGCGTGGGGGCGCAAAACCGACGTGCGGCACGGGCAAGCCCAAGCGCGACGTGGGTACGATGTGGCATCCCAAGATCACCTGGAAGGAGATTCGCGAGATGCTCGCGGAGGATGAGGACTACCAGGAGTATCTCGATATCGTAGCCAAAATGCCAAAGGGAACGCCGCTCGATACGATGACGGTTGAAGATGAAAAGCGCGTCGCGAGGGAGCGCTACCTATGAGAGCATTTCTCGATACCAATTTTCTGCTCGATTGCGTGCTTCCGGGCCGGCCGGAGCACGCAGCGGCGCAAACGATCAAGGGGCTCGTCGACGTGGGGCTTATCGAAGGCGTTGTTTCGGCCTGCTCTCTCAAGGACGCGTATTACATTCTCACCAAACAGGCCGGCGAGGCGCGCGGGCGCGAGGTAGTGCGCGACTGCCTTAAGAGCTACTCGGTAGAGTCTCTCGACCAAGAGGCTTGTTTTGCCTCCGCCTATTCCGATGAGCCGGACTTTGAGGACGGCTGTATCCGTGCGATGGCCGAGCGTGCCGGCGTGGACTTTATTATCACGCGTGACCGCGCCGCTTTTGTGCGCTCGACCATCAAGACCTTCTCGCCTGCAGAGTTCATCCGTGCGTTTCCGATTCCGGAGGAGTAAAACCGCCATATCGAGGACTGTCTCCAGTGTGGTAGATCTTCTGTAGCCGACGCTCGTTAGTTGAGCTACACTTCATAATTATGTACATAATTATGATTGGAGTTGAACATGCCCGTTTGCGTTCCAATTAAAGATATGCGGGACACCGCGAAATTCTCGGAGCTCGTTGAAACTACTCCTGGTCCAGTGACTGTTACAAAAAACGGCTATAGCAAATTTGTTGTACTTCGATCCGAGGACTACGACCTCATGGTTCAGGAACAGGCTAAGGCTCGCCTGATGGCTCGTATAGCTGTGGCCGAGCGGGAGCGTGCTGCCGGCACGGCGCGTGATGCCTTTGAGGCCCTCGATGACCTTGAGGCAAAATATGGCTTATAACGTCAAGATTTTGCCTTCAGCTGGACAAGAAGTTGACGATATCGTTGATTATCTATTGGGGCATGGTATTTTTACTGCCCGGCGCTTTCTTGATAAATACCGTAGTCAGCTCCAGCTTCTTCAAAGTGGTGTAGTTGACTACGGCTTATCGAAGTTGCCCGAGCTTGCAGTGCTTGGTTACCATGCTTGCCTCGTTAATTCTTATGTAATGCTTTATTACTACGATAACGAGGACGTTGTGGTTGCCCATGTTTTTCACCAAAGCCAAGATTATGCTGCATTGGTGATATCTAGGAATCGATTCGAGTTGCTGGATGATGATTAGTAAGAACCGCCCGGAAGCACGATGCCTTCCGGGCGGTTCTTACTTTGCTGGGGCAACCGGCACCGTGATTTGCGTCACGTAGGTTGTGGGGTCGTCGCTGATGATGTCGTCGATGAGGGCGATTTCGCGTTGCCCCGCTACGCCGCCAACTTGTCAAAAGCCCCGCGCCGGTTGAGCATGGTAAACGCGACAACACAGATGACCGCCGATAGAATTGATCCGCACGGCGAGGCGATGCCCATGGGAAACAGCGTGTCGGAATAGGCGTTCGACAGCAGCCACGCGCCCGGCACGCGAATGAGCGCCACGGCCAGCACGTTGTGCGCAAAGCCGATGTAGCTCTTGCCGTATGCAGCGAAAAAGCCGCTAAAGCAAATGTGGATGCCGGCAAAGATTGCATCGAAAATATAACTGTGCATATAGCCGGTACCGGCCGCGACCACCGCGGGGTCCTTGGCAAAAAAGCCAATAAACGCCGGCGCCACCAGCCACATCAGCACCGTGATCAGGCAACCGTACACCACCGAGATCGTCATGGCGTCCTTGAGCACCTGACGCGCGCGGTCGCCCTTGCCCGCGCCGGCATTCTGCGCCGTGAGCGCGCTGACGGTGGCGCCCATGGAACTCGGCACAATGAACAAAAAGCTGATCATCTTCTCGACCAGGCCCACGGCGGCGGCGTCGACGAGCCCTCGGTGGTTGGCGATGACGGTGATAAACATAAACGCCACCTGGATGCAGCCGTCCTGCACGGCCACGGGCACGCCGATCTTAAGAATGCTGCCGAGCACCTCGGGCTGGGGGCGCAGGTCGCTGCGCTTAACGTGGATGTTCGTGCGGCGGCTCTTGAGCCACACGAGCGCGAGGGCAACGCTGGCCGTCTGCGCGGTTACCGTGCCGAGCGCCGCGCCCACGGGGCCGAGCCCCATGTGGCCGATAAACAGAAAATCGAGCGCGATGTTGATGATGCACGCCACGCCAATCACGTACATGGGCGAGCGCGAATCGCCCAGGCCGCGAAAAATGGCCGAGAGGATGTTGTATGCGGCGATAAACGGAATGCCGACAAAGCAGATGCGCAGGTAGGCGGCGGTGCCTTCGACTGCCTCGGCCGGCGTGCCAATGAGTGCCACGATCTGCGGGCACAGTGCGAGCAGGACAGCGGCCAGTACCACCGAGACGCCCATAAACAGCGTAATGGTGTTGCCGATGGCGGTCTCGGCGCGGTCGAAACGGCGCGAGCCCACGGCGTGGCCGACGATAACCGTCGTTCCCATGGCCAGGCCCACGAGCGTCACGGTAATGATATAGAGCGTCTGCGCGCCATTGCCCACGGCGGTGATGCCGGCGGCACCGCTGAATTGCCCCATCATGTACAGGTCGGCCATGCCGTAGAGCATCTGCAAAAAGTACGAGAGCATATAGGGCAGGGCAAAGACCGCGATGGTCTTGAGGACATTGCCGCGTGTGAGGTCGTGTTCCATGGGCGGGGCTTTCTGGCTGGGTTCGTTTACGTACCAGTGTAGTGAAAACCCTACAACGATTGTAGGGTCAAGGTTTGTGTTGACGCCGAAGCGAAAAAGTCTCGCGCACCATTATTCCGAGTGAATATGGACACACATCACGAGAACTCGCCGCCGGCGCTAACCTTGCAGAAAACGATTTCGGAATACTTGACACCATTATTCGGCGCGCAATAATACGTGCGTTTGCGAACAACGTTTGATGGGGGTTGAACCTGCGTGCGCAATCTCAAAATACTGTTTTCCTATCTAGGGGCATACCGTCGCGATGCCATCCTCGGCGTGTTCTTTGTGTCGGTCGAGACGGTGCTCGAACTGTTTATCCCGGTCATCATGGCCAACATCATCGATGTGGGCGTGCCTGCGGGTGATATCAACTACATGCTGCTGCAGGGCGCGTACATGTTGGTGTGCGCTGCGCTTTCGCTGGTACTGGGCTTGGGTTATGCCCGCACGTCCGCCCGCGTTGCCTCGGGCCTAGGCGCTAACCTGCGCGAGGCCGAGTACAAAAAGATTCAGACGCTCGCTTTTGGTAACCTGGACAACTACGACGCCAGCTCGCTCGTCACCCGCATGACCATGGACATCACCGTTATCCAAAATGCTGTGGGCAACGGCTTTCGCCCTATGGTGCGCGGCCCGGTTACGCTTATCGTCGGCCTTATCTACGCGCTGATGCTGTCGCGCCCGCTCGCCACCGTCTTTGCGATCATCTTGCCCGTGCTGGCAATCGTGCTGGGCGTCATCACCTATCGCGTGAGCCCGCTCTACCGCCAACTCCAGACCTCGATGGACCACCTCAACGGCGTGGTACAGGAAGACCTCACCGCCGTGCGTGCCGTCAAGGCCTACGTTCGTACCGAGCACGAGGAGGCCAAGTTCGACACCGTCAATACCGAGCTCGCGCGCACTGCGACAAAGACCTTTGGCAGCGCGGTGCTCAACCTGCCGGTGTTTCAGCTGTCGATGTACGTGGCTGCGCTCTCCATCCTGTGGATTGGCGGCCGCATGATTCTCGCCGGCAAGCTGGGCGTGGGCTCGCTCACGGGCTTTATGAGCTACGTGCTGCTGATCATGAATTCGCTCATGATGATTTCCAACGTGTTTTTGCTGCTCACGCGCGCTCTTACGAGTGTGGGCCGTATCGCCGAGGTGCTCGATGAGGAGCCCTTTATCGCCAACCCCGCGGGAGACCTCGCGATTGCGGCGCCAGCGGACGGCAGTATCGAGTTTCGCGACGTTTCCTTTAAATACCGCGCGGATGCAGCCGAGGATGTGCTCGAGCATATCGACCTTCGCATCGAGAGCGGCTCGACGGTGGGCATCCTCGGCGGCACGGGCTCGGGCAAGAGCTCACTTGTGCAGCTGATTGCGCGCCTGTACGACGCTACCGAAGGCGCCGTGCTTGTGGGCGGACACGACGTGCGCGACTACGACCTCGCCGCCTTGCGCGACGCTGTGGGCATTGTGCTGCAAAAGAATGTGCTGTTTACGGGTACCGTGCGCGAGAACCTGCAGTGGGGCAATCCGCAGGCGTCGGACGATGAGCTCCTCGCGGCTTGCCGCGCGGCGTGCGTGGACGAGTTCCTTGATCGCATCGGCGGGCTGGACGGCGAGTTGGGCCAAGGCGGCGCCGGTGTCTCGGGTGGCCAGAAGCAACGCCTGTGCATCGCGCGCACGCTGCTCAAGCATCCGCGCGTGCTCATTTTTGATGACTCCACCAGCGCGGTCGATATGGCGACCGACGCTAAGATTCGCGAGCACATCGCCCGGATTTCCGATACGACCGTGCTCATCATCGCCCAGCGCATCGCGAGTGTCATGGATGCCGATCGCATTGTGGTATTGGACGACGGTCGTGTCCACGGCGTGGGCACGCACGAGGAACTGCTAGCGGGCGACAACATATACCAGGAGATTTATGCCTCGCAGATGGAGTTTGCGAGGAACGCGGACGCCGGCGACGGCAGCGACGATGGTTGCGCGAATGATCCGTTTTCCTCCGTCGCATGCGGATCGCCCTTGGAAGGGGGTGAGCGTCATGCCTAAGACCGCAGCCCAAGCACGCCCGGCCGACCTCAAGCGCACTGTGCGCCGCTTGCTCTCCTACATGGGGCATGCCAAGTTCTCGTTGCTCGCGGTGGGCGTGCTCGCCTCTGTCGCCGCCATCGCGAGTCTTGCCGGCACCTATATGGTGCGCCCCATCGTCAACGGCCTGGCCGCGGGTGGGGAGGAGCTGCTTACCAAGCAGGTTCTCTTTACGGCCGTCATCTACGCCGCGGGCGTGCTCTCGGCCTTGGGTTACTCGCAGATTATGGTGCGCGCGGCCCAGCGCGTGGTGTCTGATATTCGCCGCGACTTGTTCGCGCACATCCAGACGCTGCCGCTCAGTTACTTTGACAGTACGCGCTCGGGCGACATCATGAGCTTTTTCACCAACGACGTCGACACGGTCTCCGAGGCACTCAACAACAGCTTTGCCAACGTGATTCAGGCGACCATTCAGGTGATCGGCACCACAGCCATGCTCATCATTCTTAACTGGCAGCTCACGATTATCACGCTCGCGTGCGATGTTGCCATTGTGCTGTACGCGCGCTACTCGGGTGCCCGCTCCAAGCGCTTTTTTGCCGCCCAGCAGGCATCGCTTGGCGACTTGGACGGATACGTCGAGGAGATGGTCTCGGGCCAAAAGGTCATCAAGGTCTTTAACCGCGAGGCAGCGAATGTCGCCGGCTTCACCTGCCGCAACGACGAGCTTCGCCGCACCGGCACCGCCGCCGTGAGCTATGCCAACTCCATGGTGCCCATGACCGTCGTGATTGGCTACGTCAATTATGCCATCGTCGCCGTGGCGGGCGGCATGCTCTGCATCAAGGGGCTCGCCGACGTGGGCGCGCTCGCGAGCTACCTGGTCTTTGTGCGCCAGGCGGCCATGCCCATCAACCAGTTTACGCAGCTTGGCAACTTCTTGCTCAACGCGTTGGCCGGTGCCGAGCGCCTGTTTGTGGCTATGGACCTTAAGCCCGAGGTGGACGAGGGCCGCGTGGAGCTGGTGCAGACGGGCGACGCTGCGTGGGCGTGGAAGATCCCCGAGGGTCAGGGCGTGGGCGCGTACGGGCACTTGCATGACGTGGCTGCCGTTGATGAGTCGGGCCGCGCGTTGGCCGCCGACGGTACCGAGCTCACGTGCGGCTTGGTTCCGCTTGCCGGCGACGTGCGCTTCCATGCCGTGGACTTTTCCTACGTACCGGGCACCCGTGTGCTCACGGATCTCAACCTGTTTGCCAAGCCGGGGCAAAAGATCGCGTTTGTGGGCTCGACAGGCGCCGGAAAGACGACCATCAACAACCTCATCAACCGCTTCTACGAGGTCGATGACGGCGAGATCACGTACGACGGCATCGACGTCAAGCACATTGCTAAGGCCAGCCTGCGCGGATCGCTCGGCATTGTGCTGCAGGACACGCACCTGTTTAGCGGCACCATTGCGCAGAACATCCGCTTTGGCAAGCTCGACGCGACCGACGAGGAAGTGCGCGCCGCCGCCGAGGCCGCCTGCGCGGATTCGTTTATCCGCCGCCTGCCTAGAGGGTACGACACGCCGGTCACGGCCGACGGCGCCAACCTGTCGCAGGGCCAGCGCCAGCTGCTCGCCATCGCGCGCGTGGCCGTCGCCGACCCGCCGGTGCTCATCCTGGACGAGGCCACTTCGAGCATCGACACGCGTACCGAAAAGCTCATCGAGCGCGGTATGGATCGCATCATGCGCGGGCGCACCACGTTTATGATCGCGCACCGTCTGTCCACCGTCCGCGACGCCGACGCCATCATGGTCCTCGAACACGGCCGCATCATCGAGCGCGGCACGCACGAAGAGCTGCTCGCCCAGCACGGCGAGTACTGGCAACTGGCGCATGGCTTAAAAGAGTTGGATTAACCCGTTCGAGCACGATGCTTTGGCCCCTTCGTGCTCTTCACCTCGCTTCAAACCATCACAACATTCGACGTTTTTTGCCAAAAACGGGAAAAGCATCGAATGTTGTGATGGTTTTTCTGCCACTCGATCGGGTGGAATCGCTTTCTTGCGCACGAAGGTGTGCGGACCCGTGGGCAGGGGAATAAGGTTGGTTATCCGACTCCATTGGAGGGCTCATGGACCTGCCGATCGTCCTGTCCCATAAGACTGCCTGGCTGTACCACAACGTGGCGCGTCCGTCCGAGCCGCTCTCGCGAGCAAGCAGCCTATACGATGAGGACTCGCTTGCTAACGAGGCAGAGCCGACTGCGGACCTGCCCAAATTGGGACTCGATGCCAAGGGGCTGAGGGCTTCAACGGCAGTTGGGATCGTTACCGACTATCTGGTTTCGCTTGGTATTCCACGAGAAGAGCTCGATCATATCGACACGCTCGTCAACTTCGATTTTGAGCGCTCGACGCCGGCTGGATTTAGATGCCACGTGTTTGGGTCGCCGGTACCTCCATGCCATCTTATCGAGGTGGCAGAGGGCCTTCTGGTGGTTGATGAGGCCATGTGCTTTGTCCAAGCGGGTTCGTGGATGAGTGAGCCCGAGCAGCTGGAATATGGCTACGAAATCTGCGCCCGATACCATTTGAATCATCTGTCGACAGGCGATTATATCGAGATGGGGCAGAGGTATACCGTTGCCGACTTGATTGCCCATTGCAATGAGAACCGATCTCGTCAGGGGGCCATACGCGCGGCCGCCGTGCTCAAGCGCGTGCACGATGGCGCGCGGTCGCCCATGGAGACGGCCACCGCAATCATGGTCGTAGCAAAACGTTCCCAGGGCGGGCTGGGATACGCCAAAATCGAGCTCAACCATCGGGTCGATGTTCCCAACGAGTTCAAGTATCTCGCAAAGGCCGGGTATTTCGAGATCGACGTATATGCGCCTGCGAGCGGTACGGGGATTGAATACAACGGCTCTGACCATCTTGATAAACAGCGCAGCGCGTCGGATGCGGAGCGTATGACCGTGCTGAGCGCGCTGGGCTTTAGGATGATCGTCCTCACCGGGACTCAGTTTGCCCACCAGCTGCAATTGCATCGGGCGATGAATGCCATCGCGCTCGCTATGGGTCTCAAGTGCGACCGAAGTGAAGCGTTCCAGAAACGGCAGAACGATCTGCGAGAATTCGTGATTCGGCACTGGGACGGCGGCCTTTAGGGGCGCTTTGGTCCTTCCGCGGGGTGCCGTGGGCAGGCTAACAATCACAACATTCGACGTTTTTTGCCAATAACGGGAAAAGCATCGAATGTTGTGATGGTCTGTGCTAAGGATGGGCTTGGGAAGCCGGTCTTGCTCAAAGCGACCTGTCCTGTCGTACGGGTGTCGGCATGATTCTCTCGTGGGGTATTATGTTTTCCGAAGAATAAAACGCCGCGTGAGGGGAGGGCTGCGTGGACGGGCACGTGCAACATGACGGCTTTGGCCGCGATATCAACTACCTGCGCATTGCCGTTACCGACAAGTGCAATTTCCGCTGCATTTACTGCATGCCGGCCGATGGCGTGGCGCCCCGCGCGCACGACGAGCTACTCAGCGCCGAGGAAATCGCCCGCTTTGTGCGCATGGTGGCGGGGGAGGGCATTCGCCGCGTACGCCTGACGGGTGGCGAGCCGCTGGTCAGCCGCCGTATTATTCCGCTCATTCGTGACATCCGCGCGATTCCGCAGATCGAGGACATCTCGCTTACCACCAATGGCGCTCTGCTGCCCAAGCTGGCGCCGCAGCTCAAAGACGCCGGGCTTAACCGCGTTAACATCTCGCTCGACACACTCGACCCTACGCTCTTTGGAAGGATCACGCGCCTGGGTCGACTCGAGCAGACCATGGCTGGTATCGACGCGGCGCTGGCTTGGGGCTTTGAGCCCGTTAAGGTCAACTGCGTTGTGGTGCGCCGGTTCAACCAGGATGTGGCGTCCCTTGCGCGGCTCACGCTCGACCGTCCCATCCACCTGCGCTTTATCGAATACATGCCCATCGGCGACGAGCACACGAGCTCGCATTGTGCCGTAGACCCTCACGCGCCCACACTCAATCCCGAGCTGTGGGACGCGAGCGACACCGTGCCGAGCGACGAGCTGCGGGCGCGCATCAATGCCGGGGCCGCCGCGACGGGACTGGGCGAGCTCGAGCCGCTCGACATCAACGACGCTCCTGCCGGCGCGGGTCCTGCGCGCTATTGGCACTTTCCGGGCGCGGCGGGAACGGTCGGCTTTATCAGCGCCATGTCCAATCATTTTTGCGCGAACTGCAACCGTCTGCGCCTGACGGCCGATGGCAACGTGCGTCCGTGCCTGTTCAGCGATGCCGAGTATTCGGTGCGTGAGGCGCTGCGCCGTGGTGATGATATGCAGGTACTTTCGATTTGGCGCGATGCCGTGGCCCACAAACCGCAGGAACACGCGATAATTGAGGGCACGCAACGATTTATGTCCCAAATCGGAGGATGATCATATGGCCAAGAGCAGGTACGCCGATGCCACCAAGGCCGCTCGCAGGGCCGCGATGTCTGCCCACAAAGCCACGGCTGCGGCGAATGCTGGTAACGCCGACGCGTCCGCGCAGCCGTCTGCCAGCGCTGCCACCGAGCCCGCCCGCGACACCCGTCGTGACGAGTTGACGCACGTGGACGCCAAGGGCGAGGTTCGCATGGTCGACGTGTCCGACAAGGCCGAGACCCATCGCATCGCCATCGCCGAGGGCACCATCCTCATGCATCCCGAGACGCAAGCCATGGTGCTGCAGGACCGCGCCAAAAAGGGCGACGTGCTTGCCTGCGCACGCGTGGCGGGCATTATGGCCATCAAACGCACGAGCGACATCATCCCCATGTGCCATCCATTGCTCATTACCAAGAGCAAGTGCGACATTGCGCCCATCGCCGCGGCAGGAATGCCGGCCGAGGACGCGCCCGAGGGCTGGGCGCCGGCGCGTCCGGACGGACAGGTCGGCTTCCATGTGCTGGTCACGGCCGGTGTGACGGGCAAGACCGGCATTGAGATGGAGGCACTGACCGGTGCGAGTGCCGCATGCCTGACCATCTACGACATGTGCAAGGCCGTTGATCGTGGTATGGAGATCGTCGATGTGCGCCTGCTGCACAAGGAGGGCGGACGCTCGGGCGTGTGGGATCGCGCAGAACGTCAAGCTGCTGCTGCCGAGGCCGCCGCTACTGATGGCACCGTGCCCGCGAGCGCATCCGCCCCGGCCGTGCCCGCAGCTCCCACTCCGGCCGCCCCAGCAATCGCGTTTATCGGTTACCAGAACTCGGGCAAGACCACACTTGTCGAGAAGGTCATTGCTGAGCTTACCCGCCGTGGCCTGCGCGTGGGCTCGCTCAAGCATCATGGACATCACGGCTTTGATATCGACGTGCCCGCCAAGGATACCTGGCGCCATCACCAGGCGGGATCCAAGCACGTGGGTCTCATTTGCGCCACGCGCTGGGCGGAGTACGCCGACACGCGCGAGGAGGACGAGATGCCCGCGCGCGAGCTGCTGTCGCGCTACAGCGATGTCGACGTGGTAATCATCGAGGGCTACAAGACCGAGGGCTTCGACAATATCGTGGTTGCGCGCTCCGGTGTCGACCGTCTGCGCGGCAAGAGCTCGCTCGACCTGGTCGACGGTCGCACGCTGGCCCTTGCCTGCAACGAGGCCCTGGCGCGTCAGGCATTCGATGCCGGCTTTGCGACCCGAGCCATCAACATCAACGACGCCCGAGCCATCTGCGACCTCATCCAAGACCACCTTCAGGCTTGACGCTGCGCCGGCCCCAAGCACCCCGTCTCGCCCCTCAAGCCGTCGCTCGCGTACCAAAGTACGCGTCGCTCCTCTTTCGGGGCGACCTGGGGCACTTGGAACCGGCTCGCTACGCTGCCATATCATTGGGCCACCACAGGCAGGCACCTATGTGGTGGCCTTTGCTTTGGTAGATTTTTGGGACATGCCTTAAAATCTACCAAGTAGTTCATCCGGGCGAAGACGGAGAGAAGGGGCCCGATGCCGTCCTTAACGTTACATACAGAAAGATTGAGTCGATGGTCGGCGGTCAATGCCTGCGGCCCGTATTCGTATGCAACAAGGAGCCCACATGTCTACATCTCCATTTCCTAAATCCCAACCATCGCTGTCCGCGCGGGCCAAGCGCCTGGTGGCAATGCGATTTCTCATCTACACCGGCTTCCAGACCAGCTACTTTATCGGCGTTATCGGAACGCTCACCTATGCGGACGGCGCTTCGGTCGTCGCGACGTCGCTGGCCGTCATGTTTATGAACGTCTTCGTGATCCTGGGGTCCTTTGCGGGTGGCGCGGCGCTCGACGCCTGGGGTCCGCGCCGCCATTTCTGGCTGAGCATCGTCGGCACACTGGCAACGGGCGCGGCGATCATCGCCTTTGGCGACGCGACCGAGACGGTCCTTGCCGGCGCGGTACTCTTGGGCTTTGTAATGGGATTCGCCCAGCCCATCGCCACGTCCTATCCGGCCTATCTCACCGACGACCCTGTCGAGCTCAAAGACATCAACTCCACCATCACCATGTTCTCCAACGTGAGCATCATCGTTGGCCCCACGCTGGGCGGCTTTGCCGCGGCGGCTGCATCGTCGCGCGCGGTGTTCGTGCTCATGATGCTCTTTACCGTGCTGGCGCTTATCGCCGGCTGGGGGTTTAAGCCGAGGGAAGGCCGCATCGCCGGGCGCGCGGGCCAAAGCTCCAGCCCCAACACGCCCGCCCGCGCCACCTTCGCGACCAGCATCAAGACGGTCTTCACCAACAGCGTCCTCGCCCTGCTCTTCTGCATCATCTTCCTTTCGAACTTTGGCTACGGCGCCTTCGATCCGCTGGAGTCGTTCTTCTATCGCGACGTCCTGCACGTCGGCGTCGAATGGATGGGCTGGCTTTCGTCGGCCTGCGGCGTGGGCGCGGTGCTGGGCGCCGTGGTCGCGCTTCGCATGCCGCCGCGCTTCGTCAGCCTTAAAACGTTGCTCGTGGCGCTTATGACCGTAGGCCTGGGAAGCCTGCTCTACGTGGGCACGCCGTACGTGGGAGTGGCCCTTATCGGCCAGATCGCCCTGGGCGTGGCCTGGGGCGTCGTCAACCCGCTCCACAACACCATTGTGCAAACGACGGCCCCGCTCGAGCAGCTCGGCCGCGTCAACTCGGTCATGGGCTTTGGAAACATGTTCGCCGGCGTGGCTCCGCTGGCGATTGCCCCGTGGCTGGCGGCGACATTTGGCGTGCAGCAGACGCTCGTAGGAGCGGGCATAGTCGTAACGGCGGTCCCCGCGGCGCTGCTGCTGTTTGGACGTAGGCATTTGGATCGCTAACCTGCCAAAAAGGGACAGGTTTATTTTGGCAGGTTTTATCTGGGCAAACGTCATTTCCACCACAAAGGGGACAGGCACCTTTGTGGTGGTTTTTGCTTTGGCGAGCCGTGCTCGTGCCTTGGTATACCATGTACTCCATTTCCGATTGCATCCAACATCGCCACACTACCCAGAAAGGCCCCCATGGACGCCACCTTCAGCAACATCAAAGCCGTGTTCTGCGATATCGACGGCACGCTGCTCACGAGCCAGCACACGGTGTCCCCGCGCACCGTGGCGACGATCCGCGCCCTGCGCGAGCGCGGCGTGCTCTTTGGTCTGTGCACCGGGCGCGACGCCCACGCGACCGAGGCCATGTACAAGCTCTGGGGCATCGAAGGCCTGGTGGACGTGCTCGTGGGCTGCGGTGGCGCCGAGGTCATTGACCGCGCGCACGACATCAACGAGCTGAGCTATCCGCTGCCGGGCGAGACCATCGCGCGCATCTGCAAGCACATGGCGGATCTTCCGGCAACGCCCGTCTGCCCTCGAGACGGCGTGTTCTACGTGCCCGAGAGCAATGCGTGCGTCGAGCACCTGTCGCGCGTCGACGGCGTGCCCTACCAGGTGGTCGATTTTGCCGAGTTTTTGCGCGAGCCGCAGCCCAAGGTGATGTTTACCATGGCGCCCGAGGCGATGCCGCAGGTCATCGAGCGGGCGTCGACGTTCGCCGACGATACCGTTAAGGCGGCGGCTCTACAAACCACGCAGCGGCTCTACGAGTTCATGGATCCGCGCGTGTCCAAGACGCGCGGCCTTGTGCGCGTGGCGGAGCTCAACGGCATGGAGCTCGAGAACATCTGCGTGTTTGGCGATGCCGATAACGACACCTGCATGGTGGCTGACGCCGGCGTGGGCGTGGCCATGGCAAATGGCAGCGATGCCACCCGCTCCGCCGCCGACTTTGTAACCGCGAGTAACGACAAAGACGGCATCGCGGTCTTTGTCGAGGAGCATCTGCTGTAGCGCCGGGGGAGAACCATCACAAAGGGGACAGGCGCCTTTGCGGTGGCCTCAGGCGATTTGGGCGAATTGATGCCTAAAATCTGCGCGTAAATTCAAATATGGTTGTCTGAACATTACGCTTCCAACCACCGATGGGCTAAAGATATTCTCATCAGTTTGGCAGGGTATTACTCCCGGTAAATGACCTACCGCTCATGGTCGATTTTCGACTGTTTACAGGATGTTTACTCTTGAGCAAAATGTTGTGCAAATAAATCTAATGCTATTAAAAAATGATAGACAACTATATTACCAGCAGAAACAAAAAAAGATAGCGAATAAACGAAGGTAAATCTGAGCAAATGTCAAGAGAATTGAGAATTCGCTACAAAACAATCGGTTATCTTGTTCAGATGTTCAAACAATCGCTACAATATGGATTACTAAGCGTGCGCAATTACAGATTGCGCAGATACGTTTGATAGTGAAAGAGCAAGATCGCGGTCTCTTGGGGAGGAGACATCGATGAAAGCAAATTCAGACAAATCTAAACAGAGTAATAAAGCGACGCGCCGTGTACTGGCAGGCGTCTTGTGCGGAGCCTCCGTTTTGAGCCTGGTACTGTCGCTCGTCATGCCCCCGATCTCTCAGGCTATTGCCAACGATGCCCAGACGGTTTCTGCCGAGGAAACCGTAACGGCTGGTGGTTCCTCAACTGAGTCTACTGATGTAGGAAACACCAACAACGGGGATACCGAAAAGCTGAATAGCAGCGATGCCGAGAATGAGGCGAACGAGGATACCGTTGCACCAGACTCGACAGCCGATGACGCGGAGGCCGAGGGCGCCGCGCAGCCTTCCGACGCACAGACTTCTGATGATGAAAATAGCGACGAAAACGCAATTGCCCCCGCCAGCGTCAGTGACGATGACTATGACAAGGTAAATGGTGATGTTTCTGGGAAATTCGACAACGGCGGCAAGTTTCAACTGACGGGTCCTGCCTATTCGAGTCAGCAGATTGACATCAAAAAAAACACCACCATTAATCTTGCGGGAAACATGCTCTACAACCGCTCCGGCGGCTTAGACTCCTTCTTTGTGGTCGAAAACGGAGTCACGCTCACCATCGAGAACATTATCGAGGGCTCAGATAGCACAAAAGACGAAAAGACTCCGGTCGACAATGCGCCGGCGGGTCAGCCTGCGATTATGACATGGGAAAGGGGAGACGAGTCTAGCTCTAATAACGGCGCTCCTAAGAGTCTTACTTACTATGAGACTAAGAGCACGCCCAATACAGATGGACTTTGCACCACCGAGACTACGTACAGGCATGACGTTACGGGCTTTGGCGCTATCGTTGCGGCATCGGACCACGGTTCCGTAAAGCAAGTGGTCACCGTTAATGAGGGCGGCATGCTCGATCTCAAGGGCGGCATGATTACCACGGCCGCCAATCTGAGCGATAACGGCCATGTGATTCTTTCTACGGGTAAGGTCAAAATCGAAGGCGGTTACGTCACCAACGGCAACCGCGGTGGCTGGGGCGGTGGTCTGTGCATAACGGGCGCGAATGCCAGCCTCGAAATGACAGACGGCGTGGTCGCGGGAAACAAGGCAGCTTCTGGCGGCGGCGTCTATGCTGACAACGGAGCCACCTTGAAGCTTACGGGTGGAATCATCTCTGGCAACGCTACGTATGAAAACACTTGCAACAGCGGCGGCAGTCCCGAAAATGGTTATGGCGGCGGCGTCTTTACCAAAAATGCTTGCGTTAGTATCAGCGATTCGGCAAGCATTACTAACAATCGTGTCGATTCCAATATCTCTGAATCGTTTAACAATGGCCTGCTCGGTGGCGGTGGCATTGCATGTGTAAATGGTGGCAAGCTCAGTATAACGGGTGGCTCAGTTACTGCTAACTGCTCCCATGAGGCTGGCGGTGGCGTTTACGCTGGTTTTTACAACCAGACCATCGAGTTTGAAATGACTGGCGGCACGATTGCCGGCAACGTGGCGGAGAACGCTGAGGGCGGCGGTTTGCGTATCGCTGGCGGTGACAACACTGGTACGATGGCAACAATTAGCGCTGGTGAGAACAGCAAGATTTACATTACGAACAACAAGACTATGACGGGTAAGGATCGCGGCGGCGACTGGGGCGGCGGTGGCGTCTTTATCCAGAAGGGCGGCAAGCTCAATATCGTAAAGACGTTGATTGCCGAAAATGAGGCTGGCGGCTGGGGCGGCGGCGTTGGCGCTTGCCCTACGGGCGAAACAATCGTTTCGCATTCCAACGGTGCCGCTATTTATAACAATAAAGATAATAATGGTGAACACTACTCTGCCGGCGGATATGGGAAGAACGAGGATAGTAACTCCGAGTACATTACCGAGCCCTTCAAAAAATCCGGCCATAAGGATTTCTTCCTGGTGCGTAAAAAAGATGGTGCGAACTCGACAATTGCAGTTGTGCTCGGCAAGATGCTCGGCGGCGACTCGGCTGGTTGGCAGGGCACTTGCGACGGCGAGAAGATCACCATTGAGCCAAATGGCGGCGCCGAGGCCAAGTACATGTTCGGTCTTGAGGCCCATCCAACTGCCGATGCCATGGGAAAGGCGCAGACAGCGGCTACGACCATTATCAGTGGCAACTATTCCTACACCCACGGTGGCGGCATCATGACCAACGGCGATCTTGTCGTTGGCGAGGTCAAGGATCTGAGTGTTTATCCGAGCATGAAGCTCAATGCCACCAAGGTGCTTAAAGATGAAAAGGGAATCTCGCAAGGCCTTAGCACGCACAATTACAGATTTAAGTTGCTGCGCCAGGATGGTGACATCGAGCCTTCTTGGAAAGATGACGACACATTTGATATGGGCGATTGCAGTGTTGCGGGCGAGGCGCCTGTTGATCAAACAAACGGCAATATCACCTTCGACTCTGGCAAGGACTATTCTTCGGGACAATACGTTTTCTATCTTGTTGAGGAACCCATCAGCGGCGAAAACGAATTGGATACCAAATTCGACGAGACCATTTACAAGATCGTGGTAAAAGTTGAGGACAATCCATCCGACACTAAATATCTCATGTCGATTCCTATTAATTATTACAAGGTAAAAGAAATAACCGTTTCTAAAAAGACAGAGAAGGATCCCATCTTCAAACCACTTGGTTCCGAAAGCTATTCCGTTGACATCCCACAAGATAGCTCACAAGATAGCACGAAGACTACGGTTACTATCGGTAACAGTAAGAAACCGACCTTTACCAACAAAATCGTGCCCCCCGCCTCCTGGACTCCTAAGGCGACTAAGGTCGTTGAGGGTGGCGAGATGAAGGAGTTTACACTTCAGTTTGCGAAAGACAGCAAATTTAAAAACATCATCGGTACTGCCGTGACCTCTGGTAAAGAAACGAAGCAGACGCTTTCGTTCAAAGACACCACTGATAAAGAGGTTGAGCTCAAGTACTCGCTCGCTGATATCAGGGGTAATCCCGACGACTCGGGCGACTCCACGGGTGACCCTTCCAAGACCTATACGTACTATGTGCGCGAGAAAACCGACGGTTCGCGGTTCTCGCGCTACACGTACGACCACTCGGTCTATAAGTTCACGGTTGTGGCAAGGTATGACACCGAAAAAGGAGAGATCAACTGTGCGGTGACCTGCAGGAAGGGAACCGTTGACAAAGAAGGTACGTGGGTAAGCGCCGAGACCGATGGCCACGAGTTTCCCGACACTACCCCCACCTTCACCAACACCTACTCCACCTCTTTGCCCCTTTCTGGTATGTCGGGCGTCACTCTGACGTACCTTGCCGGCGCGGCGGTGCTTTGCGCTACTGCGGCCTGGATGCACATTCGTCGCAAGGCGAATGCGAAGGGGGGCGAGCGTCGTGAATAAGAGAGTTTGCTCCTTCCCGATCTTGTTTGCGCTGCTTGCCCTCCTGATCGGCACCTGCGCGGTTGTGTTCCCCGCATCCGCGCAGGCCGCGCCGACCTCGACCGGTTCCATCACGGTGAGAGGCACCGTGGCGCGCAGCTACGACGCCTACCAGATCTTTAGCGCCAACGTCGTCGACGGCGACAGCGACGCCAAGATCGCCACCGACCTCGCCTGGGCAAGCGACGCCGTGCGCGACGCCGCGCTGCCTGTGCTGCACAGCGCCGGCATGCCCAATTCCCAGGCCACCGCACAGGAAGCTGCCGAGTGGCTCAACACCGATTCCCACCTTACGAGCGCGCTGAGCGCACAGCTCGCTCGTTCCCTCCAGAGCTCTGACGCCGTGCCCGTGGCCCTTAACGCGGGCACGGCGGCCAAGCTGTCCTGTGGCTACTGGCTCATCGTCGCCGACGACGACGCCATCGCTCAGGGCGAGGTCGGCACCGCGCCGATCATGGCCCTGGTCGGCGGCAGCGCCGTCACCGTCAAGTCCAAGGCGGCGACGCCCAAGGTCCAAAAGCACGTGCTGGAGGACAGCACCGCCGCCTGGCAGAAGGCTGCCGACGCCACGGTCGCCGACGACCTGTACTGGCGCCTCTCGGCCACGGTCCCGGCGGGCCTCACGGCCTACGACACCTATACGGTGCAGTTCGTCGACACCATGGGCGCGGGGCTCGACCCCTCCAGGGTCGCCGCGAGCATGCGCGTGTACGTGGCGGCGGGCGCGGACGGCGGCTTCGACGCCGTCGCATGTGAGGGCGGCAACGCCAGCTCGACGCCGGCTAAAGGGTGGACAGACATAACTTCACAATGCAATGTCTCGGTCGAGGGCAATGCCTTCACCGTGCGCACCGGCGACCTGATCGCCGCGCTCGGCGGGGCCGACGCCTTCACCGCGGGCGCCCGCGTGGTCGCCGTGTACAACGCACCGCTCAACAGCGCATGCAACCACGGCATCGCCAAGGGCAACCCCAACGAGGTCTACCTGCGCTACCCGCGCTTCCCCCTCGCCGACCAGTCCGGCGACGCCGGCTTCACCCGCACGCCGAGCGACGACGCGTGCGCCTACACCTGGGATCTCGCGCTCACCAAGCGCGGCAGCGACGGCGATAAGCCGCTGCCCGGGGCGGTCCTGAGCATCACGGACGACCGCGGTCGCACGCTGTCGGCCGATGGCACGTGGGATGCGGAGGGCAAGGCCACCGTCACCACGGGCGAGGACGGCCGCGTGACCGTCTCGGGCGTGGACTCGGGCAAGCTGGAGGTCCGTGAGCTCAAGGCGCCCAAGGGCTACACCGCTTTTAAGGGTACGCGATCCGTGACGGTCAAGGCCGATGGTCTGGACGTTAAGCAGGTGGCCGCCGCCAAGCCCAAGCTCACCATCACGGCCGAGTCGCCCCTGCGCGCCGACAGCGCTGACGGGTCGACGGGCAGCCTGGAGGCGTCGATCATCAACACGCCCACCGGCACGCCCCCTAGCATCTTCACCGGAGGCTTTATGCCCTCGACTGGCGATATGGCAATGTACGCCGCGGCCGCTGCTGCGGTCGTCGGAGCCGCGCTCATCGTGGTCGCGCTCCTGGTCAAGCGGGGAGGTGGCAGCCATAAAGAGTAGCTGGCAGCCCCACAGAGAGCGGGGCGAGACGTAGCGAAGTAGATGCTAAGATACAGACAGATGATGACCGATCGAATGAGAACCAACCGGAAAACGGGGGAAAAGAAGATGAGCATGAACAAGAACATCGCACACCTGGCAGTAACGGCAGGCCTCACCGCAGCGCTGAGCTTTGGTGGGGTTATGGCGCCGGTGACCATGGCGTTTGCTGAGGGCGACAACACCATCACCATCACACAGAATGCAAACAACGGAAACACCAAGTTCAAGGCGTACCAGATCTTCAAGGCCGACGTCGTGGACAAGGACGGGCAGAAGGTCGTGTCCAACGTCGACTGGGCGAGTGGACAAGCGAGGACTGCCGTTCTCGGTGTCCTTACGGCTGAATCCGTGCCGGGCATCACCAATTCGTCGACCCCGCAGGATGTCGCCGACTACCTTTCTACGAAGATCACGGGTACCACGGGTACCACGATTGTGAAGAAGGATGATCTTCTCAATAAGATTGCCCTGGCTGTCGAAAAAGCCGTGCCCCCGACCGGTGTGGCTTTTGATGCCGGCGCCGCCTTTACCGCCACGAGCAAGGGCTATTACCTGTTCATGACCGACGTCGCATCGATTGGAGCCAAGGGCAATTACGCCAATAAGAAGCAGACCGGCACCTCGCCGATTTTCGCCGTCGTGGGCGGCAGCGCTGTGGAGGTTGCCGAGAAGACGGACATCCCCACGGTCGAAAAGAAGGTCAGGGACGACAAGCCCGACAGCAATTGGGCTGACAAGGCTGACTCCCAGATGGGTCAGAATGTTGAGTACCAGCTGACCGGTACCGTCGCTAAGAACGTCGACACGTTCGACACGTATTACTACCAGTTCCACGACGAGCTGTCCGCCGGCCTGACCGCCGAAGCGACTTCCGTTGAGGTTGCGGTCGATGGGACTAAGATTGCTGCCGACAAGTACACTGTTGCCTATGATCAGGAGAACGGCCATAACCTCCTGACGGTCACGTTCAATAATCTCAAGAGTTCGGGCGCAACCGTCACGCCGAATTCCAAGATTGTTGTGACCTACACCGCCAAACTTGATCCCACCAAGGCTCAAAATGTCGTTGTCGGTGGCGAGGGCAATAAGAATACAGTCAAGCTCGTCTACTCCAACAACCCCGGCCACGACTCCAAGGGCGAGTCCGTGCCCGACACCGTCCGCGACTACACCTACGCGCTCAAGCTCGTCAAGGAGGACTCTGCTAGCGAGGCCACCAAGCTCGAGGGCGTAGAGTTCACCATCCAGGCCACGGGTGCCGACGAGGGCACCGGCACTCAGTTTGTCCAACAGGACGGCTCCCTCGGCAGTGCTGCCCACGAGTTCCAGACCGATGCCAAGGGCGAGATCAACATCAAGGGCCTTGATGCCGGCACCTACACGGTCAAGGAGACCCACACGCTCGACGGCTACAACACGCTGCCCGACTTCACGTTCACCATTACTGCCACGGGTCTTGATCAGAACGAGGGCTCGAATACGCTGCAGGTGACCACATCCAAGAATGGCTCTGACCTCGTTCTCAACCCCTCCTTTGATAGTGGCACCGTCACTCTTACCGTCCAGAACAAGAAGGGCTCCGGTCTCCCGCTGACCGGTCTCAACGGCGTGACCTTCACTTGGATTGCTGGTGGCGCGGTGCTGTGCATCGGCGTGGCGCACCTCATCCGCAGCCGTAAGCAGGCTGAGGAGTCCGAGCAGGAGTAACGCTCACCCACCCATTCCTCTGGCAGGCGAGATATGATGGCCATGAGACTTGCGGACACTTTTCTCGTCTATCTACGTTCTTGCTTTGCCACTCTCTTTTCGGGGCAGACTCCGCACTGGAGTTTGCCCCGTTCTTTTGGGATAACGCAGCCAGCCACCATCGTCCGATGCGGGCATGTTCGTCATCGCGTTTCTTGACTCGTATGAGGTTCGGTTTAAGGTCCGTAAGCGCACGCGCGGTGCGGACGGTAGAAGGCATTTGCGTCGCAACAAGCGCAAATAAGAATGCCCGGGGTTCGGAGCCCGGGCATTTAACAACGTCGGAAACTGGTCGCCCGCGCTTTCGAACACTTACGCGGGGTGCGTCGTTTCCTATTGACATTGTATCCCGAATCGCCCACCAATCCGGGATATTCTGAAAACGCAAATGCTGGCTTATCCTCGACCGGATGATGCGGTCTAGCTGCGTTGTCCGGCGCAGGAGCTCGCTAATCAGCTATTATTTGTTTAGACAACTTGAGTTGTAGAGGAGTGATTGGCGATGGTGCAGGGCGCCAAACATATGAAGAGCAATAGCGTCGCGGCCAACGGTGGCTCAAGCCCTCAGCCCAAACCTCAACCAAAACCCAAGCGCCGTCGCAAGCGACTGCCGCGCTGGGCCGACCGGCTCATCACCATCGTCATCATCCTTATTGGCGTGGGCCTTATGACTTGGCCGTGGATCTTGGACCGGCTCGAGGCCTCGGGTGTGTTCAACCAGATCAGTACCGTGTCCAGCACCGTGGACGCGCTCTCCGAAGAGGAACGCGAGCGCATTCTGCTTCAGGCGCGCTCCTATAACGAGCAACTTGCCGGCGAGGCCACCGAGCTTCCCGCCGACCAGATCGAGCCCTACGACCAGCAGCTCATCTTTGACCGCGACCCCATGATGAGCTGGGTCGAAATCCCCTCCATCGACGTGAGCATGCCTATCTACCACGGCACGAGCGAGGAGGTCCTCATGGCGGGCGTCGGCCACCTGGAGGGCACGAGCCTGCCGGTGGGCGGCACCTCGACGCATTGCGTGCTCACCGCGCACTCGGGCATGCGCAACCTGAGTATGTTCGACGACATCCATTCGCTGAAGCCCGGCGACCTGGTGCTGCTGCACACCATGAGCAAGACGCTCGCCTACAAGATGGTGGACTCCGAGGTGGTGCTGCCCGAGGAGATGGAGTCGCTGACCATCGAACCGGGCGCCGACAAGGTGACGCTCGTCACCTGCACCCCCTATGGCGTAAACGACCATCGCCTGCTGGTGCACTGCGTGCGCACCAAGTACAGCAAGAAGGACGTCGACAAGCAAAAGTCGCTGGCTGGTCGCCACTGGGGTAAGCGCGAGTTTGCCGTGCTTATCGTGGTCGTGGCCATTGTGCTGTTGCTGCTGGACATCGTGATCCACGCGGTCCGCAAACGTCGCAAGACCAAAGCCTCGGCATAGGACACCGTTTAGAACCACCACAATGGGGACAGGAACCTTTGTGATGGTCGGGGCTTCCAAACCATCACAACATTCGATGAAAATCGCGATTTTGACGAAAAGCGTCGAATGTTGTGATGGTTTTCGTTGTGGGCGGGACGGTTTTCGCTATGGACGGTGCGGTTTCGCTGCAGAACCGCCGGACCACGCCCTGCCAACCGCCGCCCTCGTTACGTTTTCGCTGCATTTGGGTAAAGCGCCTGCTCCAAGCCGGCGATGCCCTGTATACTAGAGCGGTTTAACTGTTATGCGGAAGGGAGCGCCTATGGCACTCAGCGAGAAAGACGTGCGCGGCATCGCCGAGTACGCAAAGATCGCACTGACCGATGACGAGCTCACCCAGATGACGTCCTACATGAACGACGCCGTCCAGATGCTCGAGCCCGTCTTGCAATATGACTTGCCCGACGTGGAGCCCACGTTCCATCCCATCGGAAGCCTGTCCAACGTGATGGGCGATGACCTGCGCGAGCCCGAGCGCGACCTGCCGCTCGACGTTGCGCTCGAGAACGCCGGCAGCGCGCGCGACCGCTACTTCCGCGTGCCGTCCATTTTGGGAGAGGGGGAGAGCGAGTAATGGCGCAGAGCTTCGATTCCCTTACCGCCGCCCAGATTGCCGCGGGCGTTGCCGCCGGCGACTTTACCGCTACCGAGGTGGCCCAGGCCTCCCTTGCCGCCATCGAGGCGCGCGAGGGCGGGGTCCAGGCATTCCTGCAGGTGGCGCCCGAGCTCGCGCTCGAGGCCGCTGCGCGCGTGGATGCCGACCGTGCCGCAGGCAAGCCGCTGCCCCCGCTCGCGGGCGTGCCGCTGGCCATTAAGGACAACATGAACCTCGTGGGCACGCGCACCACCTGCGCTTCCCGCATGCTCGAGAGCTACCAGAGTGTCTACACCGCCACCTGCGTCCAGCGCATGCTCGATGCCGGCTGTCTGCCCATGGGCAAGGCCAACATGGACGAGTTCGCCTTTGGCAGCTCCACCGAGAGCTCGGCGTTCCACCGCACCAACAACCCCTGGGATACCGAGCGCGTGCCCGGCGGCTCTTCGGGCGGCTCCGCTGCAGCCGTCGCCGCGGGCGAAGTCGCGCTCTCGCTGGGCTCGGACACCGGCGGCTCCATTCGCCAGCCGGCGTCGCTGTGCGGCGTGGTGGGCTTTAAGCCCACGTATGGCGCCGTGAGCCGTTACGGCGTGGTTGCCTTTGGCTCATCGCTCGACCAGGTGGGCCCCTTTGGCCGCACGGTCGAGGATGTCGCGCTGGCCATGAACGCGCTTACCGGCGCGGGCCACGATCCGTACGACTGCACCAGTCAGGATTGCGCCGTCGACTTTACTGAGCATCTCAACGACAGCATCGAGGGCAAGCGCGTGGGCATCATCCCTGCGTTCATGGAGACCGAGGGCCTGACGCCCGAGGTCAAGGCCGCTGTTCAGCGCGCCGCCCAGGAGCTGCAGAATCAGGGCGCCGAGCTGGTCGAGGTCGACCTGCCGCACCTGGATGCCGCCATCGCTGCCTACTACGTCATCGGCCCGGCCGAGGCGTTCTCCAACCTGGCCCGTTTCGATGGCATTCGCTACGGCTATCAGGAGGAGGGCTGCGCCAACCTGTCCGACCAGAGCTCGCTTTCGCGCGCCCACGGCTTTGGCGCCGAGGCCAAGCGCCGTCAGATGCTCGGCGCCTACCTGCTGAGCTCGGGCGTGTACGACAAGTACTACTACGCTGCGCAAAAGGCCCGCACGCTCATCACGCAGGACTACGACGCCGCGTATGCCAAGGTGGACACCATCCTCATGCCCGCCTCGCCGCGCACGGCCTTTAAGTTTGGCGAGATCAGCGACCCCACGCAGATGTACCTTTCGGACCTGTACACCATCTCGCTCAACATTTGCGGCAACGGTGGTATCTCGGTGCCGCTGGGCCTGGGCGAGGATACTCAGTTGCCCGTTTCTGCTCAGCTGGTGGGTCCGGCCTTTAAGGACCGTCAGCTGCTCACGTTTGCCCGCGCCCTGGAGCGCGGCTTTGCCGATGCCGCTACGGGTGTGCCCGCGCTTTCCGTCGCGCCCGATTTTGCCGGGAAGGGAGGCGAGCTGTAATGAAGGAGCTTTCCGAGGTCCTGCAGGATTGGGAGGCCGTGATCGGTCTGGAGATCCATACCGAGCTCACCGCACTCGATACCAAGATGTTCTGCAACTGCAAGCTCAGCCACGATGACGAGCCCAACGCCAACGTCTGCCCGGTGTGCCTGGGCCTGCCCGGCGCCCTGCCGGTGCCCAACAAGCGCGCCATCGAGAGCATCGTCAAAGCGGGTCTCGCCACCAACTGCGAGATCCAGCGTCACTCGATGTTCTACCGCAAGCACTACTTCTATCCCGACATGGCCAAGAACTTCCAGACCACGCAGGGTCCGGTCGCCTTTGCCATGTACGGCCATCTGGATCTGGATGTGACCGGTCGCGGTGCCGCCGAGCGCCCCGACTGCGCATTTGGCGAGGCCGAGGCCCAGAGCCTGGCGAGCGCTTCGGCCAACGCCGAGGGCCTGTCCACGTCCATGACGTCGACCATGCGCGAGGGCGCCCAGCGCGCCGGCCACCTGGCCAGCTATGACGCGTCCAACCTGCAGATGCCCGAGCGTCGCGAGGACGGTTCCTACACGGTGCCCATCCGCATCCTGCGCATCCACATGGAGGAGGACGCCGCCAAGATGGTCCACGTGGGCGGCGCCGAGGGCCGCATTACCGCCGCGGCCGAGTCGCTCGTCGACTACAACCGCTGCGGCACGCCTTTGATTGAACTCGTGACTGAGCCCGACTTGCGTACGCCTGAGGAAGCGCGCCTGTTTATGGAGAAGCTCCGTCGCATCTTTGTGACGCTGGGCATTTCGGACTGCTCCATGGAGAAGGGTTCCATGCGCTGCGACGGCAACGTGTCGCTGCGTCGCCGCGGCGAGACCAAGCTGGGCACCAAGACCGAGCTTAAGAACCTCAACTCGTTTAAGAGCCTGCATGATGGCCTTGCCTACGAGATCTGCCGTCAGGCCGAGGTGCTCGAGGAGGGCGGCATCATCTATCAGGAGACCCGCCACTGGGAGCCCAGTCGCAAGCGCACCGTAGTCATGCGTGTGAAGGAAACGGCCGACGACTATCGCCTGTTCCCCGATCCCGACCTGGCGCCGTTCGATCTGGACGACGAGTTCATCGACCGCTGCCGTAGCGAGATTCCCGAGCTGCCCGATGCCAAGCGCGTCCGTTTTGAGGCCGACTTTGGTATTAAGGCGGCGGACGCCGAGCAGATTGCCGGCGACCCCGAGTTTGCCGAGTTCTTTGAGGCCGCCGCTGCCGGTATGGCTGGCAAGGAGGCTCAGACGGTCGCAAACCTGCTGGTCAACGAGATGATCGCCTACCTTAAGGGCGCGGGTGTCTCGCTGACAGAGTCCGGTATTGCACCGGCTCAGGTGGCAGCCCTTGCCAAGCTGCTGGCGACCGATGCCATCAGCTCCAACCAAGCGCACGAGGTCTTTGAGGCCATGGCCCAGACCGGCGACGACCCCAATAAGATCGTCGACGAGCGCGGTATGCGTCAGGTAAGCGATGCCGGCGCGCTGCAGCCGATCGTGGACGAGGTGCTGGCAAACTGTGCCGATCAGGCGCAGCAGTATCGTGACGGCAACCAGAAGGTCATCGGCTTTTTGGTGGGCCAGTGCATGAAGGCGAGCCGCGGCAAGGGCAACCCGAAGCTCTTCAACGAGTTGCTGAGAACGTCGCTCTCATAAGCGGAGCCCGGGAGCCCCGGCAGGGCGGGTGCTTCCTCAAAATTTCAAACAGTCCTGCGCAAGACGAAGGCCACATTAAGTGGCCTTCTTTGCGTGCGGAACTTATTTTGAGCAAGCACCCGCCCTGCCGGGGCTCCCGGGTTCTGGCAACGACTCGGCCGTTCGGGTCAGGTGGGGCTGAATGGAATAGAGTGAATGGGCGCGCCGTTGGCGCGTCCATTTTTGTGCGGGTGACAAAGGGACTGTCCCTTTGTCACATTGCAATAAATGTGATGAAAGTGTGGCGAAATGAGCTTAAAACTTCCGTAAATGTGATAAATGTCACGTTTTACCTAGGGTAAAATGTGGGAAATATCACGTTTACGGAAGTTTCTTTGCGGGAGGTTCGGCCATGCAGCGAGATATCATTGCCAAGCTTAACGCTTGGAAAGCGTCAGAATATCGTAAGCCGCTTATCCTTAAGGGGGCGCGCCAGGTTGGAAAGACGTGGGCGCTCAAGGAGTTCGGCCGAACCTCGTACATCAATTATGTGTATCTGACGCTCGAGGAGCCGTCGCCTGGGGTACAGAGCGAGTACGCTCAGTTTTTCGAAGGTACGCGCGATCCTCGACGGATCATCTCAAATCTTTCCCTGGCACTTGGACAGCCTATCGATCCTGGCGAGACGCTGCTTATTATTGATGAGATCCAGGATTGTCCTTCTGCAGTCGGTGCCCTTAAATACTTCTGTGACGAGGCCCCCGAGTATCACGTCGCATGCGCAGGGTCTTTGTTGGGCGTTCGCTTGTCCCGTGAGACCAGCGCTTTTCCGGTGGGAAAGGTCGAGTTCATGGAGATGCGCCCCATGAGCTTTTCCGAGTTTCTGAAAGCCGAGGGCGCTGCAAACTACGACGAATACCTTGGCGGCCTGGATCAGATCGAGACAGTGCCCGATTTCTTCCATGTCCGTCTCGTCGAGCATCTTCGTCGTTATTTTGCATGCGGCGGCATGCCAGAGGCTCTTGGCCGGTGGGCGGAGACGGGCGATATCGTTCAGGTCGATAAGGTGTTGTCTGATCTCTTGGATTCCTACGAGCGCGATTTTGCCAAGCATGGTGGCCGTGCGCAGTTCGCCAAGCTTTCGCAAATATGGAACTCGATTCCAGCTCAGTTGGCGCGCGAGAACAAAAAGTTCGTTTGGGGTGCGGTGCGCGAGGGGGCTCGTGCTCGAGAATACGAGGATGCTCTGGAATGGCTTGCCGATGCTGGGCTCATCACGGCGGTTCGCCTTAATGCTGCCGGTGGTGTGCCGCTCTCTGCGTACGATGACCTCAAGGCATTTAAAGTCTACTGTCTTGATGTCGGCTTGCTGCGCCGCATGGCAAGGCTGGATGCGTCCGCTTTTGCCATCTCGGATGCGCTATTTTCGGAGTTCAAAGGTTCGTTCGCCGAGAACTATGTGCTTCAGGCATTACTTTCACAGTTAGATGCTGCTCCGCGTTATTGGACAAACGAGAAGCCGAAGCACGAAGTCGATTTTTTGATTCAAGTCGGAAACGAAATCGTTCCCGTCGAGGTCAAATCGGGAGAGGTCGTTCATTCCAAGAGCCTTAAGTACTATGCCGACAAGCATGCGGAGACGACTCCATTGAGGGTCCGCTACTCACTTAAGAACCTAAAGCTCGACGACGGGGTGCTCAACATTCCGTTGTATTTGGCTGATCGATCTGTCCCTCTTATCAAAAAGGCGCTTGATTGTGCGCATCTTGACGTTTAGATCCTGGGTGAGCTGACGGGCGGCGGCTAATTAATCGCTCCGTTACGGCCAGGGAGCTTGGGCCTTAGCGATGCTTGCTTCGCCAAGCGGTGGGGGTGGTGCCGGTGTGTTGTTTGAAGGCTTGGGCGAAGGCGGCTTGCTGAGGGTAGCCGAGCCGCTCTGCCACCTGCGCTATTGTGAGCGCGCTATCGGCCAAAAGGTCCTTTGCTCGCTCCATACGGCGTCTGCGAATGTAGGTGCCCAGGGACTCGCCAGTTTGGGCCTTAAAGGTGGCGCATAGTTTGGAGCGGCTTGTGTAGAGCCTCTCGGCCACCTCGTTGATACCCACACGTCTGCCTTTGTCGAGCGCGCGCTCAATCATTGCCGTTGCTTCTTCGGCAATGGTTATGCTGACGCGTGTGTCTGCCGCCTGCCGCGCCTGCTTGTGGGCCGCGCGCGAACAGGCGAGCTCCGCGACCATGGTCTCCACGATGCCCTGCATATAGACGTGTCCGCCTACGGTGCGAGCGCGGTCCTCGTTAATCCGGCGCAGCGTGTGGCAGATGGCAGACGTCGCTTCCTCGTGCCATGGCTCGGCAAACGCCTCAAAGATTCCCGCGAACTCGGTGGGATAGCGGTGCTCCAGTTCGTCAAAATATTCAGGCAAAAAGAGCACCGAGCGCGAGTGATAGAGCTCCCCCGCAAACAGCGGGCTTAATTCCTCGCCACAGTTATCTTGGATAAAGCTGCAAACGGCATTGTTTGGCCACGGTCCATGCAATGGTTTGAGGTTCGCGGGCGTTATGCCAGCCTCGGGCATGCATGTAAGTGTGGGCGCGCTGACCTCGCTCACGCAGGCATATGGCTCGGGTGTGTATTCGGTCAGGTACATATCGTGCGTCGGGGTGATGAAATGCTCCATGACGATGCAGGCAGGGGAGAGGGGCATGATCCATGCGCGTCCGTGCGCCCGATCGTTTGCCACCTCGCCGGTAAAGACAGCGCCCTTGCCGGAAAGCTCCAGGCCAAACTGCTCAAACTGTGGTGCGTAGAGCTCGGTTATGTCGGTCGCTGCCCGCCGTATTTGCAAAAGCGTCCCTTTCCTTTGCAGAAACGTCCACGCCTGGCTTGATTGTGAGCCATGGCTAACACATCAATGATAAGTTCATTACGGTTAACTCTCAAGCCGTTAGAAAGGAATCTCATGGCAAAGGGATCAAAAAGGGAAGGTGGAGGCATCGGCGAGTTGCTCGCGTATGCCGGTGACCGTAAATTCCTAACGTATTTGGGCATGGCGCTCTCGGCGCTCTCGCAGCTGCTGAGCTTTGGCCCGTACGTGTGCATTTGGCTTGTCGCTCGCGACCTGATCGCCGTGGCACCTAACTGGAGCGAAGCCTGCGACATCGCGATGTATGGCTGGTGGGCCGTGGGGTTTGCGCTGGCAAGCATCGTAACTTATTTCGTGGGGCTCATGTGCACGCATCTGTCCGCGTTTCGCTGCGCGTCCAATATCCGTAAGGCTACGAGCGAGCACCTGCTTAAGTTGCCGCTCGGCTACTTCGACACGCATGCCACCGGCGAGCTGCGCCGCATTGTAGACGGGTGTGCCGCCTCCACCGAGACTTTGCTCGCACACATGCTGCCCGATATCGCAGGCGCCGTCGCCATGGTCGTGGGCTTGCTCGTGCTGCTTTTCGCCCTCGATTGGCGCTTGGGCGCGGCATGCCTCATCTCGGTGGCCATTTCGTTTGGCGCCATGGCTACCATGATGAGCGGCAAAGGCGCCGAGTTCATGAAGGCCTACATGGGAGCGCTGGTCAAGATGAACAAGACCGGCACCGAATACGTACGAGGCATCCCCGTGGTCAAGGTGTTTCAGCAGACGGTCTACTCCTTTAAGGCCTTCCACGATGCGATCGCCGAATACGCCGACATGGCGCAAAACTATGCGGGCACGTTCTGCCGAGGTCCGCAGGTGCTCAACCTTACCGCGCTCAATGGCCTTGTGGCATTCCTGTTGCCCGTGGCGTTGCTGTTGGCGCCAGGCGAGACGGACTTCGCGCATTTTATGACCAACTTCACGTTTTACGCGATATTTTCGGCCGTGGTACCGACGGCCATGACCAAGCTCATGTTTGTGGGCGAGGCCTCTCAGATGAGTGCCGATTCGTTGGCTCGTATTCGAAGCGTCATGGATTCCAAGCAGCTCTCCGTGCCCGCCCAACCCAAGCACCCTGCCGGCAGCGACGTGCGATTTGAGGACGTGAGCTTTACGTACGAGGGCGCCGAGGCACCTGCCGTTAGCCATGTAAGTTTCAGCGTTCCCGCTGGTAGCACTCTCGCCCTGGTGGGTCCCTCGGGTGGCGGTAAGTCAACCTGCGCAAGCCTGATCCCGCGTTTTTGGGATGTTTCCTCGGGTCGAGTGCTCGTAGGCGGTGTGGACGTTCGCGATATGGATCCGCACGAGCTTATGGACCAGGTCGCCTTCGTGTTCCAGACCAACCAGCTGTTCCGGCAAACACTTGCCGATAACGTGCGCGCCTCCAAGCCTACGGCCACTGACGACGAAGTGCGTGCGGCCCTCTCCGCAGCTCAGTGCGACGACATTGTGGCCAAGCTCCCACAGGGTATCAATACCATGCTCGGCGCCGGCGGAGCATATCTTTCGGGCGGCGAGGTCCAGCGCGTGGCGCTCGCCCGCGCGATCCTTAAAGACGCGCCTATCGTGGTGCTCGACGAGGCCACGGCGTTTGCCGATCCCGAGAACGAGGCGCTCATCCAGCGCGCCTTTAGCAAGCTGGCGGCGGGCCGCACGGTCATTATGATCGCGCACCGACTCTCGACTGTAGTGGGCGCAGACCAAATCGTGGTGCTCAACCAGGGCAGCGTGCAGGAGTCGGGTACCCATGCCGAGTTGCTGTCCCAAAACGGCCTGTATGCCAAGATGCGGGCCGAGTACGAGCAGGCCGCGAGCTGGAAGATTACTGCTGCGACCGCGGATGCCGCCGTCACGAAGGGAGGCGAGGCCTAAATGTTCGCCTCATTCCAAAAGAAGTATTTCCTATCCGATAAAGGCGTCGCCGGCGTAAAACGCGGCATTTTCTGGACCACGCTCACCAATCTTATTTCCATGGCCGGCATGGGTTTTCTATTCCTGGTTATGGCCGGCTTTGTCGAGCATCTCGCCAGCGGGGCTGACCTGCCGGATACCCTGTCGATCGTGGGCGGCCTCCTGGTCTTTTTTGTGTTGCTCTTTGTCTCTAACTGGCAGCAGTATTACTACACCTACTGCATCTTTTACGAGGAGTGCGGCAAGCAGCGCATGGAGATCGCCGAGCGCTTGCGCAAACTGCCGCTGTCGTTTTTTGGTCGTCGTGATCTGGCCGATTTAACCGAGACTATCATGGGTGACGTCCAGGCCATGGAGCACTCCTACAGCCACGTGCTGGGAGAGCTTTGGGGTGCCATCATCGCAAGCGCCATTGTGTTCGTGGCGTCGTTGTTCTTTTGCTGGCAGCTGGCGATCGCGGCGTTTTGGAGCGTTCCCGTGGCCTTTGCCGTGCTGTATCTAACACGCGGCCCCATGACTCCGGTGTTCGATCGCGTGCGCGCCGAGAAGGTCAAGGTTACCGAGGCGATTCAAGAGACGCTCGACTGCGTTCGCGAGATCCGTGCCACCAACCAGGAGGCCCATTATCTTGAGGGACTCAACGCCGTGATCGATGCCGAGGAGCGCGAGACCACCAAGGGCGAGCTCGCTAACGGGCTTTTGGTCAACTCCGCCTTTGCCATCCTGCGTCTGGGCATTGCCACCACGCTGGTCACGGGTGCCGCGATGGTCGCCTCCGGGCAGGTCGACTTTTTGGTGATGTTTGCCTTCCTGCTTATGGTGAGCCGTATCTATGCGCCCTTTGACCAGGCGTTAATGTTAATGTCCGAGCTGTTTGCCGCCGAGTCGTCTGCCAAGCGCATGCGTTCCATCATGGAAGAGCCTGTGGCGCGGGGCAGCGAGAAATTTGAGCCCGCGGGTCACGATGTGGTGTTCGATCACGTGGCATTTGGCTATGGTGCGGGCGAGGACGGCCGCGCCGGCGAGAAAGTTCTTACCGATGTGAGCTTTACCGCCAAGGAAGGCGAAGTTACGGCGCTGGTCGGTCCTTCGGGTTCCGGTAAGTCTACGGTGAGCCGCCTGGCCGCGCGCTTTTGGGATGCCACTGCGGGCAAGGTTACCGTGGGCGGTGTGGATGTTGCGGGCGTCGATCCCGAGGTACTCCTGCGCGACTACGCTATCGTGTTCCAAGACGTGCTGCTCTTTGACGACACGGTGATGGGAAACATCCGCCTCGGGCGTCGTGATGCCACCGATGAGGAAGTGCTTGCGGCCGCGCGCGCCGCCAACTGCGACGAGTTTGTGTGCCGCATGCCGCAGGGCTACGACACCATGATCGGCGAGAACGGCTCCAAGCTGTCCGGTGGCGAGCGCCAGCGCATCTCCATCGCCCGCGCGCTGCTCAAAGACGCACCCATCGTGCTGTTGGACGAGGCGACGGCAAGCTTGGATGTGGAGAACGAGACCGTGGTACAGCAGGCACTCTCCCGTCTGCTTGCAGGTAAGACGGTTATCGTTATTGCCCACCGTATGCGTACGGTGGAAAATGCCGACAAAATCGTTGTGCTCAAGAATGGAGTGGTTGCCGAACAGGGCACCCCGGCGCAGCTCAAGGCGGCAGGTGGAGAATTCGCCCGCATGGTTGCGCTGCAAAAGGAGGCGGCGGACTGGCAGCTGTAGGAATATGACAAAGGGGCAGTCCCTTTGTCATATTGAGTTCACCCCCATAGTTTCCAAAAAGTTAACCTTTGTTGAACTTAATAGTTAGATAAACTAAACTATTTTCCAAAAGTGTGCTCGAGCAAACTTGTTTACTCGGGTGCTAAGGCACCGTGCCGCAGTTGTTGCGGAAAAGGGAGAGACATCATGAAGAAGTCCACGTTTAACACCCTACTTGTTGGTGGCGGTTTTCTGCTTGGTACGGCCGGCATCAAGCTGCTCACCAGCGCTCCGGTAAAAAACGCCTGCGTGCAGGGTATCGCGTGCGGCATGCGCATCAAGAACGGCTACCAGGACATGGTCGAGCAGGCCAAGGCTAATGTCGACGACATGGTTGCCGAGGCTGCCTACATCACCCAGAGCGAGGCCGCTGCTGACGAGGCAGCCGAGTAACGCTCCCAGGCACAAACTATGAGATTCTCGATTATTAGCGAGATCCCCGGCAGGACCCGTCTTCAATTGGCGGGTCCTGTGCCAGAGAGCGATCTCGATGCACTTCTTAAGCTTGGCGGCGAAATCGACGGCGTGCGCAAGGTGCGCGTCTACGGCCGCATCGGCCAGATGGCGCTCGAATATGATGAGCCGCGCCGCGATGCCGTGCTGACCGCCGTCGGTGCGCTCGACGCTCAGGCCATTGCCGACGCAAAGACGGGTTACGTGATGCAGCTTGAGCCACGCAAGCACAAACTCGTTATGGACCTGGCGACACTCGTCGGTGCCCATTACGCACGTCGCTGGTTCTTGCCGACGCCTCTGCGTGCGGTGTTTGTCGTGGCCGGTTACATGGCTTTTTTGCGCGCTGCCCTTCATGAGCTGGCGCAGCCTCGCCTGACCGTTCCCGTGCTCGACGCTTCGGCCATCGGCATTTCGTTCGTCAAGCGTGATGTCGACACCGCGGGCCAGACGATGTTCCTGCTCAACGTGGGTGAGCTGCTCGAGGACTACACCCGCGCCATGAGCGAAAACGAGCTCATCAACTCGCTGCTCGACGTGCCCGATAAGGCACAAAAAGTGGTCGGCGACACCGAGGTAAGCGTTGCCGCGACCGAGCTTGAGCCCGGTGACTTGGTGGCCGTGCGCACCGGCATGTCCATCTGCATTGACGGCGTGGTCGAACAGGGGAGCGCCATGGTCAACCAGGCGACCCTGACCGGCGAGCCGCTTGCCGTCGAGCGCAGCGCAGGCGATGACGTGTTCGCCGGGACCGTCGTGGAAGACGGCAGCATCTTGGTGCGCGTGCGCGCCAACACGGCTCAGACCAAGCTCCGATCGATCGTCTCGCTCGTGCAGACGGCCGATTCACTCAAGTCCGAGGGCCAGTCGCATATGGAGGACCTTGCCAACAAGATCGTCCCGTGGAATTTCTTGCTTGCAGGTCTTGTCGCTCTTACCACGCGCAGCCTCATCAAGACTTCGGCAGCGCTGATGGTCGACTACTCGTGCGCACTCAAGCTTACGGGTTCCGTTGCCGTCATGACCGCTATGAGCGATGCCGCCAAGATGGGCGTCATGGTCAAGGGCGCGAAGTACTTTGAGTCGTTTGCCAAGGCCGACACCATTGTGTTTGATAAGACCGGCACGCTTACCGAGGCGCAGCCGCGTCTTGCCTGCGTGCTCACCACCGATGGCTGGAGCGAGGACGAGGTCCTGCGCCTTTCCGCTTGTTTGGAGGAGCATTTCCCGCATCCGGTGGCACGCGCCGTGGTCAATGCGGCACGCGAGCGCGGGCTCGAGCACCGCGAGCGTCACGCTGCGGTCGAGTACATCGTGGCACACGGCATTGCCTCGTCTATCGAGGGTCGTCGCGCAATTATTGGCTCGGCACACTTTGTGTTTGAGGACGAGGGCGCGCAGCTCGAGTCCGACATTAAGGAACAAATCGAGTCTCAGATGCAGGGCCTGTCGCCGCTGTATCTGGCGGTCGATGGCAAGGTCGTCGGCGTGCTCGGCATCGAGGATCCGCTCAAGGCCGGGGTCCGTGAGGCCATCGCCGACCTGCATGCTCTGGGCGTCAAGCATGTCGTTATGCTCACAGGCGATTCCGAGCGCACGGCCGAGCGCATTGCACGAGAGGCAGGTGTCGACGAGTTTAAGGCCGAACTGCTACCCGAGGACAAGTACGCCTATGTGGAGCGCATTAAGGGCGAGGGGCGCCACGTTGCCATGGTGGGCGACGGCGTCAATGACTCACCGGCGCTGGGCCTGGCCGACGTGGGGCTGGCAATGGGTGGCGGAAGCGACATCGCCAAGGAGGTCGCCGATATCATCCTGACCGATACGGATCTGGCCGCGGTCGTGCGCCTGCGCCGCATGAGTCAGGGTCTCGTTGATCGTCTGACGAGCTCCTATTCTAAGGTGATACTCACCAACTCGGCGCTGCTGGCGCTCGGCATTACCGGCACGATTACGCCGCAGGCGTCGTCGCTGCTGCACAACGGCTCGACGATTGCCTACAGCCTGAGCAACGCGAAAGCGTACCTGCGCTAGCGTTTTTGCTTGAGTTTATGGCCTGCATTCGGACGGTGTTGCATCCGCCAGAATGCAGGCCTTTTGCGTTTGACCATGTGCTAGCAGCAATATATAGTGATGCTAGCAGAGATAGCAGGAGTCGAAGGTGAGGTTGAGATGGGTGCTGTTGGCGGCATGGCGCAGGTGAACGTTCGCGTTGATCGTCAGGTCAAGGACCATGCGGAGGAAGCGTTGCGGCTTTCGGGCGCCTCGCTGCCCGAGCTTATCAAAAAGGTCGTAGCGAAGGTTGCACAGGGCGGCGGTTCGTGCGAAGAGGTGTTGTCGGCCGTTGACGACCAACTGCCTAGTGCTGGTGCCACCTCGCCGTTTGCCGCATCATGGGCGGCGACGGATCAGCTTTACGCGGACCTGGGCATCGCTGCGTCGCCTGTATCCGACGATCGCGGTTGGGACACAATCTATTCCGAAGTCATGGACGAGCGCTATCGCCAAAAGGGGATGATCCTGTGAGCGGGGCTCCCCTCAAAATAATGGTGGATGCCAACGTATGGGTTGATTCGTTTTGCGTCGACCATGCCGAGTCGTTTGCCGCGCGTGCGTTTATTGGGCAGGCGACGGAGACGGGGACGTTGCTGTTCTTCCCGGTGCATATCGCTAAGGACGTGCTGTACGTTGTCCAACACGAGCTGAAGCGTAGCGTTCTTGCCAGCGGGGGAGCGCTCGACGAGGCATCTGCCCGTGCAATTGGCGATGCGGCGTCGGCGTTTGTTCGGAACATGACCGAAAACGCCACGGCCGTGGGTGCAGATGCGTCGGACCTTTGGCTGGCCGACAAATACTTAGCCCTCCATCGCGATTACGAGGACAACCTGGTACTCGCCGCATGCAAACGCGCCCAGGTCGATTACTTGGTGACCAACGATCGCAAGCTGCTCGAACATGCCGATCTTGCAGCAAAGACCCCGCGCCAAATGATGCCGATTCTGGCTTTGGCCGAACGTGGTGGCGCGGCTATCGGTTGACGCGAACTGTTTGCGGGCCTCTTGGACGACGATGCGCCAAGGGGCCCGCGTCTGCTATTTACAAAAGCTCGGCCTTGATGGCGTGACTTTCTGCGAGCTGCTCGGCTGCCTTTTCTTCGGAGCTGTTGAGTGCTGCCAAGCTGCGGTAGACCCACTCGTTGACCTGGGTGTTCTTGACGCCTGCGGTCTGCATAAGGGTGCCTACCTCGCGGATTGCTGCGAGCAGGTCGGCTTTGGGACCTGCGAGCTCGACCTCGATGCCGTGGTAGGCGGCCACGCCGCGGTTCTCACTCACGTGGTCGATAAAGCTCTCGACGGTCTCAAGCTGCTGGGCGAGAGCTGCATTATCGTCGGCGTCCAGCGCGACGAGTGCGTTCGATACCGTGAGGGCGGGATGTCCGCAGGGGACAAAGCCTTCGATGACATCCATCGCTTCGGTAATGGTTGAGCCCAGGCCTGCGAGGGCATTGACGAGTTGCTGCTTGGCATCCATAACGGTCCTTTCGACGGTTCAATTTTGCTTGGCGAAAATATACGTGACGCGATCGGTAGCAAAAGTGCGAAGTGCAGCGCACATTGAGGTCTTCACAGCTCGTGCATAGAACAGCTGTCTGCCTTTAGAACGTGGTAAGATAGCTATCCACGAGCGGGGTTCACCCCGCGTGTTCCTTGAAAAGTCGACGGTTATCGGGTGCTTGCAGCCTCGATGCCATCCAGACTTTCCCGACATTCGGGGGCGACTGGTTTCGACACGATAGCTCTGAGAGAGGAAGCAAGCCGAGGTCTCCTCGCCTCGTTAAACAGAGGTACCGTCAAATTGAATTGACAACAACTCTTCTTTTGAGCCTATGGCTCTCGCTGCTTAGTTTATAGCGGCGCGTCAACCCGGTGATTTCCCCGACACCGGCGCGACGTCATTTTAGGGGAATGCTCCTGCGCACGTAATCGGTATGGCGCGGGCTAAGACCGAACCGGTCGGGATGCCGCGAGCGTGTCGCTGCGCGCAAAGCGTCCGAGACTAAACCAGCGACTGAGCTTGGAGATGCCAATCAGGGGGCTTTCGTGGACCGGAGTTCGATTCTCCGCGCCTCCACCAATAGTTACAGGCAGGTAGAGAAGTGTTTCTACCTGCTTTTTTATTACATATAGATACCGCGGAGAATCGAACTCTACGCAGGGCGCGAGCGTTAAGCAAACGCGAAGCGTTTGTAGCGAGCGGGCGAGGACGCCGGCAGGCGGCCGAAGCCGGTGCGGGTTCGCGAAGCGAACACGCGGATTCTCCGCGCAATGCCCCAGCTAGATATAGATGCGATGCCGATCGGGCGTCTTGCCCCGGCCTCAACCCATCAACGGATTCCCCAAACCGCGGAGAATCGAACTCTACGCAGGGCGCGAGCGTTAAGAAAACGCCTCAGTGACGCAGAGTGGGATGTACTTTCCCAATGGCAGCCCAGGCGGAAAGTCCATCCCGGAATCCGCGCTCAGACTGGGACGCAGTTTCCGGATGACGCCGCAAACGGAAACCGCGTCCCGGAATCTAAGCTCGGAATGGGATACATTTTCCGGATGACGCCTCAAGCGGAAACCGCGACCCGGAATCGAGCCGTAGAGTGGGACATGCTTTCCCAATGGCAACCCAGGCGGAAAGTCCATTCCGAAATCGCCCCTCAGAACGGGACGCGCTTTCCGCTCCATCTCCTCAACTCCAAAACCTATGCGCCCTCCATCTCAAAACTGGGTAGAAGAAGGCCAAAACGAAACAGCAGGAGGTCACCATGACTGCAGAAGATAAGGCGAAAAATGCTGGCAAGGTCGCGCTCGTTTTGGAGGGCGGCAGCTTTCGCGGGCAATTTACCGCAGGCGTGCTCGACGTTCTCATGGAGGCCGGTGTCGAGATTCCGGCGGTATATGGCGTATCGGCCGGCGCCCTCAACGGCGTGAACTACAAGTCGCACCAGATTGGCCGTGCCAACCGCATCAACCTGGCTTTCTGCAACGACAACCGCTTCATGGGCGCCGCATCGTTTGCGTCCACGGGCTCCATCGTCGGCTACGACTTTATCTTCAACGATGTCCAGGACCGCCTGGATCCCTTTGACAACGAGACGTTCGACGCGAGCCCCATCGAGATGTACGCCGTCGTGACGGACATGCTCTTTGGAACCGCCGCGTACCTGCCGGTCAAAAGCGCCGTGCTCGACCTCGACGCCGTGCGTGCCTCGACGTCGCTGCCGCTGGTGACGCCGCCTGTCGAGATTGACGGGCACAAATACGTCGACGGCGGCGTAGCCGATTCGGTCCCCATCGAGCACGTGCTGGAGGAGGCGGGCTTCGATCGCGCGGTTGTCATTGTCACGCAGGACCGCTCGTACGAGAAAAAGCCCTACGAGTTTATGCCCGCCGCGCGCGCCCGCTATGCCGACTACCCCTATCTGCTCGAGGCTATCGAGACGCGCCACGACCGCTATAACATCCAGCGCATGCATCTGTGGAAGTATGAGCGCGAGGGCCGTGCGTTGGTCGTCGCTCCGCAAAAGCCGGTCGAGGTCGGCCATGTCGAGCACGATCCGGCAAAGCTCCTCGACCTGTATATTCAAGGTCGCCAGGAGGCAAAGCGTTTGCTGGGAGATATCGAGGCGTTTGTCGAGCGCTAGCGTCGCGACGTCATGGCCCATGGACGACATGTGCAGAAAGTCTGGTCAGAGACAAAATACCTGTTGACTCGGACGACGAGCGGGGTAATATGGACGGGTTACTTGCAGAGCCCCGTGAATCTCTGTAACAACACGTACTGTACATGGAGGAGTCTAAGTGATTTCGAAATCGACTCACTACGCCAAGCAGGGCGAGGTCCAGCGCAACTGGGTTCTCGTCGACGCCGATGGTGCTGTCCTGGGCCGTCTTGCCACCCAGATCGCAATGATCCTGCGCGGTAAGAACAAACCCCAGTTCACGCCCAACAGCGACTGCGGCGACTTCGTTGTCGTCATCAACGCCGATAAGGTCCAGCTTACCGGTAATAAGGCCGACACGAAGACCTATTATCGCCACAGCGGCTACAACGGCGGCCTCAAGGCTGAGAGCTTCCGCCAGGCTATGGAGAAGCACCCGGAGAAGGTCATCGAGCGCGCCGTTCGCGGCATGCTGCCCAAGACCACCCTCGGCCGTGCCCAGATGACCAAGCTTAAGGTCTACGCTGGTGCCGAGCATCCGCATGCTGCCCAGAACCCCACGAAGATTGAGCTGGAGGCTTAAAGATGGCTGAGAACACCGTTGTCTACCAGGGTACCGGCCGTCGTAAGAACGCCGTCGCCCGCGTCCGTCTCGTCCCCGGCACCGGCAAGGTGACCATCAACAAGCGTGATGCCGAGCAGTATTTCGGCCGTCATCAGCTCGTTGAGAACGCCCTTGCTCCCTTCAAGGTGACCGACACCGCCGGTCAGTTCGACGTTATCGCTCTGTGCGATGGCGGCGGCATCTCCGGTCAGTCCGGCGCTCTGCGCCTGGGCATCGCTCGCGCTCTTCTGAACGCTGGCGACTACCGCGCTGACCTCAAGAAGGCCGGTTTCCTTACGCGCGATGCTCGCGTGGTCGAGCGCAAGAAGTACGGCCTCAAGAAGGCCCGCCGCGCTCCCCAGTTCTCCAAGCGCTAAGGTTTTATCTCCTTACGGGATACAATGTACAAGCGGGGCCTGCCGATTGCTCGGCGGGTCCCGCTTTTCTTTTTCGACTAGGGTGGGCGACTGCGTTTTGCCCACTTGGGAAGGAGCGATCCTATGCCCCAGAACATCTTCGGTACCGATGGCGTCCGTGGCGTCGCCAACGCCGACCTCTCGTGCGACCTCGCGTTTCGCCTTGGCCGTGCGGCGACCAAGTTCCTTGGTCCGGACATTTGCATCGGCCGCGACACGCGTCTTTCGGGCACCATGCTCGAGAGCGCTTTGACCGCCGGCATTATGGCCGAGGGCGGCCGCCCGCACTGCTGCGGCGTTATTCCTACGCCGGCCGTGGCGCTGCTCACCGTCCAAAACGAGCTCGACGGCGGCATCGTCATCTCTGCTTCGCACAATCCGCCGGAGTTCAACGGCATCAAGTTCTTTAGCCGCAAAGGCATGAAGCTTCCCGATGCTGTCGAGGAGGAGATCAGCGCTTGGGTCATGTCCGAGGAGGCCATGGCTGCCGATACGCTGCCGACCGGTGCCGGCGTGGGTCACATCATCAAGATGAAGGACGCTCGCAAGGCATATGTCGACCATGCTATTAGCACCCTCGACGGCCTTAAACTCGACGGTCTGGTTGTTGCCGTCGACTGCGGCCACGGCGCTTCCTGCCAGACTACACCCGCCGCGCTGCAGCGCCTGGGTGCTACGGTCCATGCCATCAACACCGATTACTGCGGCACCGACATTAACGTCGAGTGCGGCTCCACTCATCTTGAGCCCCTGCGTGAGCTCGTACTGCGTACCCACGCTGACATCGGCCTGGCCCACGATGGCGACGCCGATCGCGTGCTGTTCGTGGACAGCGAGGGCAACGAGATCGATGGCGACTATATCCTGGCCATCTGCGGCTCTGACCTGGCCGCTCGCGGCAAGCTCGCCAACTCCGAGATCGTCTCGACCGTTATGTGCAACCTGGGCTTCTCCATCGCCATGAAGGAGCAGGGCTTTGAGATGGTGCAGACCGCCGTGGGCGACCGCTACGTTTTGGAGCGCATGCTCGAGGACGGTGCCGTCATCGGCGGCGAGCAGTCCGGCCACATCATCTTCCTGGAGCACAACACCACCGGCGACGGCTTGGTGACGGCCCTGCAGCTTCTGGCCGTGCTCAAGCGCACCGGCCGCACCCTCACCGACCTTGCCGGCATCATGAAGAAGTACCCGCAGGTGCTCGTCAACGTGCATTCGGACAACAAGGCCGGCCTGGACGATTGCCAGCCCATTTGGGACGCCGTCGCTGCCGCCGAGAAAGAGCTCAACGGTCGCGGCCGCATCTTGGTGCGCCCGAGCGGTACCGAGCCGCTGGTTCGCGTTATGGCCGAGGCGGAGACGCACGAGCTGACCCAGCGTGTTGTTGACGATATCGTCGAGGTTGTCAAGCGCGAACTTCCCTAATGGCCAAAAACGGGTGCCAAGTGGTAAACTGACAAGGTTATTTTGATTGATTGGTATGTCCGAGGGGGAGCATGTTCACTAAAGTCCTAAGGTCTTTTGGTATGCGTGGTCGAGTCCTTACGCTGGATGCTCCCATCTCGGGTGATGTCATTCCGTTGTCCGAGGTCAATGACCAGACGTTTGCCACCGGCCTTTTGGGCCAGGGCGTGGCGATTCAGCCTACCGGCACGCGCGTGATTGCGCCGGCAGACGCCAAGGTCGAGGCCATTTTTCCCACGGGACACGCCGTTGCGCTCAACACGGTCGATGGCCTAGACGTGCTCATCCACGTTGGTTTGGACACTGTTCAGCTCGAGGGCAAGCACTTTACCGTACATGCGCAAGTGGGTGACATCGTCCATAAGGGCGATGTGCTCATCGAGTTCGATCGCGAGGCAATCGCTGCCGAGGGCTACGATGTGACGGTTCCCATCTTGGTGTGCAACTCCGTTGAGTTCTCGAGCATCAAGGGTTCCGTTGGCGAGCATGTCGAGGAGATGGACCAACTCATCGTCGCTCGCGAGCGCTAGTGAGCGCGCTCGGCCTTTAGCCTACAATTCAAACACGTTTACGGAGGGCGCCCTTGAAAGAGGACGCCCTCCGTGGCAAGATGGGATTTGTCCGAAGCTAAACAGCTTTGGGTCACCGTGGACGGGCAGGGGCCTCGACGCGGGTAGACACGAGACATATACATTACGCGACCTCGCCCTGGTGGCCGCACACGTTGGTTGCGGCCGACGCGGGCCGCGGGCAAGTGCTTGTAAGGGGAGCCTTGCCTCTCTTGTACGAGAAAGGACGCGTAATGAAGATCATTAAAGCTAAAGACTACGAGGATATGAGCCGCAAGGCCGCCAATATCATCTCGGCCCAGGTTATCCTCAAGCCCGATTGCGTGCTGGGTCTTGCCACCGGCTCCACCCCGATTGGCGCCTACAAGCAGCTCGCCGCTTGGTACGAGAAGGGTGACGTCGACTTTGCCGAGGTCAGCACCTACAACCTCGACGAGTATCGTGGCCTTTCGCACGACGATCCCCAGAGCTACCACTACTTTATGCGTGAGAACTTCTTCGATCACATTAACATCGACCTGAACAACACGCATGTGCCCGATGGCTCCAATCCCGACGCTGCCGCTGCCTGCTCTGAGTACGACAAGATCGTCGCTGCTGCCGGTTACCCTGATCTGCAGCTGCTCGGCATCGGTAACAACGGTCACATTGGCTTCAACGAGCCCGATGACCACTTCTCCAAGGGTACGCACTGTGTCGACCTCACCGAGAGCACCATTCAGGCCAACAGCCGCCTGTTCGACAGCATCGACGACGTGCCCCGTCAGGCCTACACCATGGGTACCCAGACCATCATGTATGCCCGCATGATCCTGGTCGTCGCCAACGGCGAGGCCAAGGCGCAGGCCGTGCATGACATGTGCTATGGTCCGGTTACCCCCGAGTGCCCTGCCTCGATCCTGCAACTGCACGCCAACTGCGTTGTCGTTGCCGACGAGGCCGCCCTTTCGCTCTGCAAGTAGCGAAAGCCTATCACCTCGACATAGCTTTGCCGAAGGCCTCCGCTTTGCGGGGGCCTTTTTGCTGAGCGCGCGCCGTGTGCTTGACGAAAATCTTGCAGCGAACTTGACGGGTGCGTCTGGTGCAGCATGATTCATTCCATAACAGATACTATGCATAAATGCTATGAAAAGGTCGCAGACGGTAGCTAGCGTTAGGTGAGTTGCGCAACACAATTGAACAGCGCTCATTTGAGGTACACTGCCAAAGGATGGGACAAGCTGGCAAGCGCATTGACCTGCGCAAAGACTGATTGGTTGGGGGATAAGTTTCAATCGGACCACGCTGAACAAAAACTTGCCATTTGCGTACCAACAAACATCCTAAACCGTAGCATCGCTCTATTCATCTAGCGATACATATGGTCTAGCGTTACGGTGTCCATGTGGTCGAGTTGAGGAGCGGGCATGGTTAACGATTTGGGCAATACGGACGACCTCGAGCTTATGCCGCTGGGCAGCAGTTATACGGTGCGGCGCGATCGCTTGATGAACGAACTTATCGCCAAGGGCCGAAAGGCCGGCATCGTAGTCCTCTACGCGCCTGATGGCTTTGGGAAAACCTCGGTGTTGCTGCAGTATGCCCAAGAGGTTAAAAGCGATCCGACGCGAGGTCCCGTGCGGATCATCGAGGCAGACCGCGCCATTGGGCGCGAGGTGTTTATGCAGCTCGAGGTGGTTACCGAAGAACTCAAAGACAAACCGCACTCCCTTATCGCGATTGATAATGTGCCAAACCTCGATCAGCACGATACCGAAGACCTCATCGACAGGATTCGCGGCCTGCGCGCTATGGGGATAGGGGTCTTTATCTCCTGCCGTCCTTCAAATCGTCAGCTGATTCATGGGCTGGGCGATTCGGTTAAGATCAATGCGCAGATGCTCAAGGTGCATGCCTATGAGTATTCGGCGTGGGCATCGGCGTTTTCGATCAGCACATCGCTCGACTTTTATCAGCTCACGCAGGGCGTGCCCGAGCTCGTTTCGGCATTGCAGACGGGTCTGTATGGCCAAGGCGACGTAGCCGGTCTGCTCGAAAACGAGATTGTCAACGTATATGGTGCGGCACTTGCCGATCTGGCTTCACTCGACAATAATGCGCTGTTTTGCGTGGCATGTCTCATGGTTTTGATGGGCGAGGGCAATATCGCAGAGCTCGAGGCTTGTGGGGTGAGACTGTCGATGGTCGACCAGTCCTACCTTGTACGAGATTACCCGATCTTTGGCTTGGATCCCGCCGAGCGGAGTTTTACGTGTCTGGGCACGGAGGATAACGGACGCTTGCGCTTGCGTAAGTTGGTGGCCGAGGTTCGCCCCGAACTTGTTCCGAGGGCGGCCCGGATTTTGCTTAAGGCGGGCCGATGCGATGCGGCGATGGGCCTGGCAGACGCCTTTTTGGACCGTGAAGCGGTCCTTGAACTTGCTGGACAGTATGGGGTCGATCTTGCTCTGACGGGGCACGGGGCCGATATCTGCCGAGCAGCGCTGGGCACGATCGATGCCGACGATCCGGCTCTAGAGCCAACGCCTGCCGAGGCGCTTGGCGTATATCTGGCAGCGGTCAGCGTGTCCAACACAAAGCTCGCCCGCTATATGGCATCGGTCATCGAGCGCGGGGGCGAACGGGCGGCCTGCGAAATAGACCTTGTTTCATGGAGGGTGGCCCAGACACTGACGGCTGTTTGCTATGGGGACAACGGGCTTGGGCTTCCTACGAACCTGGCCGTGCCAGAAATCGAGACATCCCATACCGCACTCGATATGTTGTCTGCGCATATCGAGGTCAAGCGGTGCCTGACCGAGCGGGGAGATGACGGCGGCGTTCTACAGCAGCTCAAAACGAGCAAGGCCTACGACTGCGAGCTCGACATCGCGGGGATTGTTATACGGGCCGATAGCATGCTGGTGGAGCTCTTTGACGGGTCGTTTGCGGGAACCGACGAGCGCGACGACGAGATGACGGTGGTGCGGGAGGCGCTCGACGTACGTGGGCTTAAGGCGATGGCTATCTGGGTGCGCATGGTGTTGGCGGCACGGCGGCTCCTTTCCGGCTTGCCGGTAACCGACGACGCGGCGTTCAACGAGCTCGATCGTTTTGCCGTGCGCATGCGCGACAACCAGATTCAGCTGTTTGGCCTGTTGCTAGAAGGCTGGCAGTCGCTGGCAGAGGGACGGCCGGTTAATGCAAAGTTCCGTGCGGTCCAAGTGCTCAAACTTGCCGAGGAGTCGATTGCGTACATGCGCGATAACGCATTGCTGCTGGAGCGCGCGGCATATCTGCGTAACACCTCGATGGTTTCGGTGCGCGAGGAAGCGGAGCTACTCGATATAAGCCAGACGCAGGTTGGTGGCGCAGAAGCCTGGATGGTGGCGCTGCATTTGGCCTGTGCGGGCCGAGACAGCGATCTTGCGGCCTGGATGTCCATGAATCGTGCGGGGATTCTAGAGCCATCGTATCGGCTCTTTGCGCGCCTTGCCATGCATTGTCTGGGCGATCCGGCGGGCAGGATACGCAAGAAGCTTCCCGTGCGCGAGCTGTCGCGGTACTCGCTGCGCGACGATTTGGAAGGAGAGGGCGAGCGCCTGTTCCAGGCCGGCGAGGTTGAAGCCGTTGATACCATCGACCATATCGAGATTCGCATGTTTGGTGCGTTTCGCGCCGAGCGCGATGGGTTTCCCATCACGGACAAAATGTGGCGTCGCAAGAAGGCGGCGACGCTTGCCGAGCGGCTTGCGCTGGGCATGGATGCGCTCGTCGATCGTGAGACGCTGGCCATGGAGCTGTGGCCCCATGCCGAGTTTAATAGCGCCCGCAACAACCTGTACTCGACGATATCGCGCTTGCGGTCGGCTTTGGGACCGACGCCGGATGGCAAGTCGTGCGTGCTCATCCAAAATGAATGCATTGGGCTCAACGGCGACTACGTCAAGACCGATGTACGGCTGTTTGACCAGATAAGCCGCGAGGTTTTGGGAAATCGCACGGGTGCGCGCGGGCCCCATTTAGTTGAGCTGTGCCTTAAGATTGAGCAGCTTTATGCCGGACCGCTGTATGTTCCCAATGGCTGTAATCCCACCTACTTTTTGCGCATGCGGCGCATTATGCAGTCAAAGTACATCGATTGCATGATTAAGGGAGCAAATGCCGCTCTAGAAGAAAACGATCTGCAGTCGGCGATTTGGCTGGCGGAGTCGGGGCTTCGACAGGAAACGGCGCGTGAGGATATGGTGCGCTGCGCCATGCGCGTCTACAGTGCGGCGGGGCGGCGGCGCGATATCGTCGAGCTGTACAGCGGGCATATGCACCACCTGAGGGAGCAGGTCAATGGCGTGCCCGAGCCCGAGACGCGGCGTCTATACGAGCGCTTGGTGGAGGGGCGGCTCAATCGCGTGCTGGTCGAGCGATAAAAAACGGGCGCCCGAAGTACTTGGGCACCCGTAAGCTTGCTATGTGTTGGATCGCCGGATCATTGGCTCTTAGACGAGCTTGATCTTCTCGATGTCCTTGCGCGAGGACTCGCGATACAGTGAGAACTTGCGGCCGATGACCTGGACGACCTCGGCGTGGCAACGCTCGGCGAGCTCCTCGGCGGCCTCGCGGGCGGAAAGGCTGGAGCCATCGAGCACGGAGCACTTAACGAGCTCGTGCTTCTCCAGGTAGGCGACCGTCTGCTCGACGGTGCCCTCGTTGACATCGGACTTACCGATGATGATGGCGGGGTTGAGGTGATGGGCCATGCTGCGAAGCTGCTTGACCTGTGCTCCTGTCAGTGCCATGGGTTCTCGCTTTCTATGTATGGGGCGCCCCGCGACGGGGCCTTAATTTACGTGAGCTGTCCCACGATAGCGCAGGAACGGTGCGGTGTGGAGCGCGTTTGCCCAGTTCAAAAAGAATGCGGATGCCGAGTGAGTGGGCAGTGCGGGCTGCGAACAGGCTATGAGCTGGGCGCAGAGACCGGCTCCCATGCAATAAACGCCCAACGGACCTTGCGGACGTGGTCGAGCATGTAGCGTCCCTGCGGCACGCCCTTGGAGCCCGGCTCGCCGGCACGGGGATTCTCAATCATGTGTTGAGCGATGTAGTCGCGCAGGCGGTCGATCTTATCCTCGTTGCCATGCTCGAGCATACGGGAAAAATCTGCTACGCCCGCCTCAAGGCTATCGAAAGTATCGCGACGAGGCGATTCAAAGTATGTAACCTGCGGCAACGCACCCATCTGAATGAGGATATTAAAAGCATACACAAAGCCATTACTGCAGGTAACCGAGGCACCGATGGCGTTCATCAAGTGCAGATCATAGCGCGGGCTGGAGTTGGCGACCATCGTGACAGCGCAACGCCGACGAGCCGTACGGTCAAGCTTGGCAAGCGCACCTTTTAGATTGGTCGTCGTAACCGACCGACTGGCAAAGGCAACATCCACCGCTTTCGCGACCGGTCCAACCAAATCCCAATCATCATCCCAAGCAAGCTCAAGCGGCGTAATAAGATCTTCGAGCCCGTAATACTCAATGCCGGCATCAAGCGTGCCCAACATGGCAGGAGAGAAGTCGGCAGCAATCACGGAATGCCCAGCCTGAGCAAGCGGAATAGCAATCGACCCAGCTCCACACCCCATATCGAGCACCGACTCGCCGGGCTCAAGTGCCAACAGCTTTATAAAATCCCGAGCATAAGGGGCAGTCTCCAAGGGCCGAAAATGCCGAGCCCGCTTATCCCATTCAAAAGAATCATCAGCCCGCCGCCGAGCAGCTTGCAGCCGCATCCATTCGCCATTCCAATCCGCAGAAAGTAGCTCAGAACGAATCAAATCATCAGCCACGGGCCAACCTCCTAGCAACAAAAAAGCGACTCCTCCCAAAAGAAGAGCCGCAACCAGCATATATCAGAAAGAACCGATCCAACGCCAAACCGCTCTCACAACCAAGGCGGGCAGGAGCGAAGCGACTGCCATACGGGATAGAACTCAACTGAGGTCCCGTTGTGCGGGAGCCCCGGGGAGGGCAAATATATAAGGTCGATCGCGAGTTCCGCACGAGCCGGAGAGCACTTAATGTGCTCTCCGTGCGAGTCAGGACTGTCCGAGCAGGCGACCTTATATATTTGCCCTCCCCGGGGCTCCTCGCCCGAACCCCTCAGCTAGTTCTTCAGCGAGTTCAGCGGCGCCGGGAAGCGTCCACCGCGGTGGGCAAGCACGGTGCCGGCGTTGGGGTTCACCGGCATGATGGGCGCACGGCCAAACAGGCCGCCGTACTCGACGCAGTCGCCCACGCCCTTGCCAATGGCGGGAATCACGCGGACGGCCGTGGTCTTGTTGTTGATGACGCCGATGGCCATCTCGTCGGCGATGATGCCGGCGATGGTCTCGACCGGGGTGTCGCCGGGGATGGCGATCATGTCCAGGCCAACGGAGCACACGCAGGTCATGGCCTCGAGCTTCTCGAGCGAAAGCGCACCGGCCTCGACGGCGGCGATCATGCCGGCGTCCTCGGACACGGGGATGAAAGCGCCGGAGAGACCGCCCACGCTGGAGCTGGCCATGACGCCGCCCTTCTTGACGGCATCGTTGAGCATGGCGAGCGCGCAGGTCGTGCCCGGGCCACCGCAGGTGCCCACGCCGATGATCTCGAGGATGCGGGCAACGGAGTCGCCGATGGCAGGCGTGGGAGCCAGCGACAGGTCGACAATGCCTTTCTCGACACCCAGACGGCGGGCTGCCTCACGGCTCATGAGCTCGCCGGCGCGGGTGATCTTAAAGGCGGTCTGCTTGATTTTCTCGGCAACCTCCATCATCGAGGCGGAGTCGGGGAGCGTCTCCAAGGCAGCAGCCATAACGCCGGGGCCCGAGACGCCAACGTTGATGACGGCGTCGGCCTCGCCACCGCCGTGGACGGCGCCCGCCATAAACGGGGAGTCCTCGACCATGTTGGCAAAGCAGACAAACTTGGAGGCGCCAACGGAATCCTGGTCGGCCGTGAGCTTGGCGGCATCGATGATGGTCTGGGCGGCCATGAGCACGGCATCCATGTTGATACCGGCGCGCAGGCTGGCGACGTTGACGCTGGAGCAGACGCGGCTCGTGGTGGCGAGCGCCTGGGGGATGGACTGGATGACGCGGCGGTCGGCGTCGCCGATGCCCTTCTGGACGAGCGCGGAAAAGCCGCCCAGGTAGTCGATGCCGAGCGTCTCAGCCGCGCGGTCGAGGGCATGCGCGATGGGGGTGAGGTCCTCATCCTTGCAGCACGCGGCGATCTGCGCCACCGGGGTGACGGAAACGCGCTTGTTGACGATGGGGATACCGTACTCGCGCTCGAGGTTCTCGGCGGTCTCGACCAGATGCTCAGCCGTGTGCGTCACGTGGTCGTAGATCTTCGTGCACATGCGGTCGAGGTTCTCGTCACCGCAACCCATGAGCGAAACACCCATGGTGATGGTCCTGATGTCGAGGTTCTGTTCCTCAACCATGCCGCGGGTTTCCGCGATTTCTGCGGGCGTGATCGCCATCCTTGCGCTCCTATCTGCCAAAACGAGCATAGTCCCCTATATTCTAACGTGCCGCACGTGCCAAGTGGCGCGTGCGGCACGTTTTGGTGCTCGGTTGTTTCCGTTGTGTTACTGCCCAAAGACCTCTTCGGCAATACGAGCGCTTTCGGCGGCGTCCTTGGCGTAGTAGTCCGCGCCGATCTGCTTGGCGTATTCGGGGGTGAGCACGGCGCCGCCCACGATGATCTTGACGCCCGGCACCTCGGAATGAAGCAGCTTGATGGTCTCCTCCATGGCGACGACCGTGGTAGTCATAAGCGCCGAGAGGCCGACGAGTTTGATATCGCGCTCCTTGACGGTCTTGAGTACCTCCTGCGGATCGACGTCGCGGCCCAGGTCAAAGACGGTGTAGCCGTAGTTATCGAGCAACATTTTGACGATGTTCTTGCCAATATCGTGGATATCGCCTTTAACGGTGGCCACGCAGATCTTGCCCTTGTCGGCAATCTCGCCGGCAGGCATCAGGCGCTTGATGGTGTCGAAGCCCACGCGTGCGGCCTCGGCCGAGGCCATAAGCTGCGGCAAGAAGAACTTGCCCTGGTCAAAGAGGACGCCAACTTCGTCGAGGGCGGGGATAAAGTGGTTGTTGATAAGATCCATAGCGTCGTGGTCTGCCAGCAGACGCTCGGTCTCGGCAGCGATCTCGCCTTTGCGGCCCGAGACGACCATGCGACGAATCGGGTCGTCGTTGCCGTCGGTGCCGGCGGCGGGCACGGTGTCGGTCGATGCGGCCTGAGCTGCTATCGGGTTTGCGGCGATCTTATACGGATCGGTCCAGCCGGCGTAGCGCTCGATGTATCCGGTCGAGCCCTCGTCCTCAACGCTCAGGACGCGATAGCTGTAGACGGTGTCCATAAAGCGCTTGGAACCCGGGTTCATGATGGGGGCGTCCAGGCCTGCGCCAAAGGCGGCGGCCAAAAAGACCGAACCCAGCAGCGGGCGGGCAGGCAGGCCAAAGCTGATGTTCGACACGCCGAGCGCGCATTTGACGCCCAGGCGCTCCTTGCACAGGGACATGGCGCGCAGGATCTGCTCGGCCTGGCGCTGGTTGGTCGAGGCGGTCATGACCAGGCAGTCGATGAGGATGCGGTCCGGTCCGATGCCGTAACGGGCAGCCTCGGCCACGATGTGCTCGGCGATGGCGAAGCGAGCCTCGGCGGTATCGGGGATGCCGCCTTCGTCGAGCGTAAGGCCGACAACGTTGGTGCCGTAGTGGGCGACCAGCGGAAAGATCTCATCCATGATCTGCTGCTTGCCATTGACCGAGTTGATGATGGGCTTGCCGGCGTAGCGGCGCACGGCGGCCTCGACAGCGGCGGGATCGGTGGAGTCGATCTGCAGCGGCAGCAGCGTGGAGCCCTGGAGCTGCTCGGTGGCCTGTTGGATGATCTTGACCTCGTCGATCTCGGGCAGGCCCACGTTGACGTCCAGAATGTCGGCGCCCTGTTCCTGCTGGCTGATGCCCTGGCTCACAACGTAGTCCAGGTCGCCGTCGCGCAGGGCCTGCTGCAGGCGCTTTTTGCCGGTGGGATTGATGCGCTCGCCGATGACGGCAATCTTGTGACCGTCACAGGGAAGGTCCACGACCGTCTGAGCGCTCGTGACCGACATGCTGGGCTTGCGGTGGCGCGGGCTGGGCGTGTGGTTATCGATAAGCGTGCGCAAGGCCGCCATGTGCGCCGGCGTGGTGCCGCAGCAGCCGCCCACGACGCTCACGCCGTCGGCGATCATGCCGGCGACGGCTTCGGCGTATTCGGGGGCCTGGATATCAAAGACGGTATTGCCGTCGTCGTCCACGTGGGGCAGTCCTGCGTTGGCCTGCACCATAACAGGCTTGTCGGTAACGGTGAGCATACGCGCGGCGAGTCCTCGGAGCTCGGCCGGTCCTTGGCTGCAGTTGATGCCCAAAACGTCGGTGCCGATGGCGTCGAGCGTGATGGCGGCCACCTCGGGACTCGTGCCCAGGAAGGTGCGACCGTCTTCCTCAAAGGTCATGGTGGCAAAGACGGGCAGGTCGGAGTTCTCGCGGCAGGCGAGGACGGCCGCCTTGATCTCGGCAAGGTCGGTCATGGTCTCGATAATAAAGAGGTCCACACCCGCGGCGACGCCGGCGCGCACTTCCTCGGCAAAGAGGTCGTAGGCCTCGTCGAAGCTCAGAGTACCCAGGGGGCGAAGCAGCGCGCCGATGGGGCCGATATCGCCGGCGACGTAGCGGGCGCCGGCCTCGCGGGCACAGGCGACGGCCGCGGCAAAGACGTCTGCCACGGTGGCGGCACCGTCGAGCTTGTGGGCGTTGGCGCCAAAGGTGTTGGCGGTAATCACGTCGCAGCCGGCCTCGACATATTGACGTTGGATATCAGTGATAACCTGGGGTTCCTCAAAGTTGAGCAGCTCGGGCAGGGCGCCCGCCTTCATACCAGCGGCCTGCAACATGGTGCCCATACCGCCGTCGAACAGCAAGTGCCCCGTGCCCTCGATGGCGGCGCGCAGGCGATCGTCCTTAATGCGCAGATCGTCGATCGTGCGCGTCTTGTACGTGGCACCGTTGCGACGTGCGGCATCAACGGGTGCCGCCAATGCAGTGCCGTCAGAATCATGAGTGATAAGCGGAGTAAACATCGGGGGCTCCTAATGGCTGGAATAGCAGGTGGTGTGGGCGGCGCGGAAGCGGCAGTGTTCGCGCATGCGGCAGATATTGCAGGTGGGGCGGCTCTGGGCGTCGTGGACCTCGCCGTCGAATAGGCCGATCACCGCGGTCACGCTTTTGGTGGGCATGAGCAGGCTGGTGGGTGTGACGGTAAGCCCGATGAGCCGCGTGGCGTTGAGCGCATTGACGATCGAGCGCTGGGCCGAGAGCGGGCAGTCGCCATAGCCGGGACTAAAGCGCCAGTTGCCGGCGAGCCCGTGTGTGGCGGCGTCCGTCTTGACCTGCTGGTCCATTTGCTCAACGGCGGCTTCCACGTAAGCGGAGCACGCGGCGTCGAGCACGGCGCCCTCCAGGGGATGTTGGGCTCCCGTGGTGCGCAGGCGACGCTCGGCGTCCATGCCGAGGGTACATGCCATGAGCGCGGCAAAGCGGGCATCTTTGAGATGTCGATAGATATCGCGACCTCGCAGCTCAACGTTGGTGCCGACCAAGCGAATGCAAGGCTCACTTTGTTCGTCCACGCCCGTGGCATCGACGGCAAACACGCGGCGCACGCCACGGGGCTCAATGTCAAGTTCCAGACGCTCGACCACAAGCTCAATACGTCGTGACAGCTCGGGCTCGATCTGCTGGCCGCCGTAACCCAGATACCGCAGCATCTCGGCACGGTCGACACGGGGATGGTGCGCAGCATCGACACGGTAAAGCGCCGGCGACGCAAGGTCGGCCGGCACTTCGACAGCGGTTGTATCGATGTGCGGTTTTTCCATTACCCCAGGCGCTCCATAATGGTCGCGGCGATCGCAGGACGGTTCATAGTGTACAGGTGCAGGCCGTCGGCGCCGTGCTCCTTGAGGTCGCAAAGCTGGCGGGCGGCATAATCTACACCGGCTGCCTGCAGGCTCTCGGGGTCGTTCTCGTACTTGGCGAGAATCTTGATGACGGGGGAGGGCAGCGACGCGCCGCACATAAAGACCATGCGGCTGATCTGCGACTTGCCCATAAACGGCATGATGCCCGCGGTAATGGGCACGGTGATGCCGGCCTTGTCGGCAAGCTCGCGAAAACGGTAGAAGCACTCGTTATCAAAGAAGAGCTGCGTCACAAAGAAGCTCGCGCCGGCGTCCTGTTTTTGCTTGAGGTGTTCGACCGAGAGGTTGAGATCCTCACAGGCAATGTGGCCCTCGGGGTAGGCTGCGGCGCCCACGCAAAAGCCGGCGTCGACGAGCTCGGGGATGAGGTCGCGGGCGTAGGCGTAGTCGGAGGCGGGCTTGTCGTCCTCGGTCGCGCCGGCAGGGAGATCTCCACGCAGGGCCAGGATGTTTTCAACGCCGGCGGTGCGATACTCGTCGATCTTGGCGGCGATATCGGCATGCGAGCGGCCCACGCAGGTAAGGTGTGCCACCGAGGGCGTGTCGAATTCGCTCGAAATCATATGCGCGATGGGGGCGGTGGTGGCACCGTTGCCCGAGCCGCCGGCCGAGCAGGTGACCGAGACAAAGCTCGGCGAAAGCTTGCACAGATTGCCTGCCACTTCGCGAGCCGTGTCGAGGGTGAGCTCGCCCTTGGGCGGGAACATCTCAAACGAAACGGGCGCGGTGCCCTGGGATGCTGCCTGCTTAAAAACCTCGTCGACGCGCATATCGTGCTCCTCTAGATACGTAATAGTGTGATGTGTTGTAAGGATTCTACAGCACCACTGTGTCACGGTGGAGTTTCACTCGTTATTCGGGGATACCAATCAAAGATGCCTTGCTATCGGCTTTCTCTATAACAGAGCGGCTAATCTAGGCACGGACTATAAAGACTGGTATCTGATGCAAAATACCAGTTAATAGAGCTCCATCCCAAATTGACTACCCTTAAACCATGGGGAGAGGTCTGCAATTTATGCAGTTGATTGGCTGTTGAGGGTGGCAACGCCGCCTCGATAGGGTAACCTCATTGATTGGTTTCGCGACAGCAACATAACGGTAATGTCGCGGAAACACGGCGAGTCTAAGCTATGACTCGTTCGTTAGTAATCAACACCGCTTCTCACGCGGTGCCGATACGAAGGGAGTTCCGTATGGCCGAACTTACTGACCGCTTCGGGACCATGGTGTTCTCTGAGGAAGTCATGAAGGACTACCTCCCCAAGGACATTTGGAACCGCCTTGCTGCAACCCTCGAGGGCGGTGAGCCGCTCGACCTGGATGTGGCCAACGCCGTTGCCCATGCCATGAAGGTCTGGGCCATCTCCAAGGGCGCGACGCACTATGCGCACTGGTTCCAGCCGCTTTCGGGCATTACTTCCGAGAAGCACGACAGCTTCCTGGAGCCCAACCACGACGGCACCGCCATTACCAAGTTTACGGGCAAGAACCTCATCCAGGGCGAGCCCGATGCCTCGAGCTTCCCCAACGGCGGCCTGCGTGCTACCTTCGAGGCCCGTGGCTACACCGCTTGGGACCCCACTAGCCCCGCCTTTATCAAGGACGATGTCCTGTGCATCCCCACGGCTTTCTGCTCCTACACGGGCGAGGCCCTGGACAAGAAGACCCCGCTGCTGCGTTCCATGACCGCGCTCTCGCGTGAGTCTAAGCGTGTTTTGGCGCTGTTCGGTAAGACCCCCAAGAAGGTCGTTCCTTCCGTGGGCGACGAGCAGGAGTACTTCCTGATCAAGAAGGACGCCTACCGCAAGCGCAAGGACCTGGTCATTACCGGCCGCACCCTCTTTGGCGCCGCTCCCTGCAAGGGTCAGGAGCTCGAGGAGCACTACTTTGGCGCTATCCGCCCCACCGTCTCGGCCTATATGAAGGATCTGGACGATGAGCTGTGGGCGCTTGGCATTCCCGCCAAGACCAAGCACAACGAGGTTGCTCCCTGCCAGCATGAGCTTGCCCCCGTCTATGGCGAAGTCAACGAGGCCATCGACCAGAATCTGGTCATGATGGAGAAGATGAAGCTCATCGCCTCCCGCCACGACTTGGTCTGCCTGCTGCACGAGAAGCCCTTTGAGGGCATCAATGGTTCGGGCAAGCACAACAACTGGTCGCTTGGCACCGAGTCCGAGAATCTGCTCGATCCGGGCGACACCCCGCTCGACAACCTGCAGTTCATCGTCTTCCTCACCGCGGTGATCGAGGCCGTCGATAACTATCAGGAGCTCCTGCGTGCCTCCGTTGCCTCGGCCGGTAACGACCATCGTCTGGGCGCCAACGAGGCTCCTCCGGCGATTATGTCCATCTTCCTGGGCGACCAGCTTACCGAGGTCGTCGAGAAGATCATCGATGGCAAGGCTTCCGTCCATGCCACGCGCGGCGTGCTCGACTTGGGCGCCGATACTCTGCCCAAGCTGATGCAGGACAACACCGACCGCAACCGCACCTCCCCGTTTGCCTTCACCGGCAACAAGTTCGAGTTCCGTGCCTGCGGCTCCGAGCAGAACGTCTCCGACTCCAACCTGGTGCTCGATGCCGCCGTGGCCAAGTCGCTCAAGTCCTTCGCCGACGCGCTTGAGGGTACGCCCGAGGATGAGTTCCAGGACGCTGCGCTCGAGTACTGCAAGAAGGTCCTGACCGACCACCAGCGCATCCTGTTCTCCGGTGACGGCTACTCCGATGAGTGGCCCGTCGAGGCCGAGAAGCGCGGCCTTGCCAACAACAAGACCACGGCCGACGCCCTGCCCGCCTTTGTTTCCGATAAGGCCATCGCACTCTTTGAGGAGACGGGTGTCCTGACCAAGGCCGAGGCCCAGTGCCGCTACGACTGCAAGCTCGAGAAGTACAACAAGCTCATGAACATCGAGGCCACCACGATGGTTCGCGAGGCGCGTCGTACCTATCGCCCGGTCATTACCGCCTATGCCACCAAGGTCGCTAAGGGCCTTGAGACTATTCGTGCCGCCGGTGCTGAGGCCGCCATGCAGTGCGAGCAGAACACGCTCAACAAGCTCTGCAACGGTATCACTGCCATCAACGACTCCATCAAGGCGCTCGACGTCGTGCATCAGAAGGCCGAGGCTCTCGATGGCCAGGAGCAGGCCAACGTGTACGCGCACGAGGTCGTTCCCGCTATGGATGCGCTGCGTGCCGCCGTGGACGCCATGGAGGAGATCGTGGCCGCTGACTACTGGCCGGTCCCGACCTACGACGACATTCTGTTCTATGTGTAGAACGTAACTGACATATCGTCACGGTATTGAGCCGGGGTCCGCATCATGCGGGCCCCGGTTTTTGTTTGCGAAGGACGCTTTGAAGCCCGTTTTGCCGCCGATATGCCGGGATCCGTACCCTGCCGGGTTCAAATCCCGGCATATCGGTAGCAAAAAGCCCGCTACCGAATTGGTAACGGGCTTCACATCTCAAATGGTGCCCCCAGCGGGATGTCCGCGTGCGGCTGACGCCGCCCGCTTTCGCCGCGTCGCTTCGCTCCTTGCGTGCTGCGCTGGAAAACGCTTCGCGTTTCCTCAGCTCCGCACCCTGTCGGGTTCGAATCCCGGCGCATGGGTAGCAAAAAGCCCGCTACCGCGAGGGTAACGGGCTCTTCAATTCAAATGGTGCACCGTTTGCGCATCTCCTCGAACCGAGGTGTGCGCAGTCGGCACGATTATCTTCGTTAGGATACCACGAGCGGCCTAGGAAACAACCAGGCGCATGCCGGGATAGATCAGGTTCGGGTTCGAGATGCCGTTCTTGGCGGCGAGATCCTGGTACGTGGTGCCGTACTTTGAGGCGATTCCGGAAAGGGTGTCGCCGCTCTGCACCACGTATACCTGCTCGGTTTCGGTCTGCCCGTTGATGACCGCCATAACCTCGTCGTAGCGCGGCCCCAAAACAGCCTTGCGGCGGCTGCCGTTGCCGTAATCGCCCGCCCAGGTCTCAGCGGCCAGATCCTCGGCGGATGCCGTAAGGATGTGGTTCACGAGCGCCTGCACCTCGGAGTAGCGGTTGCCCAGCGCGTGCTTGCGGTCGTCGCCGTCGCCGAACTCGCCCGCGAGCACCTTTGCCGCGAGGTCTGCCGCAGGCGTCTCGTCGATGCCGTGGATAAGCGAGTCGGGATCGCCGTTGGAGCCGCCTGCCATTGCCTCCCACTCGGCGCGGGAGATGTAGCACTTGTTGATGTCGAGGTTGCCCGCCCAGCCGTCCAGACGCCCGCACGAGGAGTACTGGCGGATTGCGCAGTCGTAAGCGCCCTCGTTCCATGGCGCGTCCTGGTAGCCCGTGGGGTTCATGTCGGCGTACTGCGCCACCCACGTCTTGGCCGTGGTGAGGTTCCACGGGAACACGCTCTTGCTGGCGTAGATGCCGATGCGATCCATGCTCACGCCAAGCAGCTCGGCAAGGCGCTCGGCCATGGCCTTGAGGTATGACGTGTCGCCCCACGCCTTGTTGCCCTTGTCCTCCCAGTCGATGAAGAACGCGGCCTTGCCCACGTAGCCCTTGCAGTGCTCGTAGAAGCACTCGGCCTCCGCCTCGGCGTTGCCGCCGTTGACGTAGTGGTACACGCCCACGAGCTTGCCGAGGCCGATCGCCTGCTGGATCTGTCGGTCGCAGTCGGGCGAAACGTAATGCGTGCCCTCGGTGGCCTTGCAGATAACGAAGTCGAAAGGCACAGCCGCGAGGTTGATGCCGTTCTGCCAGTTGGAAATGTCGATGCCGTTCATTATTCAGCGCTCCCTATAGCTATGAAATAAGCCCAATTCACTTGTTCGTACTGTTCGCGGCTCAGTCGCACTATGCCCTCGCAAGGGTCGTGGAATGTTGCCGTGGTTCCATCCCACCCGCAGAGCAGGACGATGTGACCGCCGTAGCTCTTGCCGCCTTCGCGCAGCCGGCCCGTTAGGCTGCAAAACACCATCCACCCGCTTGCCGCCTCGTTCAGTGCGGCATCGGCGTTGTCATGGATCGGCGTGTAGCCCAAAGCCTGGTCGTGCGCGTTCATCCAGCGGCAGAACTTGTCCATGTCGTTCACGCCGTCGGTCAGGCACGACTCGCCAACGAGATCGAGCATCTGCGCCGGCGTGCAGGTTTGGCCGTATAGCCATTCCCATGCCATGGCCGCGCACGTGAGGCCGCAGCCCGATGTCGCGAGATCATCGCCAGCATAGGAAAGCCCGCCCCAGCGCTCGTCTGCTTGGAGGTAGACGGGCACCTCGGCGGGCTTGTCGAGCGGCTTGTCGTAGATGACGGGCAAAGGCTCTTCCTTCGGCACCTTCGGCACGTTAGAGGCTATAAGCGCCACGTCGGCGAAGGCGGCGAGCAAAGCAAGCAGCGAGATGGCGGCGGCGATGCGCACGAGGCGCTTGCCGCCCATTCCTAGTCGTCCTTCTTCGGAGTGCCCATGGCAAGCAGCGCGTCGAGCCACTTGTCTGTCACGCCGACCGCCTTGAAGGCTGCATATGCCACCTGCACGCCGCCTACCGCGGCGAAGATGGACGTAACCCACGCCGTGGGGTCAGTCGGCATACCCCCGGCCATGGCCGTCAATGCGCCGCACAGCGCCGATACTGCGATGGCCGTCCAGCGGGCGACATTGCCGGTCATCGCCTTCGTCTTGATAGCCTGCACGATATAGGGCACCACGAGGACGGTCAGCACCGTGAGTCCTGCCTGTATATCAGTCATCTTTATCTCCCTGTCTCCTTGTTGTACATGAGGTCGACTCGGTCGTAGATATGGTCGACCTTCTCGGCCATGCCCTGGCTACGCGCCTGGCTGTGGACCAAGTCCGCGTGGAGGACGTCATTTGACGCGACAACCGACTCCATGAGCGTTTTCATTCCTTCAATCAGGGTGTTGCTGCGCTCCATCTGGGCGGCGATGCGCCCCTCCATTTGGGACCGCTCGCGGTCGCGCTGCGCCCTCTCGTCGACTTCGGCCTGCTTGCGCTCCTCGCGCTTCAGGTCGAGCTCGCCCTTCCGCTGGTTTTGGCGTTTGTACTCCTCAAGAAATTGTCTCCCGAAGTAGAACGCAACGAGCGTCAGGAGCACGCCGCCAAGCCAAGCCGGTCCGTAAGGCGCAAAAAGCTTGAGCACTTCCATCCTGGGCGCCCTCCTTCCGCCTATTCGGCCGTGTACTCCTCGCCGGTGATTTCCTTGTACTCGTCGGCGGTGATCCATTTGCACTCGACAGCCTTGTAGACGCGCGCCTTGCTCCAAAGGTCTTTGTCGTAGTACTTCTTGACCTTCGCGAAGTGCTTGGAATGCTCAACGGTTTTCTTCGTAGCCATTACTGGTCACCTCCCACGGTCATGAGCAGGTAGTCGATGTTCGCCGTGTTGGTCTCGGTCTGCGTCGGCTGGGACGCCTGCTCGCGCATCTGTTCGAGCAGCGCCGGGAGGTCGGGCACCTCGCCGTTGGCGTAGGCGGCGAGCGCGGAGGTGTAGGCGAGCTTTCGCGCCTTCCGCTCCACGTACTCGTCATCGTCGATAACGCCCGCGTCGTGCGCCGCGTCGGGGTCGCCGATCTGCGACAGCAAGTCGCGCAGGGCGTTGACCTCGGCCAGGGTGCCGTCTCGAAGCTCGTCGGGGCGCGGCATGTCTTCCTCAGTGTCCATGCGGACTCCTTCCTTATCGGGGAATGTGCCGCCATCGTATTAGCGCCGTGAGATTGCCTGGCCGTTTGGGCGGGCGCGAAGAAAGAAGGCGCGCCGCAGCACGCCTTCGCTGTCTTGGTTATTTCGTTTTCGACCCGTCTAGGCCGCCGTTTTGAGTTGCTGCCCTTCCGCTATGGCGAGGGCGTTCCGCCCGAATCGTCTCTCGGGCTTGATTGCATTGAGCAACCCCCCCCGCGAGATTTTCGAACAGGCTGCGGTACAGCGCGTCCATGGCCAGCACGCTGCGGTGCGCGTCCAAGTGAGCCATGCCGCCGCGCCAGCTCTGGTAGCTCTGCTGCACCTGCTCGGGCGTCATGACCCCCTCGGCCACCATGCGCGCCATCTTCTTGAGCTTGCGTCGCTCGCGCGTGATGGAGTCGCGGCACGGCTTCATGACGATGCGGCCCGTTTCGGTGTAGAAGATGCGCTTCTTCAGCCACGTGAAGCCGCGCGTCAGCTTCACCACGCGGGTCTTGCGCGGGTTCAGCGCGATGCCGAGCTTCGCGCACTCGTGCTCTATCAGCAGAAGGCACACTTGCAGGTACTCCTTGGACTCGTGGATCAGGTAGAAGTCGTCCATATAGCGCCCGTAGGCCTCGGGGCGCAGCATCTCGGCCACGTAGTGGTCGATGCGGTTGGGGTGCGCCACCGCGCATATCTGGTTTGGCTCGCTGCCCAGGCCCAGGCCGACCTCGCCCTGCGCGTCTATCAGGCGGTGCTCAAGGGCGACCACGCGCGGGTCGAGCAGCGCGTCGGCCACCTGCCGCTTGACCGGCTCGTGGGCAATGCGCGCGAAGTAGTCGGAGAAGTCGCCCAGCAGCATGTAGCCCTCGCGCCCATGCCGCCGCCAGTGGTCGGCCAGGTGGCGCTTGAGCAGCTTAAGGGCGTAGTCGGTGCCGCGCCCCTTGATGTTGGCGGAGTTCGCGGATACGAGCGTGGGGACTATCGCGGGCACGAGGGCGTTCTGGGACAGCGACTTCTGCACCACGCGCTCGGGGAAGTGCACTGCACTGATGTGGCGCAGCTTGCCGCGCTCCCACAGGTCGAAGCGGATGAAACCCCGGCATATGTCGCGGCCCTCCAAAAGGTCTTGGCGCGATTTCACGGCGTTTCGCAGGTAGTCCTTCATGTACCGCTGCGTCGAGGCCTTCCACATCACGCCACGCGCGGCCTGCTTGGAAGCCTTGCACAGGCTGTTGAGGTCGGCCACCGTCTCAAGGGTGCACGCCTTGACGCGCTCGGCCTTGGCCCTGGCGCGCTTCTCCTCGCGGCGCTTCCGGCGCGCGGCCCGCCTTTGCTCCGAGTTCACAGAAGGCACCCCGCACGGCTTTCAATGTGGCTCTGACAGCCGCTTGAGGTATGGCCATGAAACGCGGCGAAGCCACGGAGCGCCGCGCCATGCAAGCAGCGTCCGGCCACCCTCGCGGGGTGCGTATTTACGGGCTCGCGCCCGATGGTCGCGCCTTCCTTCCTCTCCGCGCTCTGCTTTCGGCCCGCTGGCCTACTCGGTCTGGCAGTAAGGGAATCCGGGGCGGGGGCGAACCCAGGTGTTCGTCGCCGAATTGTAGTTGGCATTGCCGTTGTTGTTGACGTAGCACACGTTGGACGAGGAGCCACCCATGACGGAACGCAGCCACCAATTGTACCGATAAACAAGGCGCGACCGCCGCCCATTATAGCGAACGCAGGCGCTCTAGCTCGGCCTCGGCCTCGGCTATGCGCTCGTCGGTCGTCTTCTTGCCGGTGACGCGTACGTTCTTGCGCGCGCCCTTGAGCAGTTTGATCTCCTCCTCGACCATGCCCGCCAGCGCCTCGAAGCGGTTGGCGTTCACGGGCAGGCCGATGTCCATGAGGCACTGCATGTCGAGCATCAGCTGCTCGCAGTCGGCTATCGCCAGCGTCAGGTAACGCTTGCGCTCAAGTGCGTTGAACGAACTGTTGGGGTAGAAGCAGTCGGCGCGGTTGACGTTGTATACGATGCTGCGCGCGGTCTCCACCGTGGGGACTGCGTTCAGCAGCCTGTAGGCTTTCGGCACGACCGACGAGGAGGCCATGAGCTTGTTGACCTCCACGCGGATGGCGATGGCCTGCGTGAAGAACTTGTACTCGGACACCTCGCGGTTTCGCTGGTAGACGCCGCTCATGGCACCTCCCGGAAATAGTGGCGAAAAAAACGGCCCGCTGCGCGGGCATGGATGCGACCGCGCAAGGCGGTCGCATCGAAAGAGAAGTATAGAGCACTCGGCTGGCTAGCCGACGAGGAAGCCGGGGCGGGGGCGAACCCAGGTGTGCGCCGCCGAAGAGTAGCAGGCATGGCCGTAGTTGCTGACGCCGCACACGTAGGACGAGGAGCCACCCATGACGGAACGCAGCCACCAAGCGCACCGAGTTCCGTTCAAGCGGTGCGCGGTATCGCGGAACAGGTCGAACTGGCAGTCGAAGCCCACGCTGTAGCCCTTGGTGCCCCACACTGGGCAGCCGTACACCTCCATCTCGGAGGGCGACCACACCTTGCCGATGTCCTGCCAGCTCCAGCTGTTGGAGTCGCTGAGCGCGCCGCTCGCGCTGTAACGCTCCTCAAGCAGCACGCGCTGGGTGAGCAGGTACTTGGTCAGCCCCTCGGGCAGGCACGCCTCGAACAGCTTCTCCCACGCCTTGAGGTTGCTGTTCAGGTACGGGTTCTTCACGTCTGCGGTGCCCTGGTTGGTGTTCGCAGTGTTCCACATCAGGTAGCTGTCGTTGGCCATGCCGGTGACGGTCTTGGCCACGGCGACGGGCGCGGACGCGATGAACGCGATGTGGTGGCCCTTGGCGCTGTCGCCGCACTGGTAGTACGGGTCGAAGTGCGCAAGCAGGAAGCGCACGGACTGCTGGGCCGCCACGTTTGACGCGCTCACGAGCGGCACGTCGATGTAGTCGCCCACGCGCATGCCGCTGAAGTTCGCGGCCTGCACGCGCTTGTGCAGCGCGTCGTAGATGGTGGCGGAGCCTGAGACCTCGCCCGCGAGAAGCGTTGCGAGCGACTGGCCCGGGTACTTGCCGATCAGGCCCTGTCGGTTGTACTCGGTGTTGTTGAGCGCCGTGGTGGCGTTGGTGCGGGCCAGTGAGTCGATGATCTCATGGCTCACCCCGTTCACGTTAAAGCGCTCGGCGTTTACGTTTGCCATTCGTTTTCCTTTCTATGCGAGCACGATGGTCGTGCCGGATACCGTGCAGGAGGAACCGAGTTTTACGGTTCCGTCCTCGAACGTTGCCTTTGAAGACGGCGCGTACACCGTGCCGTCCATGAACACGAACTTGCCGCTCGACTCAGCGAGCATGTTTGCCAGGATCGCGTTCTGCTCGCGCAGCGCCGCGATGTCCGAATCGCCCGCGCTTCCTTGCACAACGGAGTTGGCGATCTGCAACGCCTGGTGGGCCGCCGCGTCAGCACGCGATGCCGCGCCGTTTGCCGCCGAGGTCGCGTTGCTCGATGCCTGTTGGTCGGCGATATGCTCGTCATGGCGCTGGCTTTCGGCCTTTTTGCGTTCGATCTCGGCGTTCGATCGGCTCGTCTCGTTGTTCTGGCGCGTGGTTTCGGCATTCTTTCGCGCAGTTTCGTTGTCTTGACGTGTTGTCTCGGCGTTCTTGCGCGACGTCTCGTTGTTCTTGCGGGTTGTCTCGTTGTTGCCGCGCTCGGTCTCAGCCGTTTTCCGAGCGTTCTCGTTGGACACGCGCGTTTTCTCGGCCGTTTCAGCGCTTTCCGTCATGGTCTTGCAGTTGGCGGCTGCTGTCTTTGCCTCTTCCGCCGCCTCCACGGCAAGCGTTGACTCGATGCAGTAAATAGAGCCGTCAGTCGTTCTCACGCGGTCGATGTTGCCGTTCTCGTTGAGGACAAACGCCGCGATCTGCGTTTCGTCTGCCATCGCACCTCCTCTACTTCGCGATGATTCCGGTTACTATGGCCTGCGGCCCGATCGTCTCGACAATGCAGCGGTCGCCCGCCTTGGCACTTGAACAGCCAGTGGTCATCGGTAGACCGGAAAGCGTGGCCCCCGACATCGAGACGGTAACCTTCGCGTCGGATATCGATTTGACCGTGGCGAAGCCCATGGAATGGCCCGAGCCGCCTTTCGGCGTGAAAAGCTCGGCGAGCATGTCGCCCGCGTTGCTTATGTCGTTAACGTTCAAAGCGTCTCATCTCCAATTCCATCGGGCATCCTCCCACGAGGGTGAGAGTCTGCTTCCTGATTGCGAAGTTCCCGCTGATACCCTCGCTTGGCCAGCGCACGTCGATAGCGTCGGAAATGCCGACGGGCGCGTAGATGTGTGTGGCCGTTAGGCGGTGGATAGCCGATTGCTCTGTGGCAAGCAGGCTTTGCGCCTCGGCATTCGCGTTTGCCTGCCGCTCGGCTGCTGTGCTTCCGTGAGGAAGCTCGCTTCGCGTGTAGGAAACCGCCTTGCGCCAGCCACGGCGCACGGTCGAGTACTCGCTGTTCGGGTCGGAGTCGATGGCGGTGCCGCGTATGCTCTCGTCGCTCGTCGAGTAGTCGATATGGACGACGTTCGCTACCTTCGACTTGTCGAACTCCTCGGTGCCGTCGTCCACGAAGCGTGCGCCCTTGCCCTCTTCCATGACCATGGTTGGCGCTCGCTTGTCGGGCTCGATGTACTTCCGCAGCAGCACTCGGCCCAGCGGGTCGCATGAAGCGGAGCTGAACCCAGCCGCCGCGAGAAGCGCGTTGACAGCCTTTAGGCGGGTTCGGTAGTTGCTCTCTCCGTTTCCGATCGCTCCGACCACCCACGCCGTCGTGAGCTTGAAGTCCGATTGGTCGGCGATCACCTCAAGGCCGGCCTCGCGCAGCAGCTTCGCCGCATAGTCAACGGCGTTCGTGCCGGCGGGAACCGATCTCGGCTGGTCGAACTCGTCCTCGTCAACTTCGGCCAATCGCCCGGAAAGGTCTGCCTCGGCCAGCGCCTGGCCGATCGGGCGCTTCGGCGTTGACACGAGGAAGGTTCCAAGAGGCTCAAGGTGAATAGAGCCATCTGGGAACGCTGCCTCAAGGTACACGCGCAAAAGGTCGCTCCCGAGGTCTAGCGCGCCCTTGTAGCTGACCTTGCCCGTCTCGTAGTTGGTATCCAGGTTGCGCTCGATCGTCCCGCCGTTGCAGATGTTCCTAAGCCGCTCGACGTCTAGGTTCGTCTTGCGGTCTACGCGCATGTAGCGGTAGGACGATGCGAAGCGCTTCTTCCAATCAGGCATTGTTCGGCTCCTCGAATACGTCGTGCTCTATCTTCACGGATGCCGACCAAAGCCCCGGAGCTTTGAGCGATTCGCTGAACGTCATCGCTCCGAAGGCGCGCTCGCCAGCGAGGCCGCGCCACCAGCCCTGCCATTGGCTCTTCATGGCGCGTCGGAAGGCGTCGTGGCCGTCGCGGCGGAAAAGGCACGAGGCGGATGTGGCAAGGTCGCACTCGTCGAGCGGGTACGACATCGGAAGCCCGCCGTTCTCCCCGCCGTCGGCGAAGTGGTAGCTCTTGTAGCTGCGCGCCGCAGACGTGGAATAGCCCGCATCGAGCTCCATCTTGATGAGCGTTGACGCATCCTGCCCGAAATTGAGCGCCATGCAGCTCGCAAGCAGCTTCGCGTCGATCTCGGCATACGCAGACGTTCCGTTCGCGGCCGTGCCTGTTGCGCGGTACTTCATGTCCGCATTGAGCGGCGGAACGCGGTCGATCGTCTCCTGGGCATCGAGCAGGCCGCTTGCCAGCGTGCTTGAATCATCGTCGTAGATTCGCTCGACGATGAAGCTCTCGCACTTCGATGCGCTGCCAAGCACAAGCTCGTGGCCATCGCACGTGATCGTTCCCAACATGGGAAGCTCGTTGTTGTCCTCGTCGTAGGTCATCGGGCCGATAAGCGTCGTTTCCTCGACGTTGTAGGCTGAAACGCCGTTCTCGACCTTCACGTGGCATGTAAGGTCGTCGCCGTAGGAAACGGTGACCACCGGCGTCGCAGGTTCCGCCCAATGCGTCCTGAATCGGCGCGTGGCGGTTTTCGACAACCCGGAGCCGCCGACGACCACAAGCGTGAGCATGTAGTCGATGCCGTTTTTGATGGTCGCGTAGCTGCCGAACTGCACGGGCTGCAAGCTCGTGACGTCTGCGGTGGCGACAACTGCGCCGCCGACCTCGGCAAGGGAAAGCGTTGCCTGGGCGATGCCCGTCTCGTCGGACGCGGCCACGCTTACGGTGAGCGGAACCTGGTCGATCAGGATGCCATCGGTGGCGGGCGATGCCACCCAGCACTGCGGGTAGTCGGCGACGACGATCGCCACATATCCAGACCATGCGCCCCAATCGGCATGGAGGCCCTTGGTGCGCACGCGCGCCTTCCAGTTGCCTTTCGTGAGCGCCACGGATGCGCTTTTGGCGGTCGTGTACGACTTGGTGATCGTCTCTGGGCCGCTGAACTCGATCTGCGCGGCGGTCTGTGCCGAGCCGTCCTGATGGTTGGGCACCCATGCCACGCTTGCCGCTGTTCCGGTCGGCACGACGGAGCTTGCGGTCACCTTCGGGGCGAGCGGCGGCGTGATCGTCGTGACGGAGTTCGATTTGACCCACGAGGAGGCAAGGCTTCCGCGCTTGGCCCTGACCCTGTATACGACCGTTCCCGCAGGAGCGGCCTTGTCGTGCAGGTCGAGCCAAGCGGGGTCTTCACCCTCGGTGCTGGCCGTTATGGACGACCATGTGCTGCCGCCGTCCGTCGAGCGCTGGATGTCCCATGCGGCTGCATATGTCCAAGCACCGTAGACGCGAAGCGTTACTTCGGTGGCGCCCGCCTTAACGGCCTCCACGCGCGATGGCGCGGAGGGCGTGGTGTAGGCGGTTCCGCAGGACACGTGCGTGGAATTGCCGCCAGGGCCGTGGGCGCAAAGGCGGTACTCGTATTTATGGCCCGGCTTCGTGGAGTTGTCGGTGTAGTTGGTCACGTCCCACGACACGTCGGCGATATTGACCCATGAGCCGTCGTCGGTGCGTCGATCGACGTACACGCCAGCCCAAGGGTATGCGCCGTCCATGCCCGTGTAATCGACGTCCCACGTGATCTTGTGCGAGGTGTCGGAAACGCGAGCAAGCTTCGGATTCCTGGGCGGATGCGGCTGCGAGTACCCGCGCTGGGGAATCCAAGCGTACTCCGTTGCCCAGGCGTCGCCGCCCGCGCTGCCGTAGTAGTTGTTGTACGTCTTGCCGTAGACGTGGATCTGCACGGAGCAGTTCCAGCCGCTGGCTCCGCGCCCGACGTCCACGGTGAAGGTCACGGCGTCGCGCGTGGCCCAGTTGCCGTAGTTGTTGAGCAGCACGTCGCGCGACCTGTAGGTGACGCCGTTGACGATTACGTCATAGTGCGTGCCGTACTGCGCGGCGTACTTGTCTTCGAGCGCGGCGGTGACTGTGATGCGCGAGGTGGTGTCATTGACGGTGTTCACCGCATCGACCGAGATGTAGCCGCAATACCAGCGGTTGAGCCCCGCGATCTGGATCTCTCTTGTATAGGTTCCCACGTCTACCTCCTCGCCGTGGAAGAGCGGCGTGCGGCGGATACCAGCACGTCGATGGCGTTAGCCACCGCGATGTCTGTGTCTGCCGTGTTGCCGTCGATGGTCATGTAATAGGTGTCGCCGCCGGCCACCGCTCCGACTGCGGCTGCGGCTCCGGTCTCGTAGGTGACATCAGGCCCGCCGAACGACATGCTCAGCTCGTCGGCGAAGCCCGAAACGGTGTCCTTCACGCCCTCGAAGCGCTTCTTGAGGCCCGTTTCGAGCGACTGCATGATCCAGCCGCCGTTGGGGATCAGGAGCCTCAAGTCCTTGCGCTTCGGGCCTTTCAGGCTCGCGATCGTTCCGGCGATGCCGGACACGAAGTCGTAGACGCCGCCGATGGTCGACTTGATGCCGTTGAGCAGGCCGCTCACGATGGAGCTGCCGGCGCTGTAGAGCAGCGAGCCGAGGTTGCCGAGGGCGCTCACGATGCGGCCCGGAATCGAGGACACGAAGCTCACGACGGAGCTGATGCCGCTCGACACGCCGTTGCGGATGTTGTTCCATGCGTTGTTCAGCGTGCTCGTGACGGCGTTCCATGCCGACGACCAAATCGACTGAATCGTCGATAGGGCGCCGGATATGACGGAGCGGACCGTGTTGATCGCGCTGCTGACCACGTTCTTGATCGTGTTCCAGATATTCGACAGCACGCTCCCGACGACCGACCAGATTGCGCTCCACACGCTCTGGATGGCCGCGAGGCCGCTTTGGATGAGCGCCTGGATGTAGGCCATATAGCCGCTGATGAGGTTCTGGATGATGGTCCAGACGTTCATCGCTATGTCCTGAACCGCCGTCCAGACCGCGCTCCAGTCGCCGTTGATGATTCCGAGGACGACCGTGATGATGTCCTGGATGATCTGCATGGCCGACGTCACGATGGCCGAGATATACGGCCAGACCGCGTCGATTATCGCCTGGATGGCCGTCATGGTGGCGCTGACCATCGCGAGGATGATGGGCATGACCGTCGTGATGATGGTCTGGATGAGCGTGCACGTGTCGGTGATTATCGACTGGATGACCGGCATATTCGCCGTTATCAGGTCCGTTATCTGCTGGATGACCGGGGCGACGGTCGCGGCGACGGTGTCGACGACCTGCGCGACGGCCTCGATGATCGTCCCGAGAATGGGGACGAGGCTCGAGACTATCGTCGCGACGAGCGGTGCCACCGCGGCGACGATGCCGAGGAACGCGGTCGACAGCTGCATCACGGCGCCGCACACCGAGCCGAACAGCGTCTGAAGCGGCCCTATGAGGCCGGTGAGGCTCTGGAACGCCGGGGCGAGCGACGAGGCGATGCTGCCGACGAGGCCGTTGACCGAGTCCCGGAACTGCTCGTTCGTGGCGTAGCAGTAGGCGAAGGCGGCGGCGAACGCGGCGATTGCCGCGACCGCTACGGCTGCCGGGGCCGGCAGGAGGCCGAAACCGTCCTTGACGCCCTTGAGCGCCGGCACGATGCCGCCCGTGAAGGAGTTGACGAGAGCCCCGAGCACGGGAACCTGCCCGATCAGTCCGCCCAGCGATACGGCGGCGAGTCCCGCGAGGCCCGCGGCGGCGAGCTTGCCGCCGGTCCCGAGCTTCGAGAGGTCCACGCCCTGAATCTTCTCCGCGAGGCCGTCTAGGAAGCCGCACAGCTTCTCGACCGCTCCGCCGGTTCGCGTGAGGCTGCCCTGGGCATCGTAGGTGACGCCCAGGAACTCGCCGAAAGCCGTGGAAAGCGGCTTGAGGGCCGCGCGGCACGAGTTGAGAACCCCGCGGATGGAGTTGAACACGGGGATGGCGGAGTCCTTGAGCGGGGTCATCCAGTCCTGGCCGATCTTGGAAAGCGCCGCCTTCATGTTCGCCATGGAGCCGGTGAACGACTCGTTGGCTGCTTTTGCGGAATCGCCGAAAGACGCGTACATGGCGTCGGAGAACGTTTGGAAGTCGATCTTGCCGGCTGTGACCATCTTGGAAACCTCGTCGGAGGACTTGCCGAGATAGGTCGATAGCACGGAGATCGCGTTGATACCTCGATCCGTGAACTGGGCCACCTGCTCGCCCGAGAGCTTTCCGTTGGCGGCCACTTTAGCCCAGATGGACGAGAGGTCGCCGAGGTCTTGCGAGAACGTGGCGGCTGTGCCGACGCAGCCGTTCAGGGCCTTCTCCATGTCGGAGCCGGCGGCAACGCCTGACGCCGCAAGCTGCGCGGCAGCCGTCGCTGCTGTGTCGAAACCGAAGGCGGTGCCGTCTACGGAGTCTTGGATTGTTTGATAGAAGTCGCCCCATGCGAGCTTCATACCCTTGAACATGGCCTGCGCCTTCTCGATGTTGAGGGCGCGGCTCATGCCACCCGTGGCGGCTAGCGTGGTGACGCCTGCGGTCACCGTGCCGATCGCGGTTGAGATAGACTTGCCTACGCTGCCGAAGCTCGAGGCGAAGAAGCCGGCAACCTGCGAGCCTACGGACTTGGCGGTGTCCTTGAGGCTGCTGAACTTGGAGGCGGACTTGTCGAGGCCGCTGTCCATGTTGGTGCCGTCGTAGGTTCCCTTTGCGGATAGAACGTAATCAGCCATTCGGTTTCGCACCTCCCCATGGCGTCCAAGGCGGGTTCTTTCGGTACTGCTCCTTCAGGGCGTCGATCTCGGCATGGGTGAAGTCCGTCTCGCGGAACTCGCCGTTGCGCTTCTGCCAGAGCTTGTAGGTCTTCTTGGAAAGGCAGTTGGCTACGGCGACCTGAACCGCATCCTTGAGCAGGTTGGAGTCGCGAACCGTCGCCGTCTCAAGCTCCTTGCGCACGAACATGAGCTGGACGGGCGTGTGCTGGGCGTACTGCTCGTAGTCCCAGCCGAGACGCGCGGCGAAGAACGCGAAATCGGCCTCCCTGTGAAACAGGGCGGCGTCTTCGGCATCCTCGCCGCGCTTCTGAACGGTCTTGAAGTACTCGAATCCCGTTAGGCGAGTGAGAGCGCGTTCTGTGCGCCCATGAATAAAAAAGCGCAGTCGCGCTGAAGGGCCAGCATCACGGCCTGATAGACAGCGGGGTATCCGTTCGCCTCGATCAGCTTGTTGACGATTTCCTCGCCCTTGTTCGGGATGAAGTAGCCGCCGCCGACGAGCTTCAGGCCGTAGCCTGCGATCGCGGAAAGCTCCTTGAACGTGAACATGCCGTCGTTCTTGTAGAAAGACGCGATGATGGGCGTGTGGCGCTCCTCGTAGAGGTCGATGCGCTTTCGCGTGAAGGCGATCTCGCACTCGCGGCCCTTGATGGTGAACGTTGCGCGTTCCATCTCGTCGATGTCCTGCTCAAGCTCGCCTTTGAACACCTCTTTGGTGTTGTCTTCGAGGGCGTCTTCAAGCTCCTCACAGGCCTCGCCGCACTCGATAAAATCGTCGAAATCCTTCTCTTCTGTCATTCGTCTGCTCCTTAGTCGTTGGTAACGGTTACGGTCGCTGCGGTGATCTGGTCTTCGGTCGCGGTCTCGTAGAGCCACGGCTTCCCGGAGCCTTGGAACTCCATGGAATAGGTGGTGTTGTCGTCGTTCGGAGCCTCGAAGGTGTCGGAGGTGACGATTGCGAGGCCCATACGCAGCGGCACGTACTTGGTGTTCGCGGTGGAGCGGATGCGCTTGCAGATCTTCAGGCAAAGGTAGGTGCCGTCGGCAAGCGCCTTGGCGACCATCTTCGTGGCCTCGTCGTCGGGCGAGTAGAGGCCGTCGATGGACGCGTCCCAGTCCTTGTTGCTGGCGAAGCGCAGCTTCCAGCCGCCGATGGCGTCGTCTTTGGTGGCAGCTTCGGTGGTGTCCTGGTTGAGGTTGAAGGAAAGCCCCTGCTGACCAGCCACGGCCAGAAGGTTCGCGCCCGTGCTGTCTGTCACGAGCGCCACGATGTCGTTGCCGTTGAGCGCCTTGGCGGTGGCGGAGTCGAAGTCGCACCCAACGAGCTTGTTGTCGGTAACGGAAGCCATTGCGGCCCCTTTCTCGTTATTTGACGCGGAGGCCGTAGCAAACGCGGAAGGTTATCCCCACGATCGCATGCCCCTCGTCGGTTTCGTCTTTCTTGAGCGTCTGCACGCCGTCGAAGGTCGTGCGGTACAGGGAGAACGGTTCGGGCAGCTCGAACTCATCCGCAAGCGCCTGCTCAAGGCGCTGGATCATGCCGAGAACCTTTGCGTTGCTGTACGGGCGCACAGGCTCGCTTATGCAGTGAACCCATACGCTGATCGCGTCGATGTACATGGTCTTGGTGTTCTCTGGCTGCGTGTTCTGAAGCTCCACGCTGTATAGCGGAGAAGCCCTGTTTTCGGGGCTGTCGTAGCATTTCGTGCCGGTGCCCTGCTCGATCGCGTCAATGAGGCAACCGAGAAACACGGCCAGGCTTAGGCGCTGCACTGCTCGCGGCATCGTTCCTCCTTAGAGCTTCTTCAGCTGGTCGATCAGGTCTTGCTTGAAAATCGGGCGCTGCGTGTCCACGTTCCGCTTGAGGAACCGCTGGCCCTGCACGTAACCACCGTTCACGGTTCGGTGGCCGTACTCGACGTGCGGCGCATAGCTCTTCGTGTAGCCAACGGTGTCTCCCGAGTGGCCCAGCGACATGCGCAGCTCGCCGTGCGGCCCGTCCGGCCTGGTCTTCTCGGTCGATACGGGCGTTCCGCCGTCGGCTTTGCCACGGTTGAAGATCTGGGCCATGTTCTTCGTGATGACCGCATCGAAGCGCACGGAGGAAAGCCGCTTCAGCTTTCCCGCGAGGTCGTTCACGTCTTGGATCACAAAACCCATGGCTTGAACCCCTTCACGGTGAGGACGGTCGTATCGCCGTCCGCTGATACGTTCGCCAGCTCGTAGGCGTGGCCCTTCACCTCGACCGCGCACATTCCGCCGAAGTCTGCTGCGGGCCTCTTGGTGAGCAGTGAGCGGGTAACGCCGTCGTAGGCGTTGCCCGCGTTGTCTGCCTTGACCTTGTGCCACGGGCCTACGCGAACGAAGAAGTCGAAGGCGGACACCTCGGAGCACACGGGGTTGTGCAGCTCGTCGGTGCCCGTTTGCTCGCGCTTGATCGCAGCCGCCCTGTACCACCTCATCGCCGCGCCCCCATGAACTTGATGCCCTTGGGATGGCACGCATCGCGCAGGGCCTCGATGTCGGCGGAATAGGCGGACAGCACGTCATCAACGAAGGAGTTCGACATGCTGCCGCCGTCCGATGCAGATTCGGAGGTGCTGCCCTCGTAGCCGCGCAGGCGCAGGGCCTTGATCGCCGCATCCACGGCGATCGACTCGGCGAGGCGCGGCAGCTCGGCCACCTTGAGACGGATGCACAGGCGGTCTGATACCGTCGCGATCATCTCCTCGATAACGGCGTCTGCCGGCACTGCCTCGTCTTCCAGGTAACGCGCCTTTACGCGGTCTGCGAGGGATGCCATGGCTAGCCCTCTACCAGGCGATCGCCATTTTCGAGCGCCTGCTCGGAGGTCGTGTCGATGGTGGCGATGATGTGGCCGTAGACGTTGGGAAGCACGGGGATGAACAGGCCGGAGGCCTTAGTCCACGTGGCAACCGGGTCTTGGGTGTCCCAGCGAACGCAGGTGACGTACTGCTCCTGGCGCTTCTCGTCGAACGCGCCGCCCTGCTCAAGCTCCTCGGGGGTTACGCCCCAAAGGCCGGTGCCGACGGAGCCGTCGTAACCGACGGAGCACATGACGAACTTGTCCTCGGGGAAGAAGCGGCCCTGGGTAACCTTCATGGAGTCGGCGGCGGTGTCGATCACGCCGTAGCGCTCCTCGTCGATGTTCAGCGTGAGGCCGTTGAACTGCTGCGCGAGCAGGTTGTTGACCTGCGCGAGGCTCGGCAGGATGCCGGCACCGTTGATGCCGAAGATCGCCTTCTGCACGGCTGCGTTGCGCTGGATAAGGGAGAACACCTTCTTGGAGGTGATTGCGACGGTGGGGGTCTGGCCCTTGCCGTTGGCGATGGTCACCCACTTGTCGATGTCGCCGATGATGTCGGCGTCGGCGACGGCCCACTTGGTGGCTACCTTCTGGTCGTTGGGGACGCCGAAATCGACCTCCATCGAGACGTTGTTCTCGTTGATGGTCATCTTGCCCGTGGAAAGGGCCTCCATCTTGGCCTTCTCGACGCGGGCGACGACGGACTCTGCCATGCGGGCAACGTCGTCGAAGCAGTAGCGGCGCACGGAGTCCATCTGCATGTCGAGGCCGCGCGTGACGAGGCGCAGGCGCTCGGTGAGGTTGATCTTCTCCTTGATGAGCAGCTGCTCGGTGACGACGCGCTCGAACGGAACGCGGGAGGCGATGTGCGCCTCGGTGTCGAAGCCGTGGATCATTGCCACGGTGGGAAGGTTGCCGTTCTCCACGATGCGGGAGTACTCGGCCTCGATGTACTGGGTCTTTTGATCCGGGAACAGTCGGGAGCCGAGGTAGTTTCGCTGGACGTTGAAGCCCTGCGAGAAGTCGAGCATGTCGCGCTCGGTGATGAGCTCGGAAATGGGACGCATCTAAGCTGCTCCTTTCTTACACGAGGTAGAGGCCTGCGGCGGCGAAGTCCGCCTTCTTGGCCTTGGCCTCGGTGGATACCTTGTCGGCCTTGAGTCGGCCCTGGAAGATCACGGCGACGGGGCACTTGTCGGTGTCCGTCATGTCGTAGTCCTCAAGGAACACGCCGAACTCGTCGGTGCCGGTGAACAGCGCACCGGCCTTGATGATCTTGCGACCGTCTACCTCCTTGGCCATGGCCTGGGTAGCGGTTCGCGTCTTGGTGACGATGCCCACCTCGGAATCGAGGATGCTTTCGGACTCGCCGTAGGTGAACGCCTTATTGAGCGCCATCTTTCTTTCCTCCGTTCATTCGGTTGCTGTATGCGGCTGCGAAGCTAGCGCCGAAGGACTGGGGCTTGCCCTCGCTGCCCGCCTTGGGGAGCTGGCGCTTGAGCGCTTCCTGCACTGCGGCGTCTACCGCCTTGGGGAAAAGCTCCTTGATCTTGGAGATCGCGGCGTTGGTGTCGTCCGCCTTCTCCGTCACGAACATGGAAAGAAGCTCGTCGCCGAGGTCGATGCCTGCGGCCTTCAGTTCGGCGCGCGCAACGCCCATCTGCTCGGACAGGTTGATGCGGCGCTCAAGCGCAGCCTTCTCGGCGTTGGCCTTCTCAAGCGCGTACTGCGCGCGCTGCAAGTCGTTCATTCCCGCAAGCTTCTCGGCCTCGCTGCGCTGGTCGTCGGCCTCCTGCTTGATCTGCTCGCGGATTTGCTTCTCGATCTGCGCGCGCTCGCGGGAGATGCGCTTCTTGACGATCTCGTCAACGTCGGCGTCGGTGTAGGTCTTGCCCTTCGTCTTGGGCTTGCTTCCCTTGTCGTCCGGGTCTTCACCCGCGCCCTGCTGGTCGCCTTCGGGGCCTTCGCCCTCGGTGCCCGCCTCTTCGCCAGCGCCTTCGGTTCCCTCGTCGCCTTGCTGCGGCGGGGTGAGGTTTCCGCCCGCTACTCCTGCGAACTTCTGTCGGTTTCCGTCCTTTGCCATGCTTCGTACCCTCCATAAGGTTTCTCGTGGCTCATGCCTGCACGTTTTCCGTAGCTTTTAGCGGGTTCCACGCCTGCCCGAACCGTGGCTTTTAACGACCTCAACGCTCGGTCGGTCTTTGACCATGCGAGTGTCCTTCATGCGTGAGATTCGCCCGTCAGGCGGGTTCCAGGATGTCCTCAAGGCGCTCAAGCGTTGGCATCTCAAGCAGGCGCATGACCTCGCGCCCGCCGTCGGTTACAACGACCATGGGAACGCGGGTGATGCGCTCGGCGTTGTTCAGCCGCTCCATGAGGCCGTCCCATGCCTGATGAACTCTCACGCGCCCCGGGTACTCCTCGGAAAGCGGGTCTATGACAGCACGGCGGTACGCCTCGCATGACGGGCACCCAGCGCGGGTGATGTATTCGATCTCCATGGCTCCTCCTTGACGCAAAAGAAAAGGCCCCCGTGTTGGGGGCCTTGATTGTGCCGTTGGGGTGAGATGCCTATTCGGTTTTCGCCTGTTTGCTATCGGTGCAGCGCCTTGTCGCGCTTTCTTATAATCGCCTCGGCCTCTTCCTGGCCAATCTCGTCTAGCCATAGGTCGCCGCTTTGCGTTCCGAACACCTCTGTGTCGAATACCCAGCGCCCGAGCGTGAAATCGTAGGTCTCGCACACCATCTGTTCCGCATCGAAGCGCGATACGCGCCTGCGGGAGTCGTCGGTGTAGTAAATCATTTGCGAACCTCCTCGATGTTCGGCGGCGTCTTTATTTTCGCGGCGTTGTCGGCCATCTCGCGGCGAAGCTCCCACTTGCGCTCAAGCGGGGTGTCCTCCAACCGCTCCTCCTCGTAGAGCGCGTGGTTGCGCTCCTTCATGTCGAGGCTCTGCTTCGTGTGGAACTGAAGCTCGAACTTGAAGCCGTCGGGCGTCTCGAACTGCGTGTTGACGCCACGGTAAGCGCTCGATGCGTCGCCGAGCGTGTTCTTGACCTTCACCACAGTATAGCCTGCCTTCTCGAGCGCCTGCCTGATGCGCGCGAACTCGTCAGCGAACGACTCGACTGGCAGCACGTATGTGTAGCGCAGCACGTCGTTTATGCCCTCGGATGCCTCCTTCTCGCTCACGTCGAGCTTGTGCGAGTCGGTGCGGATCTTCCGCGCCAACGACTGCTGACCCTTGAGCCTGAAATCAAGCCCGGCCAGCGCCGAGCCGGCGCGTTGCAGCGATTCGAGCAGGGACGTGGTGGCAGGCTCCCGAACCATGGCGCTCGATCGCAGCGTCATGGCGTGGGTCGCCGAATCGCCGCCGCGCTTTGCAACGTAATCGTCGATCCACTTGTCCCAGTCGGCCACCTCAAGGGTGTACGAGCAGCGGCACCACGGGTGCATCGGCGGGAAGTTCGTGCCCGGCATGCGCTCGGAGAACTTTGCCGGGTGCTGCTTCTGGTAGGCCTCAAGCTCGCGGCACACCTCGCAGGCCCTGCCGTCGTGGATGCACGACAGCGCGTAGCTGTCGAACTCCGACTCGTGCACGCATGCCTGCGCCTCGTTGAAAAGGTACGTTCCCTCTGTGTACACAAGGCGCATGGCGGTCTTCGCGCCGCTGTGGTTGAGCCTCTGGCGAAGCTCGCGCGAAATCTCGTCGTACGAGACGCCGCGTGCGATCAGCTTTGAGAAGTCGTCGTTGAGGTAGCTCGCCAGCTTCTCGCGGTTCGCCCAGATGTTTGCCGAGAAGTCTCCGCCTGCCGCCCAGGCAGCTCCGACCGTCGCACGCACGACCTCGGAGTCGTAGCGGTAGAACTCCTTGCCGAAGCCAAGCTCCTCGGCGGCGATGTTGGCGGCACGCCGCGCCTGCTCCTCGAAGTGCCTGCGGAACTCCTCCTGCTCGATCGCGCCGATCTCAAGCTGCTGCAAGCGTATCTGCATCTGGATAGCCTCAAGCTCGTTCAAGCGGTAGATGCTCTCGCGCACGGGCATGAGGTCGGCGTACTGCGGGTACTTCTTGGCGAACTCGTCCATGCGCTCCATGAGCAGTGTGCGGTCTTCCGCGCTGATGGATTGCAGCAGGCGGCGGTACTCGATCACCTTGTCCTCGCCGTACTTGGCGTAGTAGGCCGCGATCATGCGGTCGAGCTTCGCCGCCTCGGATGCATAGACCTTTGAAAGGCGCTTCGAAAGGTCGGCCTCGTCCTTGGTCAGCTGCTGCAAGAACTCGTCGCGCCTCTCGCGCCAGTATTCGTCGCTCGGCTTACTCATTGGAAAGCAACAGCTCGATGATCTTGTCCTTGGTGGCGTTCTTCGGGATCTTCACGCCGCTGTTGCGGGCAAGCTCGCGCAGGTCGTTGAGCTTCATGCTGCCAAGCTCGCCGCTGTCCTCTGCCGGCTGCTCCTTGGCTTCGATTTCGCCTGGCTGCTCGGCAGGCGTGACGGCATCCATTTCCTGCTGCGGTTCCTTTGGCACTGTCTCGGGCTGCTTGATGCTGTAGGTGGTCATATCGACTAGGCCGTAGACGCTCACGAGGTCTTCGCGCACGTATCCGCCCATCGTCAGCTCGACCCAGCCGTCGGCGACGGACTCCACCCGCGCCGCTGACATGTTTCCCATGGTGCCGATGATCTCGCCGCCCGGCTCCTCGCGGATGGCAAGCTGCTTGCCTCGGCTATAGGTCGCTACCTTCATCGTTGGTTCCTTCCTCTTGGTTGGTCTCGATCGTTCGGTTGGTTGGATAGCCATCGCTTACCGCGTTGGCCTTCTCCTCCTGCTCGTCTCGCTTGCGCTGCATCTCGGCTTTGGGATCGCTCACACAGGAGAGCACGGAAAGCTGCGTTTCCTCGGACACGATGCCCGAGAGCTGCCCAGCAACCGATGCCTCGCTCTGCAAGTCGTCGGGCATATTGCGGTGCATGGTCACATCGACCATCTGCCAATCGTCGCCGCTGAAGCCCTGGCTCAACGGATAGGCGGCTAGGAGCTTCAGGCGCTCCTGCACGCCGCGCTTGAACTTGCGGTCTTTCTTGCGGGCGAGGTTGCTCATTGGCATCATGCGCATCTTGAGCGCTATGCCAGAGGCGGTGACGAAGCTGTCGGAAGTGATGTCGGGCACCATCGCCATCTTGAAGATCAGCTGCTCAAGGCGGTTGATAAGGTTCTCCTGCACGGAGTCGGCGTTGGGCTTCGCCAGGAACACCACGTCAAGGCCCTCCAAGGACTCGCCGAAGAGGTTGATCACCTTGTTCTCGCGGATGTTCACCAGCTCGTCATCGGTAAGCTCTTTGCCCTTGACCACGAGGTAGCAGTCGCTGAAGTACTCCACGTCGTTCGCCTTCTCGGAAAGCACGGCGTTGTACTGCTCGACCATGGAAAGCACGCCCTCGTAGAGGCCGCGCCCCTTGGTGTTCTGGCGGAAGTCGACGGCGGGCACGCTGCCGAAGCTGTGGCTCTCGGCCTCGCCGAACTCCAAGCCGGCATCGCCGCGCCTGAACGGCACTACATCGTGGGCATCGGAATAACTGCCCTTGATTGTGCCGTCATCGCCGTAGAACCAGCGGACGAAGAACATGGGGCGCTTCAGCACGGAATCGTCGTAGACCATGAACGAAGTGAGCGGAGACACCGCGATGGATCGCGGCAAGCCCTCGTCGTCTTGGTACAGCATCTCGTAGGCATGGCCGAACTTCGATGCCATCTCAGACAATTCAGCGTCCACGTCCTCCTGGAAGTTTCTCGCCGTATAGTCGGCGATGAACGCCTCCACGGCCTTCTTGCGCCCGTCGTCCTCGCCCTTGACCGAAAGCGTCATTGGCACGCCTATGTAGTAGCCCTCGAACGTGTCCGTGATGGTGTAACAGAAGTCGGCCGACAGGCGGTTGTTCGGCTTGTAGCCGGGCTTCTTGCGCCATGATCGGTCGAAGATCGCGTAGTGCGTGTCGTACACCTTGTCCAGGTATTCGTAGCGCGGCTTGTGGTCTTGCTCGAACTCGTCAACCAGGCGCTGAAGCAGCTCCTCGGTCATCTCGGTTCCAGCGGGCAGGCGGAAGTCGTCGGTGGACGGCTCTCGCTGCATCTGGTCGTAGTAGAAGGAATGGAACTCGTGGCTCAAATCAGATACCTCCCTTGAAGGTCTTTATGCCGGGTCGGTTCTCCCATTGCCTGATCGCGGACGCCAGGGAGTCGGGCATGTCGTCGTGCGCGGCGTTCTCGTTGTAGTCGAGCACCTGGTTCAGCGCCTCTGCGTCAAGCGGGTACTCGTCGCAGTCAAGGAACCGCACGTTCGCCCACTCGCTGCGAAGGTGCGTGCTGATCTTCAGGTACTTGTTCTCCTTCTCCTGGTATCCCACGCACGGCCTGCCGCGCTTTAGGATGCCCTTGCGCAGATACCCCTTGTCGGCGTTCATCTCGCAGTGGATCGAGCCGATGCGCAGCGCCTTGCAAATCCCGATGATCTCGTCAAGGCAGTCGTCCACGTGCTTGTGCCACATGCGGATGAGGCAGTACCAGATGCCGCCCCTGTTGCATATGGCCGTGAAGGCCGTGAAGTCCGCGCCCCCGTAGCTCGCGTCGATGTGGCCTATGCCGTCTCGCAGAAGCTCAGGCTCCTTGAAGAACTTGGCGTTGGTGAACATGGCGTCCTCGTCGGCGATGTGCTTCAGCTCGTAGTTGGCGGCGAACAGCGACGGCGACATGCTCGCCCGCACCTGCTCGATCTCCTCGCGGCTCATGAGGCCCGTCTGCCAGCAGTCCCAGCGGCGGATGTTCGGCATCAGCTGGAACGCGTCGTCCTTGTGCCACGGCGTGCCCGTGTTGAAGATGCGCCCGCCACGGTTTCGGATGTTCTGCAACTCCTGGTAGATCAGCTTGATGCGCTCGCGCTCCGCCGCCGACACGCGATCCTTCACGTTCACGATGTCGTCTGTGAACACGCGGTCTGCGTGCTTGCCGGTCAGCGACCCTCCGCATCCAAGGCCTAGCAGCTGCGGAGCGCCCGACACGCCCTGCTTGAGGTTGGTCGATACCGACGACTGCGTGGCCCTCGTAAGCACGAGCTCCACGCCGTAGAGCATGCGAACGATGCCGCGGAAGTAGTCGGTTTGCAGCACGTTTGCCGTGGCCGCCATGACCTCCGCCACGTCGTCGTCTGTCTTGCGCAGGAACATGGATCGCAGGCCGGGGAACAGCACGATGATGAACGCGAACGAGATGCCTAGGCACGTGGTCTTGAAGCTGCCACGGTGCGCCTGGATCGTTTCGTCGTCGGTGCCGAAAACCATGTCCTTGATCCACTCGTTGTGCAAAGACGTCAGCTTGTCGAATCCGAGGCGCACGGCGATGTCAACGGGGCAGTCGTACACCAGGTCGATAAGGTCAGCCCTTGTCGGCATTGCGCTTCGCCTCGATGAGCTTGCCGATCTCGTCGCAAGCGGCCCCGATGTCGGCGGACACCTCGATCTGCTCCACGGGCTTCTCTCCTGCGGTGTCGCGCAGGAACTGGATGGCGGCTATGTCGCCGCGCATCGCCTTCTTGGCGACCTTGAGGATCGAGATCTCGGAAACCGTGAGCTTGCGGTCGGGGTAGTCCTCGAAGCTCAGGCCCTCCAAGTCGTCCAGCTGCGCGTCCGTTCCCTCGAACGGCATGTGCAGCACGATCTTGGCTATCTCCTGCATCTGCTTCTTCTCGCGGCGCTTCTTCGCAGCCGCCTTGCCGGCCTTCGATGCTGCGGCCTTGCGCTGCTCGGGCGTCTGGTCGCGCTTCGGCTTGATGAGGTTCTGGTCGTTCATGGCTAGTCCTCGAACGTGAGGCCCATGAAGCGCAGGCGCTTGTCAAGCTCGGCGAGCGCGCCGAAGTCGTTGGAGCCGTACACGAGGGCGTGGACGATGGCGGTGTCCATGACGTACTGCCACTGGCGCTCGTCCCAGCGGTCGCTGCAACGGTCGTCGCGCCACGCGTTGAACCATGTGACGGTCTCGGCGGGCCAGTCTGTGTCGGTGGGAAGTGTGGGCTTCTCTCGCTTGGCTGCCATGCGTTCACTCCTCTCTGTTTTGCTTTGACGATGGAAAGGGCTAGCGCCTTATGATCGCGCTAGCCCTGGGTTCCCCCTTAGTAGGAGGAGCGGCCGGAAGAGCTGCCGCGACCGCGATTGAACGCGGAGCGCACTCGGTTGGCGATGTTTCCCGCTGCGCGGCGAATACGACCGAACATGCCTGCCTCCTCTCGTTTTCGGGAACAAAAAAGGCGTCCCGAAGGACGCCTTGATTTTCCTATGCGCGTGAGATTGGCCTTAGGCCTCAAGGGCCTCAAGGGCTTCAAGGATCTTCGACCCGTCCATGTACAGGTCGCCGTACTTCGCCAGGGCATACTCCCTGATGAAGCTTTCGAGGTCGTCGGAGTCGCGGAACACGCACACGACGTAGTAGGCGCTGCTCCAAACGTTGTCGTAGTAGGGCTTAACCTCAAGCGACTCGAACGCCTTGAGTATGGCATCGGCCTCGGCGAAGCTGTCGCCTTCGAGGCTGTCGGTAGTCTCGACCGAATCGAGCGGGTTCGGCATCGGCGTGCCCTTCTGCTCCTTCGGCTTGAACTGCCGCTTATTCTGAAGGCCTATGCGCTCCTCGAACACGGGGCGGATTACGTCGCCGAACGTCCAGCCCTCGGCATCGGCCTTGACCAGATCGGCGAAGCGCCCGCGCTCCTCGGCGTCATGGAAGCAGAAGCAGATCCAGAAGCCGGAATCGACGGCCATCTGAAAGCGCTTCTCCTCGCGCTTCTCGCGGTCTCGGTAGCTTTTCTGGTGGTCGGTCAGCTGCGCTTCCTCGGCCGCCTTAGCCTCTTTACGCGCCTTCTGCGGCTTCTCAAACTTAAAGCCCATAGTGCTCCCACCTCTTCTCGTCTGCCTCGATGAACGGGTACCACTTCTTGACCACAGCGAAATCGTCGGGGCGCTTCTCGCGCAGGGGCTTCATGAAGCGCATGTCCAGGCCGTCGAAGCTGCGCCCGAACAGCTCGTAGTCCGGAGGCAGGCCGATGCCCCTGCGGGCGATCGCATCCATGACCTCTGCCTTCGTCCAGTCCGCAACCACCGAGGCCTTGTGCGTGGTCTGCTTCATGAGGCCGTGCTTGGTGAGGCTGGCTCGACGGTACGGGTTGTCGCAGGCGCGCACGCCGTCGCAGAACCACGTGTCATCGGGCAGGCCGAGGTCTTCGAGGATGTAGGGGCGCATGTCGTCGTAGCTGTAGACCGGCATGTTCGCGGCCTCGATCACGTCGCAGTGCGCCGGGCTTTGGAACACGCAGTTGTTGAGCGTCCTCGACCATCTGGGGTGCGGGTACTGGTGTATCTTCACGCCGAACACCTTCTCGATGGTTCGCACGTTCTGCTCGACCATCGGAAGGCCTGGGATAGACCAGTAGTAGATCGGTACGACCTCTATACCCTCGTCCTCAAGCGCCACCCAGGCGGCCAGCGAGTCCTTGCCCAGCGAGCAGGAAAGCACCACGGGGCGTCCTTCCGCCTTGAGCCGCTTGCGAATCTCGGCGCTAGTCGGCTGGCCCTTGATTATCGTCGGCATCTTCGCTCCTCTCCGTTATCTCGATGGGTTCGCCCATTCCGTTCAACGTCAGCTTAAATCCCATGTGAGAAGCCATGAGCGCGAGGTTTCCCGCGCCAAGGTCGGAACCTTGTTTGATCGTGTTCTGAACGTAGTTCCTGCTCTTGCCCATGGCCTTTGAAAGCGCGTACATGCTCATGCCGGAACGGTCAAGCATTTCTTTAAGCGCCTCAGTCGGTGTCATGCAACCTCCCTCCATGCCTTGATCTGATCCCCTGATGATACAGCAATAGCAATAGGGATACAACAATAGGAATTGTGCAGGTATTGTGTAGAACAATATCTATTGTGCATTATGCCTATAGCACACTAATTATTGTGCAATAATTCAGTTGTCAGCAATGAGGGCCACAAAGCCCACAAAGCTAGCAAGCAGCTTTAGAACCGAATAAGGAGGCTACAGAGATGGCAGAGCAGCAGAGTTTAGATCTGGTGGTAAGTGGTCAGCTGGTGAGCAACCACACGATCCTAGCCATAGTTGAGGGTATGAGAGCACGAGGCTACTTCAGGAAAGGCCCCCAGGGCCGAAAGGATGGCCTAGAGCTTGCAACAGCCTTGAAGCTTGTAAACGAGTACATGGCTTTTCCCGAGCTTGGCAGGTACACAGTGGAGGCCACGAAGCACAGGCCAATTAACGAGATCCCCCGAGCCGATTACGAGCAGGTGGAGATCATGAGGGCCTGCGACAACTGGTTAGCCCAGATAACCGAGACATTCAAGACCAACAGCGACGAGGAGGCCATTATTTACATGGTCAAGGATCTTCGAAAGCAGGTCATAGCCGAGGGCATCGAGTCAGGGGCCTTGAAAGTCCGGAAGTACTTCGGAAAGCACGGCTTCTACTACATGGATGATCAGGGAAAGTGGCAGAACGCCAAAACCGTTGATTGGAACATCGGCGAGACGAATCCCATCAGACCGGCAGAGCAAGCAGCCTAAAGCAAGCAGGAGGCCCCGAAAAGGGGCCTCCCACAACAACACACAGGAGATCATACCATGCAAAAGCTCATGACGAAAGAGCTTCAGAAGAAGCTCCCGCCCCTCTACTCGCAGGATGGCAAGAAGGCCGAGACGATCGTTTACGGCCACTGGTTCAGCTGCTTCAACGGCTGGGACTTCTACGCCACCGAGTACGACGAGGAGACGGGCGACATGTTCGGGTTCGTCTTCGGGGCAGCCCCGGAGATGGGCTACTTCAACCTGGCCGAGCTTGAGGAGATCAACCGCAAGTACGGCCTGAATTTCTTCGGGCGCGAAACCAATTTCACGCCCCAAAAGGTAACCGAGGTTCCCAGGATAGCCGAGGCATTCGGCTACCTCTGGGAAAAGTAACAGATCACTACAGGGAGGGGCCTAGCCCCTCCCATAAAGGAGGTTTCAACCATGGAACGAGAAAAGATCATCGAGAAGACCAAGAAGCTTCGCGAGCACAGCGTGGAGAACGGCTGCAACGAGGCCGAGGCGATCCAGTTCGCCCTCAAGGCCCAGCGCCTGATCGCGGACAACGACGTGGAGGAGTGGGAGCTTGCCGACGAGGTGAAGCAAGTGACCGAGACCACCACGGCGCGAACCGCGAAAGCCTGGGCGCCGAGCCTCGCATCGGTGATCGCCGACAACTTCCGGTGCAGGGTTTACCAGCGCAGGGTAACCGATCGCAAGTACGAGTACGTGTTCGTCGGATGGAAGGCAGACGGCGAGGCCGCCGAGATCGTCTACCAGAACCTGCTTGAGGTCGGCGACAGGCTGGCACGCGAGTACGAGGACTTCGCCTACACCGACCCCAACGCCTACTCGAACTTCATCGTCGGATTCGTCGATGGCGTGAAGGGCGAGCTTGAGAAGCAGAGCTTCGAGCTGATGATCATATGCCCATCCGAGGTGAGCGACTACTTCGAGGGCCTGAACCTTGGCCAATCCACGAGGCGAGGCCCGAGGGCAACCAACAGAGACAGCATCAGCAGGGGCCAGGCAGCAGGGCGCGACGCGGTGCGCAGCCGCCGCATGGATGCCCCGAGGGCAGGGCTTCTCACAGCCTAGCAGGTGGCACAGGGACAGGACATAGGGCCTTGCCCCTGATCCATCAAACAGGGAATTAAACCATGAGGCACGATCACATAAGGGGACATTAAACCATGGTGAAGCAAGGCGACATATTCACGAGGGAAGGCCTTTTCTACCAGGTGACCAGGGCCACAGCGAAAACAGCCACGATCAAACCCATAAGGGCCGAGTTCGTGGGACACGCAGACCCCTGGGGATGGGAAAGGGAGTACATGCCGGTACCCGGGGAGTTTATCGACGACGATCCAATCATGGGCAGGAAGGCCAGCGCAGAGGGAAAGCGCCTCAAGATCCACGACTACAGCGCGGCAAAGAACATGCCGACCCTCGTTCTCGGGGGCGAGAACCTCTACCTATGGGACGGCGAACCCAGCATTTTCGACACCTACGACTAAGGAGGGAGCAATGCGCAACTCAAGGCGATACACCTGCATCATAAGACACAGCGGCGGCTTCGACGGCGGCTGCGGCGGCATCTACGAGAGGGAGCACAGCTACTACTCGACGCACAGGGCAGGCAGCAAGGCGAACGAGGAGGACGCCATGACCACATGGCACAGGCGGAACGGCTACGCAGGTTGGTGCGAGGTCGTGCCAGGTACTGCGAGAATCGACGAGGAGGGCTAGCGATGGAAGCACGAGAGCCGAAACAGTGGGCCGAGATCCTGAGGATTTTGAAGGAGGCCCGAGAGGATCTAGAGAAGGCCATAGAGGCAGAGAGGCCCATAGCCGAGAGGATCACATGCAGGCGATAGCAGAAAGGCCCCGGGGATTGAAGCCCCGAGGCCTTTTGTTGTGGCTAGCAAAGCCCCCATATAGACATGATCCACCTAAGCAGCAGCGACACGAGGCCGACGAACAGCAGCAGGCAGGCGCATATAGAGCCTACTAGCACGATCCAGGTTATGACCTTCTGTGCGCGCGCCACTATTCGGCACCCCCCATTGCCTTGCACCTCTTTACCAGATGCTTGCACATCATGACCTCGGCGGTGACGTTATGTGTGTTTGCCATGTCCTGCCCGATAATCTGCTCGCAGTACCCGATCGGCGACATCATGCTATCGTGCTCGATTGCCTCCCACGAGTCGCTGAACTTCTGTCTCACCTCAATGGGCACGAAAACGAAACGCTTGCACTTCTCGCGCATGCACTGGTTCCCCCGATCGACCATGCCAGTTATGCGCCCGCGCTTGCGGTTGCGATCCTCGCAGTCCCACAGGGCAAGGCGCAGGTCGTCGCAACCGACCGCAGCCGCCATGTTGCAGCATTCCTGGATCACGTCGCACAGCTCGCCGATAAGATCGTCGGCATCGACACCGCAGGCCTTCTCGCGCTTCTGCCAAGCGCCGAAGACCTCAGCAGCCTCTTCCAAGACCTTCATGGCCTGGGCCTTGCTGCATTCCACGTTGTCGAACACGGCCACGCTGCCAAGCTCAACCGTGTTCTGGTAGGTATCGTCAAACATCTATCCTCCAATGATCATGCGGGCCAGCGATACCGCCGCCCACAGCGTCAATCCGTCTATTAGCAGGGATGCCGCTATCACGAGCAGGCATCCCCGGTTGCATCCCGGGCGGTTCATTCGTCCCACCTTATCGTTCCGTCGTCGTATTCGGCCCGCAGCCAGTCCAGGTACTCGCCCCATGAGCCGAAGTCTCGCACCCGGCGCGATGCGAACGCGCACGCGGTGAAGGGGTTGCACTCGCTCACCGCGATGCGGAACCGCCGCCCGTCGCGCAGCATGCGCACCTCCATGCGCATCGCGGCCTCAGGCGAACCGAAGTACCGCTCCCAGTTGGTCAATCGTCCACCTCCTACCCGCAGGCGAGCAGGGCCAGAACCACCAGCCCCGCCGCCAGCGTTCTGATTACATAAAGCTCAAGGGCCACAACCGCGACAAGCAGCGCGGCGCATGATGCCGCTATCCATCGAACCGCTTGCACCAGTCCTCCTGCATGTCCTTGTAGTGTTCGACGATCCAGTCTCGCGCCCACTTCGCAGCCTCCCATGCCGCCATCGGCTCCTTCGCCTCCTGGGCGCTGAAAGCCTCCTCGAACTCAAGCTCGCAGATGCCGTAGTCGCAGCATCCCTCTATGCAGTGGGCGCAATCTCCGCAAGCCGGCTCGTCCACCCGGTTCCACGGCGCGTCCGGATCGTCGTCGAAGCACCCTGGCGGCAGGTTCCACCCGCTGCCCGGCTCGTAGTAGGCCATGCTCACGAGGCATCACCACGGCACGGTAGGTCGTACCCGATGAGCTCAAGGTCGTAGGCCACAGCTGCGGCGCGCTCGACCTTGCAGCCCCGTGCGTTCTCCCAGCCATCGCATAGGTACACAGCGTCGCACTCGGCCATCTTGCCAAGGCTTTGGCTCAGGTAGTACAGCGGCACGTTCACCACCTTGGGCGGCACCGCGAGGCCGTCCTTGAAGTACGTGTCCACGACCTCGTATCCGCGCCGCTCAAGCTCTGCGACCGCCTTCGCGCGGGCCTCAAGTATCTGCTCCTCGCCAAGCCCGTTCATGGGCTGGACGATCATCGCCTTCTTCATTTAGGTTCCTCTCAGTCGCCGTCCCAAACGCCATCGGGGCGCATCCTCGCCATGGCGAGCAGCTGTAACAGCGCCCGCTTGGCGTTGCCCTCGGTGGCCTCCCAGTAGTCGTCGGAAACATCGTCGCCAATCCGCAGGGCCGCTGCTTTGAGCATCGGTATCGACTCGGCCCCGGTCTTCCCGTAGATCTCGCGGATGCCGCGCTCTCCCAAGCAGCGGTAGTGCCTGGCGTAGTTGTAGGTCACGTTCAGCCAAAGCTCGGTCGTGCCTCCCAGGGCATATGTTCCGCCCGCCATGAGATGCGGAGAATCGACCTCCAACGTCTCGTGCGTCACGGGGTCGCACAGCCTTATGTCGTAGCTCATGAGGCCTCGCCTGCCTTCGCTTTCCTGCGGCGAACTTGGTCATAGTCGATTTCGTCGCGGCACTTTTCGCATACCTCGCCAGCTCGCTTCTTGTTGTCCTTCCAAAACTCGCGCGGGTAGCTCACGAAAAACGGGTTGCAGTGCGTTTTGCCGCACCTCGCGCACGTCCATTCATACGGGTCGCAGCTCACGAGATTTCACCCGCCTCGGCCATGGCGATCCTCTCGCCGATCCATCGCATCACGGGGACGGCCATGCTGTTGCCGACCGCCTTGTAGCGCGGGCCGTCCGGGCACTCGTCTGCGGGCTTGCCGCGATAGGGTATCTTCGTCCAATCGTCCGGAAAACCCTGAAGACGCTCGCACTCGCGCGGCGTGAGCCTTCGCACAACCATGTCTCCTCCTTCCTCGCTGAAAAGCGTCTGAGTGTTGCTTGTGGAGAGGGTGAGCGACACTTCGTCGCTCACCAGCGCTCCTTTGCCCCCGCCCGCGCATCCGCAGCGGACGAGCAGCGTGCAGGCGCTCACAGGCACACCGACGGCGCGTCGCCGCCCACCTTGAGCGTGCCCACCATGTCGTATCCGATCGCCGTGTTGGCGTTGAGGTTGGCCATCGTTATCGGCTCGTCGATGGGGTAGACGGCGGGGTTGTGCCAATCGGCGGTGAGCGTGGGAGACTGCTCCGGCTCAGCGCCTACTCCTCCCGCGCCTGCTCCCTGGTGGTACTTGAAGCCTGCGCTGCGAGGGCTTCTTCCAGCCTCTTCGGCAAGGCTCGCCCTCTTTTCCGCGCTCGATTCAAGATCCCCTCGCATGCTCTCCGGCTCAATGAGTACGCCGACGGGGGGGCAGGCTCCAAGATGTCCGACAAGAAAGAGACGGCGGCGTCTTTGGGCCACTCCGAAGAACTGCGCATCGAGTACGCGCCACGCCAGGCCGTACCCGAGCTTGTCCATTTCGGACAGGAGCTGTCGGAAAGCCTCCCCATTCTCGCTTGAGAGCGCTCCCGGGACGTTTTCCCAAAGAAACCATCGAGGACGTATCTCACGTACCGCCCGAATGTACTCGAACATGAGCCCTGACTCACCTTGCAACCCCTCCCGTTTGCCCGCAATCGAGAAGGACTGGCACGGGCTTCCGCCGACCACCAGATCCACCTTATTGCGGTATTTCTTCCAGTTCATCTTCGTCACGTCGCCGACGTTCGGCACCTCGGGGTACCGCTCGGCCAAAACGGCGCTGGGGAACTCGTCGAACTCGGCGAAGCACACAGGCTCCCAGCCAAGCGGCTCCCACGCCACGGTCGCGGCCTCTATGCCGCTGAAAAGCGAGACGTACTTCATCGGTGCGCCCCAAATGCCTGCTCGACGAGCATGAAGAAGCGTCGCTCGGCGCTGTCCGACGGGTTGCGCTTTCGCATGTCGGCGATCTTCAGCAGCTCGTCTTCCTCGTAATGGGTGGCGTCCCAATCGACCTCGGGCCAGTCGTAGCAGGAGCAGTGCCAACCCTCAAGCAGGATGTAGCCTTTGTCGTAATAGTCGTCGCTTCTATCGCCGGCATAGATCAGCATGTAGCGCTCTTCGCTGTAATCGGGCTCGCTTTGGGCCGCGCAGATGATGCGCCACGGCTCGATAGTTTTCGGCGCCTCGACGGTTTTCATGACTCGTCACCGTCCTCGGCCTTTGGCGGTTTCTGCTCGAATCGACACCACCTGGTTCCGCGCACGAGGCGAGATTTCGCGATGGCGTAGGTCTCGCCTTTCATTCGCTCCGTGTAGTCGCGGAACGCCGGGCATGCGCAATAGATCATCGTGCCGTCGAAAGGCTTGAATCTCGAATGCATGCACTTGATGCATGACGGCGTTCTGTACTTCCTAATCTCCCTGATCGTGTTCTTGATCTTCATGAGCCTTCACCTCGTTTCTCCCGTGAATGAACCGCTGCACCTCAACGCTGCAATCGCGGCACAGGTCGAAGCTCTCGATTTCGCTGGGCCAAAGCGCCCCACGGAACGTGCCGTGGGGGTCGTCGCCGATAATCAACTCGCCGCATTTGTCGCAGCGCATGCACTTGACCTTGCTCATGCGCCATCGCCTCCGAGCTTCGCGCCGCACATCGGGCAGTAGCTGATGTCCTTCGTGTAGCAGTAGTCGCCGTTGTAGAGGCTGATGCCGATCACGTACGGCTCCTTCGCGGGGCCTTCCTTGCCGAGCACGCACAGGCGCTCTACCGATATGTCGTCGATGTCGCAGGCGCGGCCCTCTGCACTGGCGAACAGGGTTCGCCCTTCCTCGCAGTACTCGCAGCTCATGCCATCACCCCCGCGAGGCATCCGGGGAATGTGCCCGTCAGGTCGATGCACGTGCCGTCATCGTCGACGGCGAAGCACTGGTAGCTGTCCTCGGTCATGGCCTCGACCTGCTTCAGCGCGTCCTCTCGCGTCTCGGCCTCGCCGATCTTGATGCCAGCCCTGTAGGCGCTCGCGTAGCTCTGGCAAAGCGAGCGCTCGTAGATCCCTATCATTCCTGGCCCGCCTTCCACTCGTTGACCAGCTCGTCGTACTCCTCTCGGAACTCTGGCTCGAAATAGGCGATGAACTCGCTCTTGGTCATGCCGCAGCGCAGGCTTGAGTAGCCGACGTGCTCGATGCACCAGTCAGAGAACGGAATGAGCTTGCCGCCGTCGTCCACGCTCGTGCGGTAGCCGGTGCCGTCGCGGTAGAGCTTACGGCGGCCTTCCTTGCGGATGGCCTGCTCGACCTTCGAGGCATCGCGCTCGCCGCGCTCCATGAGCTTGCCGCGCAGCTCCTCTGCCTCGTCCTGCGCCTGCTCAAGCTCGCCGCGCAGCCAATCGCGCTCCGCCCGCGCCTGCTCCAGCTGGTCGAGCACGTACTGCTCGCATGTCTTGATCTCCATGGGTCATATCCCTTCTCGTATCATCTCGTTGCCGCCACGGTCTGTGATCAGCCAATATCCGTATTCGTAGAGGCCGGGGTCGTGCGGCTCGTAGACCTGCAACAGCTGGCCCGTCCACCAGGCCTCCTCGTAGACCGGATGCCGCCAGCGCCACTCGGCCTTGAGCCGTGCCCCGCCGTGGAACTTGTCGTGGCACCCGGTCGTCCCGCTGCCGCAGAGGCAGAACAGCGGGCTTCGCAAGTCCCAGGCGCCGCACGGCGTGACCAGGCGGAACGTCTCGCCCCAAGACCGGTGCGCCACGTGGTGCACGCTTCCGGCGCGTCTGCCGCAGGCGCAGCACCGGGGCGAAAGCGCCTCGTAGGCCTTTTCGTGGGTGTAGTGCGCCCCCAGGTGAGGCTTGCCGTAAAGCTCGGCTCGCTCCTTGGGGTAGCCGCGAAGCACCCCCGCATCGAGGATCATTGCAGCCTCCCGTCCGGGCCATCGAAGTGCTCGACCCTAGCGCCGCCCCTCAGCCGCGACACTATTGCCTTCGCGGTGTCGGGGTCTCCCTGCTCGGCAAGCCTGCGCACGAGGTCGCTCGGCTTGTACTGCGTTGTCACCAGCGTGGGCAGCATCGCCGAGTAGCGCTGGTCAATCAAGCTGAAAAGGCTGTCAAGCACAAAGCCCGTCGGCCTGCGCTTGCCCAGGTCGTCCACGATCAGGTAGCGCACCTCGGCGTAGCGCTTGAGCGGGTCGCCGCCGTCGTGGAAGCTGCGCTGGATCTCGTCGAGGATGCGGTACATCGGCGCCATGAGCACCGACCGCTTGCCGCCGGCCAGGCGCTTCGCCACGGCCGCGGCGCAGGTTGTCTTGTGCGTTCCCACGTCGCCCCAGAGGTACACCCACTGGCCGCGCTTCATGCACTCGGCGATCTCGGCGGCCAACGGGTGGTCGAGGCTCACGTAGCGATCGGGCACGCCCGCCCTCTTCCAGTCGTGCATGGCCTTGTCGAGCTCGGCCTTGCGAGCCGCATCGGCCTCGGCCTGGCGCTCCTTCTCGCGCTCGGCCTCGGCGCCCGCGCAGCCGCACTGCTCGTAGCCGCAGAACAGCGTCCGCCCAGCGAGCCGCGTGGTGCGGGCCTTGAGGATCGCGCCGCAGTACGGGCACTCAGTCGTAGGCCGAAAATCCATCGTCTGGCACCTCCTTTGCCATGCTGTTTTTGGGCTTCGAGGTGCGCAGCCAGTTGCGCACCGTGGCCTTCCAGTCCTTCATGTGCGATCGCCCGACCATCCAGCCCTTCTGGGCGTAGAAGTCGACGAAGCGCTCGGGGTCGAAGTCGAGGGCGGTGAGGTCGAGTCCCTTGTCCGCAGCGAACTGCTGGGCGTATTCGGCGACCTCGGCGGGAGAGGGGGCGCGGAAACGCGCCGCTTTCCCTCTCTCCTTAATCCCTTTTCCTAACTCCTCTTCCTCTTCCTCTTCGCTTGCCCGTTTGCTCTCGGGTTTGCTTGCATCGTTGCTTGCCGCTTTGCTCTGCGTTTTGCTTCCGCTTTTGCTTGGCGGTTTGCTTCCCGTTTCGCTTGCCCGTTTGCTCTCGGGTTTGCTTGCCGCCTTGCCGCCAGATCCTCCCGCCACGATGCGCTTGCGCGAGGTCTCCATGACTGGCTGCACGGCGAACAGCACGGCCTCTTGGGCGTCCGTCCGAGGCTCGGGCTGCTCGCCAGTTCGCAGGTACCGGACGATCATGCCGATAAGCTCGTCGCCCTCCCTGCGGTTGCGCAGCCTAAGCGGCCCGTCTATGAGCGAGTCCAGTACCTGCATGCCGCCATCGCCCCTAAAACGGGATGTCGCCGTCGTACAGGCTTTCCTGGGCGGGCGGCATGGGTGCTTGCTGGGGTGCCGCCTGCGGGGCTGGCTGCGGCGCGTACTGGGCGGGCGCCTGCTGGTAGCCCTGCGGTGCCGCCGGGGCTTGCTGGTAGGCCTGCTGCGCGTTCCACTGCTGGGGTGCCGCCTGCGGGGCTGGCTGCGGCGCGTACTGCTGCTGGTATCCCTGCGGCGCTTGCTGGCCCTGCTTCTGGCTCATGAGCTCGATCTCGTCCACGATCACCTCAAGCTTGGATCGGCGCTGGCCGTCCTTGTCCCAGCTCGAATAGCGCAGCTTGCCCTCGATGGCCACCTTCATGCCCTTGTGCAGGATGCGGCCCATGCTCTCGGCGCGGTTGCCGAACATCGTGCAGTCCACGAAGTTCGGGTAGTCCTCCCACTCGCCGGTTTGCTGGTTGCGGCGGCGGTCGTTGACGGCCACGCCGAAGCCCAGAACCTGCATGCCGCCCTGGGTAGCCCGCAGCTCGGGGTCGCGGGTCAAGTTGCCGCTGATGTTCACTCTGTTGATCGACATTTAGTAACTCCCTTCGCCGGTCCCATTCGACCAGGTGCGCTTTATGTCCTCGTCGACGGTTCGGATCTTGAGCTTGTACACGTTTATCGCCTCTTGGCTCGCCTTGTAGAGCGCTTCGGCGCAGTCCCTGCGCTGCTTCAGCTCGGCTATGTCCTCACGGCCTCGGCAGAGGTCGCTTATCACCGTCACTGGCGTTCCCTTGGATCGCTCCTCAAGAATCGCGATGCGCAGCGCCTTGCGGTACTCGGCCTCGTTCTCGGCGTACTGGCTTCCGCTGTTGCGCAGCGCCTGAAGCTCGTCCATGAGCCTGTCGAAGAGCTGCATGCGCTCGGCGTAGAGGTCTTGCATGGCCTACACGACCTGCCATGCGGGGGACGGGCAGCACCCGGGGTTGGCCTTGAACTGCTCGTACTGCTGGCGACTCTCGAACTGGTAGGAGGTGCCGCAGCTCTTGCACTTGGCGATGAATTGGCCGAACTCGGGCGGCTCCTTCTCGGCGGGCTTGCCGTCACCCATGAGGGTGTCGGGGTCACTCGTGCCGTCGATGTCGAAAGCTCCGCAGAGCGCGTACTTGCGGGCATAGCTCGATGCGCTGCCCGTGACCTGCGCCTCGTTCATGCCCTTCTGGCTCAAAGGCTCGCGGGCGTACGCATCGATCTCCAAAGGCTCGCCGTGGCCGTCCTCGAAGAACAGGCGGCACGTGGCCTTGACGTAGTAGCGCTCGCCGATCTGCTCGATCGAGTCGTTGAGCGTGAAGGCGATTCCCGCCGCCTTGCACGGCTCCTTGAGCGCCGCAACGATGTCCTCCATGCTGCGGTAGTAGAAGTTGCCGTGGGCGTTGTAGCGTGCCTTGGGCACCACCACGGATCGCTGCACCTGGGCCACGGCCTCGGCCAGCGTCATGTGCTTGTCTTCTGCCATCGTCTACTCCATCCTCGCTGCCACCTGGGCTGGCGTGCCCCGGCGGATGCTTCCGGTGATTCCCTGCGCCTTGAGCAGGGATGCGAGCGCCTGCATCTGCGATCGCGTGGCGCTCGGCACCTCGACCGTCCACGCCTCCAAAGGCTCCGCGACCGGTGCTGGCATGGGTGCCGGCATTGGTGCGGGCATTGGCACTGGCGCGGGCATCGGCTCAGGCTCGGGCGCTGCGATCGGCTCTGGCTCAGGCTCTGGTTCGGGTTCAGGCTCCGGCTCAGGCTCGGGTGCCATGGCCGCCTTCAGCTCGGCGATTCGCTGGTCTTCCTCGTCGGCCAGACGCGCCGCGTTCAAGGCGGCTCCGAGGTCGAGCGTGCGGAAGAACTCGCGCTCCGCGTCGGCGTAGTGCGGCATCGCCTCCTGCTGGGCCTTGAGCGTTTCCCAGTCTCTGGCCACGTCGGACACCTTGGCCTCAAGCGCCTGCTGCGCCTTGATCTCGCCGAAGGTCTTGTTGAGCCACTGCGGCTCATGCAGGCGCTCGTAGGGGACGACCGGCGCGAGCAGCCCCGCGAACTCCTCGTAGTGCTGCTGTAGGCGCGAGTAGAGCGCGTCCTTGCGCGTCTGCTCGGCCTCGTCAAGCTGCGCCTTGATGGCGTCGGTTGATTCGTCGATGATGGCCGTGATCTGCTTGCAGCGCCTCTCGAATGCGTCGAGCGGCTTGTTGTACTCGCGCTTCACGGCCTTGCGGCGTTCGTCGATCTCCTTCTTGATGCCGTTGAGGTAGCTGCGGTCGTGCTTGGCCTCCTTGATGGCCTGGGCGCTCGTGAGGTCGTAGGTGGCGCCCTCGTAGTCGGCCACGACCTTCTTCACGTGGGCCTCCAACGCGTCCATGTTCGAAGCGATAGTGGCCTCGGTGTAGGTGACCTCAAGCGTGGTGGCCTCGGCCTCGATGACCTCTGCCTCGACCTGCTGCGGTTCGGTTTCCTTAGCCATAGATCTCGCCCGTCTCGTCGTCGAAGTCCATGGCCTGCTGCTGCTCAGCCACGGTGAGCAAAACCGTCTTGCCGCTCTGCTTGATGATGCGGAAGGCGTCGGCGTTGTCGGTCAGGATCTCGAATTGCAGGGTCGCAACGCTGCCCTTCACGGTGGCCTGCTTGAACTGCGCCTGGATGGTGGCTTCGTTGATCATGTCGTTACCTCCTATTTGATGCCGAGAACGGCGGCAAGGAACGCGCGACCGAACTCGCGCTCTTCCTCGCTGACGGGCTTGATCTTGTCGGCGATGAACTCGCGGCTCTTGGCGACGCACTTCTCGTCGATCCTGGAAAGCCCGGCCTCGCAAAGCGCGATCATCACGTGGTAGGCGTTTGCCGCCGTCTCGCCGTCGTTGTTGTCAGGATGCGTGGCGTCGAACATGAGGTTGTTCGCGATGCAGGCGGCGTGGTCAAGCACTGCTTTGTGGAACTTGGTCCCGTGGAAGTCCTCAAAGCCGTTCTCTTCGAAGTATTTGGCGTTCATTTCTTCTCCTTTACGTACTCCTCGACGAAGTACTCGATGTAGATGTCTATGCGTGGTTTGGTGCCGTATGGCGACCTCGGGCGCTTGGTGACGGCTCCCATGTCGACCTGCGAATCGTCCTTGAAGGCGATCCCGTTGAGCGCGTCGCAGGCGAGCTTGCCGAGGTTGTCCCAGTCGGGCTTGCCGAGGTCGGCGCGGCCCTCCCAGTACTTCGGGTTGCTCTTCGCGAGCGGCCTGGTGGTCGAGATCCGCATCACAACCGGGCCGTCGTGGTTGGCGAAGGTCTCGCCGTATGCCGCGCGGAACGCGTCCTTGATGGCCTTCTCGGCCTTGAGCGTCTTGGTCGGCGTGTAGGTGCGGTGGTTGCGGTAGTCGGTCATGGGGCGCTGCTTTCCGACAAGCTGGGCGGGATGCATGGTGATGTGCGCCGTTGCCGCAAGGGTTCGCCGCCAGCTCATTCGGAAAACCCATCGCTCTGGCTGCGGTGCTTGTTGAAGGCTCCGCGCAGCTCCGGGTATCGCGCCTCCATGATGCGGGCCAGGGCGGGGGCTATGCCGTTCTTGCAGCCAACGTGCAGCTCGTTGCGCACCATGTTCACCAGGTAGTTGATCGACACGTAGCCCTTCTCCTTGAGGCGGCGGGCGTTGGAGAGCATGAACTGCCACGCCTCGGGGTTGGCCTCGATCCACTTCTTGGCCTCGGCAACGTCCTGCTCGCCAGCCATGCCCAGGCCGAAGATCTCAAGCTGGTTGCTCTGGGGTTTGGGGCGGTATCTCTCGTCGTTACGCATTGAGCACCGCCATGCTGCCCACGGCTCGCTGGGCGTCGGCAACGGCCTGGTCCATCGTGGGGATGACCCAGAGCCAGAGCACGGCGAGGAAGATCATGAGGGCCGCGAGGAAGCCGACCATGACGCCCGCCTTGAACTGGGAGCGCTCAAGCTGCTCCTGTGCCGTCGGGCGCTTGCCCTCGAATGGTATGATGGTCGCAGCCTCTTTCGAGGCGGCTACGTAGCGGGTGCCCGATGTGTGGAAGCTGGGGGCGCTCGCTTTCTTTTTTGTCTGCATTTCCGTTCTCCTTTCGGTGTTTTCGCAGGTCAGGTTAACCGTGGCTTTTTCCGTGGCTATTTTTCTTTTTCTTAGCCCGGCTTTTCGCGCTGTAGAAGCACTGGCGCGTGCGGTTGTTCCTGATCTCCCTTGAGGCTTCTTCCTTCATGGCCTCCGCTTGTTCTGCCAGGTCTGCCATGTGAAGCTCCTTCGTGCACTCGATGCACCAGCCGTTGATGCGGTTGAGCGGTCGAAACGTCCACTGCCCGCAATGGGGGCACTGCCTGCGCTTGCGCAGCGAGATGCCGCACTTCCGCGCCTGCCACTCGACCGAATCAACCGATCGCCCCAGGGCCTTGGCAATAGCCGCCGCACCTTCGCCTGCGTGCTCTTCGAGGTAACGAAGTTCACGTGTAGACCATTGCCTCATGCCGTCTTCTTCTCTCCTTTCTCCCATTCGCGGTACGCCTGCTTGATCGTCGAGCACATGGTGTCGAAAGCGACCTCACGGGCGGTCTTGGGCTCGTTCTCTTGATTTCGCTTGGAATCGTCTGGCATTAGGCCACCGTCCTGTTTTCCGTCAGCCCAAGCAGGTAGTCTGCCGAGCAGTGGAATAGGCGCGTCATGGCAATGAGCTTCGAGCTGGGGATTTCGCCACCGCTCTCGTATGCGGCAATAGTTGCACGGCTCTTCAGATCGAGCTTGCTTGCTAGGCCCTCCTGGCTCAGGCCAATGCGGACGCGTTCACTTGCGATTGGGTTCATTAGCACCTCAACTTCACTATCTGTGAACTTCACAATTAGTGAATATAGAAGAACATAGGACTTTTTGCAAGTAGATAATTCACTATCTGTAAAGTTTTTTGTACAATATGCCCATGGAGTAAGGAGGACACGGTGGGCACACGTCTTAAAGAAACGCGGCTTAAATATGGCAAGAAACAGCCTGAGGTGGCTGAAGTGCTCGGTATCGGCGTACCGGCTTACTCAATGATGGAAAGCGGCCAGCGCGAGATCAACTCGTCGAAGCTCATAAAGCTTGCCGAGTTCTACGGATGTTCGGTCGATGAGTTATTGGGAACGTGGTACTGGCACGAAGTCGAGAGCCAGCGTAAAGGTAAGGAGTAGCTATGGGGATGTTCAACAAAAGCGCCGCAAAGAAGATGGCGAGCGATGCGGAGGGCTTCATCGTCAACGACGGCAAGCTTCACGCGCTCGTGTTCCAGGTGGCTGGCAAGGCCGTGTTCTCCACGGGCACGCAGTTCGAGGACAAGGTAACCGAGCGCCTGGACGGCGCATTGGCACGCGTGCAGGAAAGCGGTTGTCGGGTCGTTGACGTGAAGATGTCTGCGTGCGCCAACTCGCGCGACACGGACATGATCCTCTACAGCTTCACCGTTCTCTACCGCTAGAAAAAAGAAGAAGCCCCACGGGGTCATAGCGCTGCAACGCTGCCCGCGGGACTTTCCTAAAGAACCTCTGAAAGGAGGCCGTTTCCAATTATGCCAAAAACTGCGGTGATATACGCCCGCTTTTCGTGCAATAAGCAGCGCGAGGCCTCTATCGACGACCAGCTGCGCATCTGCCGCCAGTGGTGCCAGCGCGAGAGGTACGCCATCGTGGCGGAATACTGCGACTATGCCATAAGCGGTCGCACCGACGACCGCCCCGAGTTCCAGCGCATGGTCGCGAACGCGGGCGAGAGCGACATAGTTCTGGTCTATATGATGGATCGCTTCAGCCGTGGGGAGTACGACGCGCCCATATACAAGCGCGAGCTTGCCCAGCACGGCGTGAAGCTCGTCTCGGCGCTTGAGCAGATACCGGACAGCCCGGAAGGCATCATCTACGAGAAGCTGCTCGAAGGCCTCGCCGCGTGCGAGTCGAAGAAGACCGCGATCCGCACGAGGCGCGGCATGGAGGGCAACGCGCTCAAGTGCAAGACCAACGGCGTGCGCGTGTTCGGCTACGCCAGCAACGAGGCCGACGAGTACGTGATCAACGAGGACGAGGCCGCTTTCGTGCGCGAGGCGTTCAAGCGGCGCATAGCAAAGGAGACCACCAACTCGATAGCGCGCGACTTCGCGGCACGCGGGGTCAAGACCTCGCAGGGAAACCCGTGCGGCTACTCGATGGTCGAGCGGATGGTGAAGAACCGGAAGTACACGGGGCGCTACGAGTGGGGCGGCGTTGTCAAAGAGGGCGGCATGCCCGCGATTATCGACGAGGTGACGTTCATGGAGGCACAGGGCATACGCGCGGCCAAGGAGCGCAGCGCGGAGAGCTGGGGCGACTTCGCCCTTTCCGGCAAGGCGATCTGCGCGGGCTGCGGGCGCAACCTGCAAGGCGTGAGCGGGCGCGGGCGCAAGAACGTGAAATACGAGTACTACCGCTGCCATGACGGCTGCGTGAGGCCCGTGAGGCGCGAGGAGCTTGAGGGCGAGATCGTCAAGGCGCTGCGGGCTCTTCTGCAAGACCGCGAGGAGGCCTTGAGGATAGCCCGCATGGTGGCGGAAAGCTCGGACGGGGCAGAGGTGGCGGCGAGGCGCAAGCAGGCCGCCCAATCGCTCTCGGCCGCCGAGCGCGGCCTGAAGAACATCCTGAACGCCATCGAACAGGGCATAATCGCCCCGGGCGCGAAGGAGCGCATAGCGGAGCTTGAGCATCAGCGCGACCGCGCCAAGCTCGACCTTGAGGCGATCAGGGACGATCAGATAGACCCCGAGCGGCTGGCTGACTTCCTGCAATGCGGCTCCGCCCTGGATGACGCGACGCTGCTGAAGGCGTTCGTCTACCAGGTGAGCGTGAGCGACGAAGAGTGCATAGTGACGCTGAACTACGACGTGGAAAACAACGAACCCGCCAGACTTGACGTCCAACGGGTTCGTACAAAATGCAAATGGTGCCCCCAGCGGGATTCGAACCCGCGATATCCACCTTGAAAGGGTGGCGTCCTTGGCCGCTAGACGATGGGGACAGCGGGAAAGAGTATAGCAGACTTTTTTAGCCGTTCACATATCGTTGGCAAACTGAAAAACCACCACAAAGGAGTAGGCTTCTATTCCGATTTTCAAATATCTCAATCTGTAACATCTGGGCGGGCAAATCGGCTCTATCTGTTACAGATTGAGACAAAAGGCAGGCGTCGGGACGAACATCTCATTCTGTAACAGTAAGACGACTTTTAACGGTCTAGATGTTACAGATTGAGACAAACCGCTGGGACGGGTCAAAACCACCACAAAGGTACCTGTCCCCTTTGTGGTGGTGAGGTGCTAGGGGAGGAGCTTCATGGCGGCGTCGTGGGCGGCGTGCTCGTAGGTGTCGTCGAGGGGCTTGAGCGGCAGCAGGGCGGCGGCCTGTGCATCGCCACGGTGCTCGAGGGCATGGGCGATCAGCCAGTCGGCGAGCTCGGGGTTCTTGGGCAGCGCCGGGCCATGCAGGTACGTGCCGATGACGCCCTTGTAGATCAGGCCCTCAAAGCCATCGTCGCCGTTGTTGCCGGTGCCCGCGACGACGGACGTTCCGAGCGGCGTGGCATCGGCGTCCAAAAGCGTGCGGCCGCCATGGTTCTCGAATCCCACAAAGGGCTCAGGTGCCAGATCGGTTTTGACGGCTACGTTGCCGATCAGGCGATCGGAGCCACGTACGGTTTCGGCGGCAATGACGCCCAGGCCCTCGATGCGATCCTCACCCATATAGTACGAACGGCCGAGCAGCTGATAGCTGCCACAGATGGCAAGCAGCGAGCCGCCATCCTCAACATAGGCCGCGACCTTGTCTTTTTGGGCGAGCAGCTCGTGTGCCACGGCTAGCTGGTCGCGGTCGGAGCCGCCACCCATCATGACGATATCGGCATCGGTCAAATCAAGCGTTTCGCCCATACGGACCTCGTCCACGCGCACGGGAATGCCGCGCCAGACGCAGCGGCGCTCGAGCGCGATAACATTGCCGCCGTCGCCGTAGAGGTTAAGGGCATCGGGATACAGGTAGACGATGCGCAGCGGGTGCGAAAGTTCGACTGGCGCGATGCCGACAGGAAGAGCGCTGCCGTCGGCACGGGCTACGGCGCGCCCGGCAACAGCATCGGCGGTGGCGCCTTTCAGCCCGTCGAGCTCCTTGACCAGCGGCGGGAAGGCCGTGTAGTTGGCGACGGCGTAGAAGGTGTCATCGGCGGCCTCGTCTGCCACGGCGCCAATTGCCTGCGCGACGTCCGAGATAATCGCGGCATCGATGCCGGCGTACTTGAGGCGCACCTGCATGTCGTGCGCGCGCGTGCCTCCGGCAAAGGCGACAAGACCCGGCGTGTCGGCGATGCGCTCAAAGTCGACGTCGTAGATCCACGATACATCGTGTCCGTCGGCGTCATTGTCGTTAAGGAAGAAAACGCAGAGTCTGCCGCCTGTCGTCTTGATGGACTGGATTTGTCGATCGAAGCCTACGGGATTCTTAGCCAGGTTGGCCTCGACGGTGCGGCCGGCGATATCCCAGCGCCCCATACGTCCGCCGGCGGGGACGTAGGCATCGAGCGTAGGCTGTAGAAGCGCCGTATCCACGCCCAACTCGTGCGCGGCAAAGAAGGCGGCGGCAACGTTGTAGACCATGTACAGGCCGTTGTAGCGTGTGGCGATGTGTACGGCAGCCGCGTCGGGCGCAGATCCAAAGACCAGGTCGAAGCCGTAGCCGTCGCAGCCGAGCTTCACGTCCGTCACGCGACGGACAAGCGCAGGGCGGGCCCAGCCGCACGAGGGGCAATGGTAGGCGCCGAGCTGGCCGTATTGCACGTAGTCATACTCCAGCGGCGTGTTGCACTTTGAGCAAAAACGTGAGTCGCTAATACGGTCGGACTCGGTGTTGGTGGCGCTGTCGATGCCAAAGGCGATGCTTGCATTGGGAACGCGCGCGGCAATCGAGGCACACAGCGGGTCGTCTGCGTTGTAGATGAGCGTTGTTGCCGGAGAGAGCTCCAACGCATGGGCGATGACCTCCTGGGTGTGATCGATCTCGCCATAGCGATCCAGCTGGTCGCGGAACAGGTTGAGCAGCACGAAGTACGTCGGCTTGAGCTTGGGCAGGACGCGCACGGTGTAGAGCTCATCGCATTCAAAAACGCCCACACGCTTGCCGCTGTCAGTGTGCTTAAGGCCGCCGCGGGCCTCGAGCAGAGCGCCCACCACGCCCGGCTCCATGTTGTTGCCGGCGCGGTTGCATACCACGGTGGCGCCGCTGGCGGCAACGGCGTCGGCGATGAGGTTGGAGGTGGTGGTCTTACCGTTGGTGCCGGTGATCACCACGCTGCGGTCGATAAGGCCGGCGAGGTCGCTTAGCAGCTCGGGGTCGATCTTCATGGCGATGCGGCCGGGGAGTACGCCGCCCTGGCGTTTGAGGACAGAGCGCAGTCCCCAGCGAGCGATATCGCTCGAGGTACAGGCGAGAGATGAGCGGAGGTTCATGAAACCGTTCCTAACGTAAACGACATGGTCGGGTCGAGTGCGTCACTAAAAACCGTAGCGGCGCGCAAATTCCTGGGCAAGCTGTGACACGTCTTCACAGGCATTGGCCCAGGGGGCAAAGTCGGGAGTGTCCGAGATAATACCGTCCGCTTCCCAAACGGCCTGGTGCGAAAGATCCCAGGGATCGCGCGGCTCGGGTCGGCAGGGAAGGTACGGCGTCTGGTACATGGGGTTCAGCAAGAAGAACGCGCCGCCCTCGCAACGGTTGGCAAACTCACGCAGCGCGCGTGTCGCCGGGCGCATCTTGTTTGTTTTGAACAAGAGGATGGTGCGGGCGAGCAGGTACCAGGGGGAGTTCTCGAGTGCATCAGCCCCCACCTGTTCCTCGAGTTGGTGAGCCAGGGCAAAAAAGCCGTCCTGGTCTTCCAGGCGAGCGAGGGCGAGCAACACGGTGCCTGCGGCTCGGGTGGGGTAGCCTTCCGCCTTAAGGACGCGGCGGGCGTAGTTGGCGGCAGCACGGTAACGAGCGCTCGCCATGCACAGCTGCGAGATGGCCTCGAGTGTGTGAAGCCACCCGATAAGAGCCGGCTCGCTCACGGTGAGATCTACTGCAGTGACACCGTCGGCCAAAACATTATTGGCCCAGTAGTGCGGGGCTTCCATGTCGAACCCGGGCACGCTTTGCTGCAGGTAATCGGCCGTGGTCGCCTCGAGCTTCATCAGGTCACCCAGGCAGGCGTCAACGGGCGTGTCGGCCAAGATGATGGCGAGCAGCTGTGCGTCGAGGACATGCGCATCGATGCGGACGATCTTGAGCAGCTCATCGCGCATGTCGTCGAACAGACGATTGCGCGTCTGCTCGAACTCCTCGTCGCTGCCCATGTCCTCGATGCGATGGAGCTCGTCGAGCAGGTGGCGATGAACACCGGCATAGGACAGCAGCGCTTGGGCATGCTCGGACTGCGCATACTTTTGAGGATTCGCGCTAATGTCGTTATGGACAAGCTCGCGTGCTGCATCGGTGAGTTCGGGGTGCGACGCCAGATAGGTTCGCTCCAGATAGGCGGGGATGTAGACGCTCGGATCCATTAGAGGTCTCCTCCCTTAAACGGCAATCCCTGTTCGGCCGCGCGCAGGATTCGTTCGTCGATCTGGGAACGCACGATGTCGTTGGTGGCGACCCAGGCGGCAAAGCTGGCGTTGTCGGGGGCGCCCAGACCCTCCTGCAGCACCGGCGTCGCCTCGGACAGCGCAAGGACAAGCTCGTCGGTCGAGCCCGCACCCACGTTGACGCGGGCGTAGACGCCATCGGGAAACTCGGTTTGGAAGTAGAGCGCCTCGGCCGCGTGCGGACACGAGCGCGCAAGGATATGCAGGTAGTGCTCGGCGCTCTCGTAGTCCAGCTCGCGCCAGGCAGCGCTCATCAGCGCGATGAGCGTCCATGGGTCCAAGTCGCGCTCCGCGTCCTTGGGACGACGGCGCAGCGGCGTGTTGGCGAGATAGGGGACGGAGTGGGCAGAGCGAAATCGCTTGAGCTCCTCGGCGGGGTATTCGAGCTTTGCCATAGCGAGCATTGCGGTGTGGCGGACGCCGGCCGGATCGTTGGGGGCAAAGTCGAGGCTGCGGTTTGCGGCTTCGAGCGACATGCGATAGCGGCCGCTAATGAGGGCGCGTGACGCAAGGGCGCCAAGCCAGCGCAGGTAGGGGCGGCGCATAAGGTCGCCAGCGGCCTCGCGTTCGTAGGGGTCCTGCGCCGAGGCGATCTTGAGTGCCAGGTCGTGCTCGACTTCATCGCGCTTGGATGCCAAGTACTGTACGTATTCCTCGTTGGAGCTGGCGGTGAGGGCGGTCAGCATGCGCTGGGCATCCCAGTTGGCAGGATCGAGTGTGGCTGCCTCGCGGAGCATGTTCTCGGCAGCTGCCTCTTCCTGCTCTGCCTGGGTATCGTCAGGGATAAAGGGAATGCGGTAATCGACGGCCTCGACCACCTTGGCAATGAGGTGCCCGGCGCGGTCGCGGTCGTGCACGATGAGCGGTGCGGGGTTGCGGGTGAATTGTTCCATCAGACGCTCTACGGCGGCAGCGTCGGTGAGCGGGATATTGTCGCGGCGCAAGGCCTCAAGAACGAGGCGATGGCAATCCTCTTGAATGGGATCGAATGCCATGGGGCCTCCTTTGCTGCGGTTAGGGTTCAAATATCTCTATATAAAGTTCTAGTTTACCCGCATGTGGCACACCGGGGGTGCCGCACTTGGACTTGCACCTTTGCACCACGAAGACGGATGTCGCACAAATGTCGGCACCTTGGACGACCGAGTGGTATCACGGTGCCGCAAACGGTCGATTTTTGGCGGCGAACGGTGCATATTTTGGAGGGGCACAGTCCTGCCCGGGATATGTAGTCAACCTTGATAAAACGTTTGCCCAGCTTGGGAGTATGAATGCCGCACAAGGGTCTTCAGGGATAGAAAAAACGTTTCATCATTGGCGTCTTTAGGTGAATAACTGACCAACCAGAACGGTAAAATAGTGTTTGTCTGAGCGTTGAGACGTTTAGACATCGCGCATTGTCATCGCCGGCAACGCGCAAACCGGTCCTAACGGAGCCAATTGGGTGCTCCGTTATATACGCAAGTCTAAGAGGGGCTTGTTTAGGAGGCACAGTATGGGACGTTTTACCAATCCTCGCGATCTGTACTTTGGTGAGGGCGCTCGCCACGAGGTGAAGAACCTCAAGGGCAAGAAGGCCATCATCGTTTCTGGCGGCAGCTCTATGCGCCGCGGCGGGTTCCTGCAGGACGTCGAGAACGACCTTAAGGAAGGCGGTTTCGAGGTCAAGCTGTTCGAGGGCGTCGAGTCCGACCCGTCCATCGAGACGGTCATGAAGGGCGCCGAGGCCATGCGCGAGTTCGAGCCCGACTGGATCGTTGCTATCGGCGGCGGTTCGCCCATCGATGCTGCTAAGGCCATGTGGGTCTTCTACGAGTATCCCGAGGAGTCCTTCGACAACATTATCCAGCCGTTCAGCTTCCCCGAGCTGCGTCAGAAGGCTCACTTCTGCGCCATTTCCTCTACCTCCGGCACTGCTACCGAGGTCACCGCATTCTCCGTCATCACGGATTACGAAAAGGGCATCAAGTACCCGCTGGCCGACTTCAACATCACCCCTGATGTCGCCATCGTCGACCCCGAGCTCACCTACACCATGCCCGCCAAGCTGTGCGCTCACACCGGCATGGATGCTCTGACCCACTGCATGGAGGCCTACGTTTCCACCTGCGCCTCTATGTTCACCGACGCCAACGCTCTGCACGGCATCCGCGAGATCGTCGAGTGGCTGCCCAAGTCCTATGCTGGCGACCATGAGGCCCGTCAGCACATGCACGAGGCTCAGTGCATCGCCGGTATCGCCTTCTCCTCGGGCCTGCTCGGCATCGTTCACTCCATGGCTCACAAGACCGGTGCAGCCTTTGAGAACGGCCACATCATCCACGGTGCCGCTAACGCCATGTACCTGGGCAAGGTCATCCAGTGGAACTCCAAGGATCCCCGTGCTGCCGAGCGTTACGCTTACGTGGCCAAGGAGATCCTGCACCTTCCCGGCGAGACCAACGAGGAGCTCATCGCTGCGCTCGTCCAGAAGATCCGCGACCTCAACGACCAGCTCAACATTCCGCAGTCCATCAAGGATTACGCGAATGGTGGCGTGAAGGTCGACGCCGAGAACCCGCAGATGGTTTCCGAGGAGGAGTTCCTCGCCAAGCTGCCCGAGATCGCTGCGAACGCCGAGCAGGACGCCTGCACGCCCGAGAACCCGCGTGAGACCAAGGCTGCCGACTTCGAGAAGATCCTCAAGGCCTGCTACTACGACACCGACATCGATTTCTAATCGACTCTTGTTATCGTAACGAGGGGCTCCGCACGTATCCGTACGGAGCCCCTTTCTTTTTTAGAGAATGGGATAGTTATGGCTGCAATTTTCAATAGCCCCAGCAAGTACATCCAGGGTCCGGACGAGCTTGCCAAGCTCGGCTCCTATGTCGAGCCGCTCGGCGCTAAGGCCCTCGTCATCGTGACGCCTTCGGGCAAGAAGCGCGTCGGTGCCAAGATCGAGGGCGGCTTTGCCGAGGCCAAGGCCGAGCTGCTGTTTGAGGACTTTAACGGCGAGTGCTCCAAGGGCGAGGTCGATCGTCTGGTTGCGCTCGCTCGCGACAACGGTTGCGACATCATCGTCGGCGTCGGTGGCGGCAAGATCCTCGACACCGCGAAGGCCGTCGCCTATTACCTGGAGTCCCCGGTTATCATTTGCCCCACCATTGCCTCGACCGATGCACCGTGCTCGGCACTTTCGGTGCTTTACACCGATGACGGCCAGTTCGATAAGTACCTCTTCCTTAAGGCAAACCCCAATATCGTCCTGATGGATACGACGGTTATCGCGGCGAGCCCGGTGCGCCTGACGGTTTCCGGTATGGGCGATGCGCTCGCAACCTACTTCGAGGCCCAGGCGACGCACGATGCCGACGGCGGCACCTGCGCTGGCGGCAAGGGCAGCATGGCTGGTCTGGCGCTCGCCAAGCTCTGCTACGAGACGCTTATGGCCGATGGCGTCAAGGCCAAGGTTGCGCTGGAGAAGGGTGCGCTCACGCCTGCCGTCGAGCACATCATCGAGGCCAATACGCTGCTTTCGGGCATTGGCTTTGAGAGCTCGGGCCTTGCTGCCGCTCATGCCATCCACAATGGCCTGACGATGCTGCCCGAGTGCCACAGCATGTATCACGGCGAGAAGGTCGCCTTCGGCACTATCGTCCAGCTGGTACTCGAGGATGACCCGACCGAGAAGCTCGAGGAAGTCTTGGGCTTCTGCATTGAGCTGGGCCTGCCGGTCACGATGAAGGAACTTGGCGTTGCCGAGCTTACGCGCGAGCAGGCCATGATTGTTGCCGAGGCCGCGTGCGCGCCCGAGGACACCATGTGCAATATGCCGTTTGAGGTGACGCCCGAGATGGTCGCAAACGCCATCCTGGGTGCCGACGCACTGGGCCACTACTATCTCATGGATGAGTAAATCAAGCTAAGGAAGGGGCAAAGCCAACAGATGGCTTTGCCCCTTTTTGCTATGGTGCAAAGGGGTCAGGGTACTTTGCACCCATCGTTGTTTGATGAAGGGTGGATTCTCGTATGGCGCTTCCTATGGTTTATGGCGGCCCCGGTCGGTATGTTCAGGGACCGGGGGAGCTTTCGCGCCAGGGCAGGTATTTGTCATGGTTGGGCTGCGCTGCCTATGTCTTGTTTGACCAGGGCACCGAGGATCGGCTGTGCAGGCAGATCGTCGATGGATTTCTGGATGAAGATCTAAGCGAGCCGTTCTTTAAGATTTACAACGGTCCGTGTACGGAAGATGCCGTTGTCGAAATGGCCAAGGAAGCCCGGGCCGAGTATTGCGACATGGTGGTGGGCATTGGCGGCGGCAAGATGCTCGATATCGCCAAGGCCGTTGCGTTTTATGCCGAGTTGCCGTTGTGCGTATGTCCCACGGCGGCGTCGATGGACGGTCCGTGCAGCGCGATTTCGGTGCTGTATCACGAGGATGGGTCGTTCGACCGCTACCTGATGCTCGAGAAGAATCCAGACCTGGTCGTGGTCGATACCAACGTGGTCGCGGCGGCCCCGCTGCGTATGACGGTCGCTGGTATGGGCGATGCGCTGGCAACGTATTTCGAGGCGCGTTCGTGCGCCGCGGCGCACGGCGCCAACGAGCACGGTGGCGCGCCGGGACACTTGGCCTTGGTTGCGGCTCGTGCCTGCTATGACACACTCATGGAGTGCGGCGTCGCTGCCAAGCGCGATCTCAAAAAGGGCCGTACATCGCCAGCGGTTGAGCGCCTGATCGAGTGCAATATTCTGCTTTCAGGTGTCGGCTTTGAGAGCGGTGGCTTGGCGTTGGCGCATGCCATCGCCAACGGTCTAACGATTCTGCCTGAGTGCAAGGCCATGCATGGTGAGGCCGTGGCATTTGGCCTGGTGGTGCAGCTGCGCCTGGAGCGTGCGCCCGAGCTTGATCAGGTGCTCGAGTTTTGCCAGCGCGTTGGTCTACCGACGACGCTCGCGGAGCTGGGACTTGGCGAGATTTCCGATACCGACCTGATGAGCGTTGCGGATGCGGTCTTTAGAAACGAGCGCAATATGGCCAACGAGCAGGCCAAGGTGACCAAACAGAAGCTCGTGCAGCTCATGTGCGAGGCATAGCTTGGCGCTTGATTGACCTTGTGCAATCGGGGCGGCGATAGGCCATGGGTTATTTCCCTCAAGGTGCACCGCGTGTAATTTGCCCGAGGTGTGGGCCGATAGCGTATCATTATCTCTTGCTTGTTTGCACTGCTCAGGGAGGGGCCGCGCATGGCGCAGGAACACGATCTGTTTGATGACATTATCGAGATCAGCAAGGGTTTCGACTTTCTTAAAAACCCGCTTGGCGGCGTGACCGATGCGCTCGATCCGTCGGCGTCGCAGTGGAATCCTGCCGACTACAAGGAGCGCCCGCGCGGCAACACCATTCCGTGCTTGACCTGCAAAAACGAAAAGAGCGGTTGCGCCGCGTGCATGGACGTGTGCCCGGTCAACGCTATCGAGGTCGAGGAAGACGCCATCGAGATCCTCGACTCCTGTCGCAAGTGCGGCCTGTGCGCCGCTGCCTGTCCGACCGAGGCGATCATCTCGCCGCGCCTGGCGCCTAAAAACCTGTATGACGATATCGTCTCCGCTGCTACGAGCCACGAGACCGCCTACGTCACCTGCACACGCGCCCTCAAGCGCATGCCGCGCGAAAACGAGGTCGTCGTTGCCTGCGTGGGCGATATTACGGCCGAGACCTGGTTCTCGGTACTGGCGGACTATCCCAACGTGAGCGTCTACCTGCCACTGGGCGTGTGCGATAAGTGCCGCAACACCGGTGGCGAGGACATTTTGGGCGAGGCCATTGCTACCGCCGAGGAGTGGGCGGGTACGGGCATGGGCCTGGAGGTCGACCCCAAGAGCCTCAAATGCCATAAGCGCCGCGAGTACGAGCGCAAGGAGTACATGGATAAGATTGCCCGCACCACGGGCCTGACGGTGACCAAGCTCAATCCGGCGACGGCGGCGCTGGCCTCGGTGACGCAGAAGTTGAAGGCTCACCGTCACCAGATCACGCAGCTCGAGCGCACGCTCAACACCATGTGCGGCACCACGACGACCAAGCGTCGCCGTTCGCTCACGCACGGGCGGCAGCTGGTGCTCTCGACGCTGCAGAACCACCCCGAGCTTGCCCAGAATATGCAGGTGAGCACACCGGAATGCGATTTTGACAAGTGCACGTCATGCGGCGAGTGCGTCAACGTGTGCCCCACGTTTGCCTGCGATTTGGTGGGAAGCGGTCGCTTTGCACTGGAGTCCACGTATTGCCTAGGTTGCGGAGCCTGCGTCAAGGTGTGCCCCGAGCATGCGCTCAAGCTGGTCGAGCACGATGCGTCCAATCTGGTCGTTGTCGACCCCGAGGCCGAGGAAAAGGCCGCTCAGAAGGCCAAGGCCCACGAAGAGGCCCAGAAGGCCAAGGCCGAGGCAAAGGCCAAGCTTGACAAGATGCTCGATCAGGTGGAGAAGCTCGCGGACTAGTCAGCGAGCTCTATCTCTGCTTCATTTGCGCCGCCGCGGTGTCCGGATTCGCCCGGATGCTGCGGCGGCGCTATACTTATACGGTTTGAAGTACCTGTACCAAAAGGAGCTGTCGTGTCCCTTTCCATCGGTATCGTGGGCCTGCCCAACGTGGGCAAGTCGACGCTGTTCACCGCGCTTACCAAAAAGACCGGCCTTGCCGCCAACTACCCGTTTGCCACGATCGACCCCAACGTGGGTATCGTCGACGTGCCCGATAGCCGCTTGCAAAAGCTTGCCGACATCGTTAACCCGGGTCGCATTGTGCCGGCGACGGTCGAGTTCGTCGACATCGCAGGTCTGGTGAAGGGCGCTAACGAGGGCGAGGGCCTGGGCAACCAGTTCCTGGCCAACATTCGCGAGACCGACGCCATCTGCGAGGTCGTGCGCTACTTTAAGGACCCCAACGTCATGCGTGAGGTGGGCCGCACGGGCGAGTTCGTCGATCCCGCCGGCGATGCCGACACCATCATGACCGAGCTCATCCTGGCCGACATGGGCACGCTCGAGAAGCAGCTGCCTAAGCTCGAGAAGGAGGCCAAGCGCGACAAGGAGCTCATGCCCAAGTTCGAGGTTGCCAAGCGCCTGCTTGCCTGGCTCAACGAGGGCAAGCGCGCCGCATCCATGGAGATGACCGACGAGGAGCGTGCCGCCGCCAAGGGGCTGTTCCTGCTCACCATGAAGCCCATCCTGTATGTGGCCAACGTGGACGAGGATATGCTCAACGAGGACCTGGCGCCCATCGACGGCGTCAAGCCGCTGCCGATCTGCGCCAAGATCGAGGCCGAGCTTTCCGAGCTCGATCCCGAGGACGCTGCCGACTACCTGGAAAGCCTAGGCCTGGAGCAGCCCGGCCTGGACGTGCTCGCTCAGGCTGCCTACAAGCTGCTCGGCCTGCAGTCGTTCTTTACGGCCGGCGAGATGGAGGTCAAGGCCTGGACGGTGCGTCAGGGCGCGACCGCCCCGCAGGCCGCCGGTGTCATCCACACCGACTTTGAGCGCGGCTTTATTAAGGCCGAGGTTATTGGCTACGACGACTACATCGAGCTCGGCGGCGAGCAGGGCGCCAAGGCCGCCGGCAAGCTGCGCATTGAGGGCAAGGACTATGTCATGGCCGATGGCGACGTCGTGCACTTCCGCTTTAACGTGTAAGGACGACGCATATGTTTAAATATGGCAAAAAAGCTGGCTACATGGGTATTGCGCTGCTCGTACTTGCGGTGATTCCGCTGGTGGTTGCAGCGTGTGTTATCCCCAACATTGGCTCCGAGGTGGCAACGAAGTTTAACGCCGCCGGCGAGGTGACGCGCTGGGGTAAGAGCTACGAGCTGCTGGCACTGCCGGTACTCAATCTGCTGCTGAGCGTGGCGACGTACTTTACGGCGGGACGCCAAGCCAAGAACAATGACGACTCCGCCGCCATGGCGCGCATCGTGTGCGAGCGCTACCTGCGCAACGGTTGCATCACGGGTGTGTTCCTCAACGTGATCAACGTTTACTTTATGTACTCGGCGATTACCGGAACGGGCTTTGGCTTTGGTTTCTAGCTTGTCCTTTTAGACAACGAGCCTGCAAGCATATTCGATGGCTGCTGCGAGGCCGCCGCTCGATCGTGGTTGAAAGACTGCATCGGCGGCGGCCTCGTTTTCGTATCCGGCGCCGCGAAGGGCGAGTGCTATGCCGGCTTCTAAAAGGAGCGGCAGGCCGCGTTGGCTGGTTGCTATTGCTACGGCCTGGTCAAGGGCGCAGCCGTGCGTTCGGCATTGAGCGGCGAGCTCGCCTCTCGCCGGGTCGGGGAGCAGTGCGGTCGCAACACGGCTCGATAGCAGCGTAAAGGCTGTGCGTTCGTCCGGGGAAAGGCATTCGGCCTCAACGACGACAAGCTTGGGCTGCGCGCCGTCTGAGCAGCGTGATTTCTGACGCATGCAAATTGAGCAAGCCGACATAGAAAACTCCTGTATATTCGGCAAAACGTAAACTATAGTTTACGTTTTTGTTTTGCTCCATTTCAAACTCGTCTGCATGAAAGAGCATGCGAAACAGATTCTTGGCGAGCGAGTTGAGCGGACGCGCAAGGCCCTTGGTATCTCCAAGGTCGATTTTTGCGTGGCGACAGGAATCAGCCGACCCTACCTCGACCGAATCGAAGATGGGACGGCAAATTTCACGCTCAAGGTTTTATTTAAGATCGCGCCCGCGCTTGGCATGACGGTATCGGAGCTTCTCGAGGGCATCGAATAGGGGATACCCGTCGAAAACTGAATTACACCATCGGGATACGGTCGTGGTTGACTTGGCTGTAGAACAGGCGCTGGATTTCGGCGGCATCGCGTGACTGGCCGAGTGCCCACATGGTCTTGGCCACAAGCGTCTCGGTGGTCATGTCATCGCCGCGCAGAATGCCCGGATGATCGGCATAAGCGCGGCCGACCTCATAAACGCCCAGATCGAGGCCCTCTTCGGGGACCTGCGTGGTCATAACGACGGTGCGGCCCGAATCGACCCAGCGGAAAATCGCCTCCTGGAATGACTCGCCGGACTCGCCAAACTCGGGAATACCGCCAATGCCAAAGGTCTCAAGAATTACAGCATCGTAGCTATCGGCTAGGGCGTCCAGGATACCCGGGTTCACGCCGGGCGTAAGCTTAAGGACAAACACGTGCGGGTCGATGTTGTCGTAGAAACGCACCGGGTTTTCGCCCTGATGAGTGCCGTGGAGCCCGTTGCGCACGATGCGGTCGTTGCGGATGTAGGCAATGGGCGGATAGTTGACGCTAATGAACGCGTTAAAGCTCATGGTGCGCTGCTTGCGGGCGCGCGTGCCGGCAATGGCGACGCCACCAAACACAATCGACACATCGTGCGAGTGCTCGTCGAGCGCATAGAGCAGGCTCTGGTACAGATTGAGCTTGGCGTCGGTAAAGGGGTTGCCCATGGGCTTTTGCGAGCCGGTGAGCACGATGGGCTTGGGGCTGTCCTGAATCAGGTAGGAAAGCGCTGCCGCGGTGTAGCTCATGGTGTCGGTGCCGTGCAGAATCACGAAGCCGTCGTGGTCGGCATAACCCTCGACGATGACGTCGCGGATACGCATCCAGTCACTGGGACGCATATTGGTGCTGTCGATGTTCATGGGCTGTACCACGTCGAGCTCGCAGAGGCCCGAGATCTCGGGGACGCTCTGGGCGAGCTCCTCACCGGTCAGGGCGGGGGAGAGGCCGTTGCCGTCCTCGGTCGATGCGATGGTGCCGCCCGTGGCGATGAGAAGGATGCGCTTCATGCTGGTATTCCTATCGTATTTGCCGCCACAGAGGCGGAGTCGTTCGGCAGTATTGTGGCACAGGGCGTCCAATGTTCAAACGTATTACATCATCTGTAACGTTTGGTAACACTTCAATCGCCGTCAAATAGGGGCCAGGTCGTGCGTTTGCCGTGCGCTGATGGCTGCGAGGGACGAGAAACCCCATATAACGTGTACACTATGAAAGTTATTTTTGTTCATTCACGCGGGTGGGCACCGGCTCCCCGCCAACAAGAGGGGGAAACCATGGATCAAAAGGCTTCCGCAAAGGTCCTCGTACTCGACTTTGGTGCGCAGTACGGTCAGCTCATTGCCCGTCGCGTCCGCGACCTCAACGTGTATTCCGAGATTGTCCCCTGCGACATTTCGGCCGACGAGATTCGCGAGATGAACGCCTCTGCGCTCATCCTTTCTGGCGGCCCGGCCTCCGTGTACGCCGAGGACGCTCCGTCCATCGACCCTGCCATCTTTGACCTGGGCCTTCCCGTCCTGGGCTTTTGCTACGGCCATCAGATTACGGCCGTGACGCTCGGCGGCAAGGTCGGCCACTCCGAGGTGGGCGAGTACGGCCGCGCCACCATCACGCGCACGGCCGGCGCCAAGCTCTTTAACTCCACGCCCATGGAGCAGACCGTGTGGATGAGCCACCGTGACGCCGTTTCCGAGGTGCCCGAGGGCTTTACCGTTACCGCCAGTACCGACGTGTGCCCGGTCGCTGCGATGGAGTGCCCCGAGCGCAAGATCTTCACCACGCAGTTCCACCCTGAGGTCAAGCACTCCGAGTATGGTCAGCAGCTGCTGAGCAACTTCCTGTTTGAGATCTGCGGCCTGGAGCCCAACTGGAGCATGGACAACCTGGTCGAGACCATGACGACCGAGTTCCGCGAGAAGGTCGGCGACGACCGCGTGATTCTGGCCCTGTCCGGCGGCGTCGACTCCTCCGTCGTGGCCGCCCTGGGCGCCCGTGCCGTGGGCAAGCAGATGACCTGCGTGTTCATCAACCACGGTCTGCTGCGCAAGGGCGAGCCCGAGCAGGTGGAGGAGGTCTTCACCAAGCAGTTTGACGTCGACTTTATCCACGTCCACGCCGAGGACCGTTATGCCGAGCTTCTAGCTGGTGTCACCGAGCCCGAGGAGAAGCGCCGCATCATCGGTACGCAGTTCTGGAAAGAGTTCTTCGCCGTGGCGCAGCAGCTCGAGACCGATGGCAAGCCGGTCAAGTATCTGGCTCAGGGCACCATCTACCCCGACATCATCGAGTCCGGCGCTCGCAAGACGGGCGGTAAGACGGCCACCATCAAGAGCCATCACAACCTGATCCCGTTCCCCGAGGGCGTGCACTTCGACCTCATTGAGCCGCTCGACCACTTCTTTAAGGACGAGGTCCGCGCGCTTGGTCTGGCGCTTGGCCTGCCGGGTCACATCGTGTTCCGTCAGCCTTTCCCGGGTCCGGGTCTGGCCATCCGCATCATCGGTGCGGTCGATAAGGAGAAGCTCGAGATCCTCAAGAACGCCGACGCCATCGTGCGCGAGGAGCTCGACGCCTACAACCAGCGTCTGTTTGAGCAGACCGGCGAGCGCAACTCCGAGCACAGCTGCTGGCAGTATTTCGCGGTCCTGCCTGACATCAAGTCCGTTGGCGTTATGGGCGACGAGCGCACTTATCAGCGCCCGATCATTCTGCGTGCCGTTGAGTCCAGCGATGCTATGACCGCCGACTGGGCCAAGCTGCCCTACGACGTGCTGGCCCGCATCTCTGGCCGCATCGTTGCCGAGGTCCCCGGCGCCAACCGCGTGTGCTACGACATCACATCCAAGCCGCCCGCGACGATCGAGTGGGAATAAACGATATTCGTTGATTTCAAGCCTCTGACCTGCGAAAACAGGTCGGGGGCTTCTTATTTTGCAACCTCTGTGCAACCTTTGCGGTTTCGCGCCCCGTGAACAGGGGACGTAGCGCTGTTCACGTCTGGGCCCATGTCGGCACCGATCAATGCCCGCGCTGCTTCTGCTTGCGCTTCAGCTTCCGCTGCTCGAAGCACGTCGCCCGGGGTTCCTCGCCAGAGGAGAACCGACCTTTCCTTGCGAAACCGCGAGACCAGCTATATCCGCTTGCTGCGGGCTTGCTTGAGCCAGTTCCTCTTGAAAGAGCCTATACCTCCGAAGAACTTGTTGTACGTCTTACCGTTCTCCTTGGCCTCGCACTTGACCAAGGCAAGTTCGATGATGCAGAGGTAATCCGCCACTTGCTCGAGGCGGTAGTCGGTCATCGAGGTCTTGCGGCGTCGGACGACCCCTTTTGAGAGGACCTTGCCCACCGAGCCGTCTCGCCCACGGAACAGAAGGAGCGCATCCTCGCGACCTTCGGCGACCTGTGCTGCGAGATGGAGGGCTGCACCATCGCGCAGGGCCCTTTCCAAAGCGAAGTGTCGAGCCGAAGTGTTGAGCGTCGGCCCTGAATGTTCAATGGCCGTTGTTTTCTGCCCCTCAAGTGGTGAACTTCTCCTCGGGGCTGTTGATTCCCCCACGCGCCCCCTTCCGTTCTCTGTGTTCCCCTTATACTCCTTGTACAAGGAGGTAAGAAGTCATGGACAAGACCGCACAGGACAGCTTGGCAAAGAAGCCCGTCGACATGAGGGACAGGATTCTCGAGCATCTCGAGGCCCTCACCTCTGCCGTCTCGCTCGACGACCTTGCCCGTCTGTCCACCTCCGACATCGCCGAGACACTCATCATCTCCAGGAGTCTGGCGAGCCAGTACCTCAACGACCTTGTTCGCGCCGGCCTTGTGGTTAAGGTGGCGGGCAGGCCTGTCCGTTATTTTCATCGCCGCGCGTTCCAGAAGCGTTTTCAGGTAAAGCTCTCTGCAAGCGAGTACGCCTCGCTCGCCGACCTCATCCAGGCGACGGGAATCGCCGATCACCGCGACTTCGCGCGTGCCGTGGGCTTCGACCTGAGCCTCAGCTCCGTTGTCGAGCAGTGCAAGGCTGCGGTTCAGTACCCTCCGTTTGGCCTGCCCATCCTCTTGAGCGGCGGCGTGGGTGTCGGTAAGTCTTTCCTTTCTCGCCTTGTGTACGAGTACGGCAAGAACCAGGGCTTGCTGTCCCGCGACTCCTCCTATGTGCGCATCGACTGCGCCGGGGTCCCGGACGCCGCCTCGTTCAACGGGCTTCTTGACGAGTCGATCGCGAAATCGCGCGGGGGTGTGGTCTTTGTCAACGGCATCGAGGCACTCTCTCCCTCTGCGATGGAGCACTGCCTTGCGACGGCCCTCGGGCTCGATGCCTCCCAGGATGCGCCGCGCGCTCGCCTCGTTCTTTCGACGGCGCTTTCCGCCGATGACCTGAAGGTTTCCTCGGCCTACAGCAAAATGCCCGTCTGTGCCCGCGTCCCCTCACTCAAGGAGCGGACCCCCGAGGAGCGCGAGGATCTCATCTTGAGCTTCCTGCGCAGCGAGGGGTGCCGAATCGGTTCTGATGTGAAGATCAGCCGCGGCGCATACCGTTGCCTCGTGAACGCGGACTTTTCCGATAACATCGCCGGCTTGCGCGCCTGCGTGACGAACTGCTGCGCCAAAGCGTTCCTCAATCGCGAGGGCGACTACGTCGTCGTTCGCCCGTATCTTCTTCCCAGCGGGCTCCTCTCCTCCGCGCAGATCGATCAACAGCCCGACGATGGCGCTCTGATCGACGCGTCCCTGGATACCGCCGAGAGCACAGGGCCGGTCGAGCAGGCGCTCGATGCCCTGTGCTCTCTCGATGAGCGATTCTGCGCCGGGGAGCTCTCTGTCTCCGAGCTCGTCTCGCAAGCTGTCTCCGCTGTGCGCGGCGTTGAGGATCACTTGATCTTCGGCCACGGCGTCGCCTCATCGAGGTCGCGCGCCTTCGAGCGCGTCGTGGGCGCGGTCCTTGCCGACGCAGGCTCTTCTTATGGCATCGAGCTTTCGAGGAAGGTCACTTTTCTACTGGCCCAGGAGATTTGCCTGCAGTTGTGGCCGGGCATCGGCCTGGCTAAGCGAAAGTCTGCCTGTGCGGAGCAAATCTCCCATCTCCTTGGCGTCGTGACCTCCGAATTGCCGTTTGCCTCGAGCGTCTCCGATCAGGTCGCCGCAGACATGGAAGGGGCACTCGGAATCTCGCTCGATCACTTCACGAAGACGCTTCTGACGCTGTGCGTCGCATCGGAGTCTCGCGACGCGAAGGCCCTTCGGACGCTCTGCGTCATCTTGTCACACGGCTACTCGACGGCGACGAGCATCGCCGACGCGGCGAACCGTATGCTCGGCGTGCATGTGTACGAGGCGGTCGACATGCCCTACGACCAGCAGCTGAAGGACATTGTCGGTCCGCTCCAGCGCCTCGTCGACCGTCACTCGTACTGCACTGGGGTCGTGTTTCTTGTTGACATGGGCTCTTTGGAGGAGGCCTATAAGGCCCTCGAGAACGTTACCGACTCCACCATCGGGGTGGTGAACAACGTCTCCACCGGGCTCGCGCTCGAGATCGGGTCCGGGCTGCTCGGCGGCAAGTCCATCGCCGAGGTTCTTGGCGATGCGACCGCCGTGTGCGTGACGCACTGCAAGGTGATCGAGCGCGTCAACCGTGAGGACGCCATCGTCTTCTGCTCCGAGTCCGGGGTCGACGCCGCGGAGAGGATACGCCAGCTCGTCTCGCAGAGCCTCCCGCGCACCATAGGCGCACGCCTGCTCACGAGGCCCTTCAAGCAGCTCGTCACGAACGGGTCGAACGACGCCGTTTTCTCCGAGCACCGCGTCTGCGCCGTCATCGGCACGGGAGACCCCGGGATTGCCTCCGTTCCCTTCGTCGCCCTCGAAGACATTATGTCGACGGCGTCCGCCTCGAAGGTCGATGCCGTGTTCGGCAGGTGGCTTGACGCTTCCGAGCTCTCTTCTTTCCACGAGAAGCTGCTTTCGAACATGACGCTGCAGAACGTTATCCGCTCCATCACCATCCTCGACCCGGAGCGGCTATTCCACGAGATCGAGAGCGCCGTGCACGAGCTTCAGCGCAGAACGGGCGAGAAGATCGGCAGCAACGCCATCATCGGGCTGTACGTTCACCTCTGTTGCCTCGTTGAGCGCCTCGTCACCCGCAACCCCATCGAGACCTACGTCGGCCAGGATCGCTTCGAGGAAGAGCACACCGACTTCATCGAGTCCTTCAGGCAGAGTTTCTCGAGCATCTCGACGCGCTATCGCGTGGAGGTTCCTGTAAGCGAGATCGCCTACGTCTTCGACTACATCAGCGTGAGCGCCGCCCCGGCGCGAGAGGAGCGTCTCGGCTCCTCGAGCCTCCTGTTCGACGAGTGACCCCCCCGCGCCGTCACGAGCTGACCGCGCGTCTTCAATAATCCGATAACCCCTTGCCCGGCGCGAATCCGGATAGCGCCAAGGCAGTACCGAACGTAAGACTTGATTTGATAGGAGCAAACATGAGTGTTGTTATGGCACGAATCGACAATCGCCTGCTTCACGGCATCATCGTGACGCAGTGGGCCCCGGTGTCGGGCGCGACCCGAGTCATGGTCATCGACGACAAGGTCGCCGGCGATGAGGTCCTGAAGTCCACCATGAGGATGGCGCGCCCCGCGGGCATGGCCGTCTCGATCATCTCTGAGGAGACCGCGCTCAAGAACTTCGCGGCGGGCAAGTACGACCGCGAGAAGGTCTTCGTCATCGCGAAGGAGCCCGAGACGATGCTTCACCTGGCCGAGTCGGGCGTCGAGTTCCCGTCGCTGATCGTCGGCGGCTCTCTTGTCAAGGAGGACGGCGTCCAGCTCACCCAGCGCGCCTATGCCTCCGCCGAGAACGTCCAGAGCTACAAGGCGCTCATCGCCCGCGGCGTCAAGGTGACGGCACAGTTCGTGCCCGCCGACAAGCCCGTCTCCGTCGCCGACCTCATCTAAGGAGGGATCATGGTCAACTTCACTATCCTGCAGGTCGTCCTTTTGACCCTACTTGCCTTCATCAAGCACGTGGACTACTACGGCATCCCGATGATCTTCGTCAACTATGCCGTCTTCTGGGGTCTTATCACCGGCGTCGTCATGGGCGACTGGCAGACCGGCCTCGTCATCGGCGGCACCATCCAGCTCATGCAGCTCGGCGTCGCGGGCTTCGGCGGCTCTTCGATCCCCGACTACGGCACGATGGCCATCATCGCCACCGCCTACGGCGTGACCCTGGGCTCGGACACGGGCCTCGCCATCGGCCTGCCGGTCGGCATGCTCGGCATCCAGCTCGACGTCATTGCCAAGATCCTCAACGGCTTCGTCGTGGAGAAGTCCCAGAAGCTCTGCAACGAGGGCAAGTTCAAGCAGATGAACGCCATCCTGTGGGTCTGCCCCGCGCTCTTCGGTCTGTGCGCCGCCCTGCCCGTCTTTGTTTCCGTGACGCTCGGCCAGCCCGCCGTCAACTGGCTCCTCGAGGTCATGCCCCAGTGGTTCCTCTCCGGCCTCACCCTCGCCGGCAAGATGCTCCCGGCCGTCGGCATCGCCATGCTGCTTCGCTACATGCCCACCGCTAAGTACTTCCAGTACCTGCTCGCCGGCTTCTTCCTCTCGGCCTTCCTGAACGTGCCCATCATCGGTGCCGCCATCGTCGGCGTTGCCCTCGCGATCGCGTTCTATCAGCGTGCCGAGAAGGACGCCGAGCTCACCGCCCACGCTTCCGCAGACGCCTTCATCGGAGAGGATGAGTAACCATGGAAAACGAGAACATCACCGCCGCCGAGGGCAAGCCCTCCGGCTATAAGGTCACCAAGAAGGACCTGCGCAACGCGAACTGGCGCTGGCTCATGAGCGTGTGCACCTTCAACTACCAGACCCAGCAGGGCGCCTCGGTCGCCTACGCCCTCTCGCCGATCCTGAGGAAGATCTACACGAACGACGAGGACTATAAGCAAGCGCTCAACAACCACTTCCGCTACTACAACACCCAGCCTTGGCTCGCCGCCATTATCCTCGGCGCCTGCGTGGCCATGGAGGAGCGTGACGGCCTCGCGGCGGCGGACGCCGTCCAAGACCTGAAGATCGGCACCATGGGACCGCTCGCCGGCGTCGGCGACTCCCTGCTCATGACCATGATCCCGACCATCATGGGCTCCATCGCCGCCTACATGGCCATCGAGGGCAACCCCGTGGGAGCCGGCATCTGGTTCGCGCTCATCCTGGCCATCTTCTGGGTCCGCATGCACGCCCTCGAGTTCGGCTACAAGCAGGGTGTGAAGCTCGTCACCGACTTCAGCGAGAAGCTTCCCAACCTCACTGCCGCCGCCTCCGTGCTCGGCCTCACCGTGGTCGGCTGCCTCATCGCCTCGGTCATCGGCGTCACCTGCCCGATTAGCTTCAGCTTCGGCGACGTCTCGATGGAGATTCAGCCGCTGCTCGACAAGATCCTGCCTGCCATGATCCCCGCCGCCATCACGGGAAGCGCGTATTACCTTCTTACCAAGAAGAACGCGAGCATGACGGCCCTCATCCTCGTGGTGATCGTCCTCGCGATGGTCGCCTCCGCCGCCGGCATCCTCGCCTAGCTTCGACCCAAGAGATTGGTGAATCAATGAGAAAGATAGTTGTGGCGAGCCATTCCCTTCTCGCCCAGGGCTTCAAGGACACCCTCGAGTTCCTTACGGGTAAGAGCGACGCCATCAACGCCGTGTGCGCCTACGTGAACGACAACGGCGAGGGGCTCGACGCGGCGGTCGAGGCGGCGCTTTCGGGCACTGACGAGGTCGTCGTCCTCACCGACGCGCTCGGCGGCAGCGTGAACCAGCGCTTCTCCCGCTTCGCCTCCGACCGGATCCACGTGATCGCGGGTGTCAACCTCCCGCTCGCCATGACGGTCGCGCTCGCGCGCCCCGACGAGAAACTCGACTTCGACGCCCTCGTCGACGAGGCGCGCCAGCAGATCGTCTACGTGAACGGTGCCAGTTCCGCCGAGTGCGAAGACGACGAATAGAGGAGGTCGACGATGAGAGAGTACCTTAAGGACGTGTGGATGCACGGCGGTGAGGAAAGCCGCGCCATCACCCCCGAGAACATCACGGGCGAGAAGGGCCGCGCCGCCATGTCGGCCAGCCACCTCGGCGTCGGCCGCAAGGGCTCGTGCTGCGTGCCCCTTGAGTCCGGCGAGACCATCACGCTCGCGGACATCGAGGGCCCCGGCATCATCCGCCACATCTGGATGACCGTCCCCGACAAGACCGCCGCAGGCAGCTTCGTCATGCGCGACCTCGTACTGCGCTTCTACTGGGACGACGAGGAGACCCCCTCGGTCGAGTGCCCTGTCGGCGACTTCTTCTGCAACGGCTTCGGTGAGCGCGCCATCGTCAACTCGATGCCCATCTGCGTGAACCCGACGGGCGGCATGAACTGCTACTTCGAGATGCCTTTCAGGAAGCACGCCAAGGTCACGCTTACGAGCGAGCACCCCGGGTTCATTAAGTACATCTTCTATACGTTCAACTACGCGCTCACCGACGTGCCGGACGACGCCATGTACTTCCACGCCCGTTTTAACCGCGAGCGCAGCACCCGCAGGGGCGTCGACTACACCGTGCTCGACGGCGTGCGCGGTAAGGGCTACTACGTCGGCACCTACATGGCCCTGTGCGCCCTGGAGCGCTATTGGTGGGGCGAGGGCGAGATGAAGTTCTTCCTCGACGGCGACGAGGAGTTCCCTACGGTCACCTCGACGGGAGCCGAGGACTACTTCGGCGGTGCCTGGGCCTTCCTCGACAGGCCGCCCCACGCGCTGCCCGAGGCGCAGTGCTTCAACACGCTGTTCGCCGGCTACCCGTACCGCTCGACGCGCGACGCCACGCGCGACCGCTTCAGCGCGGGCAAGCCGAACCCGAACCCGATGCTCGCGACCAACGACGACGCGCTGCCCAGGCACGGCCTCTACAGGTGGCACCTTCCCGACCCGATCTCGTTCAAGGAGGACCTGCGCGTGACGTTCCAGGACCTCGGCAACGACGACATCAAGCTCTACGAGCGCGAGGACGACATCTCCACCGTCGCCTACTGGTACCAAAGCGAGCCGCACGCCGTGCTCGCCCCGTTTGCCGCAAGGCAGGACCGCGTGCCCAGGTAGGGTCGCCTCGAAACAAGCCAACGTTATGGGCGCCCGCGGTTGACCATGACTGCGGGCGCCCCTTTGTAAGGAGGATCGCATGAGCGAAAAGCAAATGAGGCTCGGCGCCCTCGAGGCCGGCGGGACCAAGATGGTCTGTGCCGTGGTGTCCGGCGACGGCGAGGTCCTCGACCGTATGGAAACCCCGACGCTTACGCCCGCCGAGACCGTCCCGCAAATGGTCGAGTGGTTCACCGCCCGCGATGTGGACGCGTTGGGCATCGGTGCCTTCGGCCCGACCTGCGTCGACCCCAACGATGAGCGCTACGGTTCCATCCTCCAGACGCCCAAGCTCGCGTGGCGAGGCTATGGTCTTCGCGCCGCGTTCGCCGACGCCCTCGGGATTCCGGTGACCTACGACACGGACGTGAACGTTGCCTGCCTCGGCGAAGTGGTCTTCGGCTGCTGCAAGGGGCTCGAGGACGCCGTCTACGTGACCATCGGCACCGGCGTGGGCGCGGGCGTCATGTGCGCGGGCAGGCTCCTTCACGGCATGCTGCACCCCGAGGCCGGCCACATGCTGGTAAAGACCCGTCCCACCGAGGAGGGACGCTGCGTCTGCCCGAGCCACGCGAGCTGTCTCGAGGGCCTCGCCTCCGGCCCCGCCATCGCCGCGCGCTGGGGAAAGCCCGCGGCCGAGCTCGCGGACAACGCTGAGGTGTGGGCGCTCGAGGGGGATTATCTGGGGCAGATGTGCGCGAACCTCGTGCTCATGTACTCGCCTCGCCGCATCGTCCTCGGCGGCGGCGTGATGCACCAGGAGCAGCTCTACGGCATCGTCCGCAAGAAGACCCTTGAATATCTGGGTGGCTACATCCAGACCGCCGAGCTTAAGGACATAGAGAACTACATCTGCGCCCCGGGCTGCGGCGGCGACCAAGGAATCCTCGGCGCGGCCGAGCTGGCAAGAAGGGCGCTCGCGTAGCTTGCGCTCTCTCCGCCATACAACGCGTTAAGAAAAGACGAGCGCTTCTTGCCAATTGGGCGGCAAGAAGCGCTCGTCTTTTGCATTTGTTTTTGGGCAGGACGCCCCGCCTCCGCTAGAGTCCCTGGATCGCCACACCAACGAGGTTTGGACCGGTGTGGACAAGAAGCGCGGGGCTGATGTCGGAGCGGACGACCTCCACCGCGTTGGCCACGCGCTTGCGCAGGGCCTGCTCCATGTGGTCGTAGAGGTCGGCGTAGGCCGAGGTGCAGCTCACGGCAAAGCGCACCTTGGGGTGCTTCTCGGCGATGGCGGCGACGAGCTTGACCTCGGTGCGATGGCGGTACTTGCACAGCCATTTCGTGTGCGCGAGGCTGTTGGCTTTCTGGGCCACAGCAATCACCTTCCCCCTAGCATGATGACCTGAACAATCCTCATGCTAGGGGGAAGGTTTTTGTCGCGTAGCGGAAATTGGCCTCCACCCGCTGATCGGGTGGCTTTCTATGCCGCGCGGCACGGACTAAAGTCCATGAATAAAAACGAGGAAGGCCACGTCCGGCCTCCCTCGCGTGTCCTTGCACGCCCAATATGTGCCGTAAAAGCCGTCTTCTTCAACGTCAAAGTGAGCGCGCTTCATTTTTGCCACTCAAAATCTTATTTTCACGATTTGCATTTTCATCCCGTTGTCACCGACCCTTGCGAGAAACCGGAAAAAGCCGCTGACAGAAGGGTCCCTCAAATCGTTGTAACCCAGCATATAGCCGCGACTTGTGACCTGCAGGCGGCTGTTCCACGTGCCGATTTCCTTGGCGGCATCCGAAACCGCAAAATATGCCCCCACATCCTTGATTTTTGCAGTCTTAAGCCATGTTTTTGCGATCATCTTTACTGCCGTTCGATTGGCAGCATCAAAGACCAGCACACCGCCGGGGAAAGCGTCCGCCATCTCCCGCACCAGTTCCCGGACCTGCTGGGTTAGAAAGTAATAGAACACCCCGGAGGCAAAGAGCACCGCCCCGCCGGAGGCATCGATTTTGCCAAACCATGCGGTGTCTTTCAGGTCGCAGGGGATATTTTGTTCCCGATCCCCGGCGGGCAGTAGCTGCTGCCGCAAGGCGATCACATCCGGGAAGTCCAGATTGTAGATCTTGCATCTACCGTTGTCGCAGGTTCTGCCGGTGTTGTCCAGCCCGCAGCCCAGATTGACCACCGCCGCATTGGGGTGGCCTTTCAGGTAATCCCGCACCTCGAAAGCAAGATCACTCTGCCGTGTGGCCACCTCCAGCGCACCAAAGCGCTGCATCAGGCTACGGGAGTTTTTCTCTGCCTCTGAAAAGTCGTAGTCGATCTGGTCGAGCAGACGAACCGCTGTTTCATCCCTATAAAGGTTCGGGTACAGCTCCGTACACAGCTTCCGGGAATACAGCGGGAGGATCAGCGTCTCCTGAACGGTGTTTTTCTCAATTTTACATTTCATAGGTTTCTTCCTCAGTGAATAACAACTGTCACAATCGCCGCCAGCACAGCCGCTATGACCGTCATGCCTATTGCCATGTGCAGGATGGATGCAAAAATGCCCGCATGACGTCCTCAAATACCATATCCGCCACACTGCCTTGCAGAACGGCGCAATGCCCCTCCTGAATTGCAGTTCGGTTGAGCTTTCTAGCCTTCTCCACGCTGACGGGCGAATAGTCGATGCCTTTGACGACGCCATGCGGGCATTTTTCCAGCAGCCGTTTTATGTTCGCCCCGCCGCCACAGCCGCAATCCAGCACCTTGGCATTTGGCGCAAGTCGTAGAAATCGAAGTCCCCACCGCGCCACAGGGCTGTGGCCCAGATTCATCATGGCAACCATAAGTTTCCCGCCGAGGCCCACGGGCTTGCGGGTGTTTTCAAAGAACGACATCTGGCCCCTCCGATTTCGTGCATTCCGCATAGGTCAGCGGGAACGAGGCCTTCAGCACCGCGCTTTTCTGCACCGCCCAGCCGTTTTGACGCAGGAAACGCAGGTATTCCTCGCTTGTCCACCTGCTGTGGAGGGGGAACCCCGCCATACTCATGAAAAAGCTTTTGCCTTGCCGGAAACCGAGTTTCCCGCGTGGGTGAAGGTTGGCGCGATGAGCACGCCGTCGTCCTTCAGCACCCGCCTGATTTCTTGCAGGGCCTTTTCCGGATGCGGCACTATGTGAAGCGCGTTGGACGCGATCACCACTTCGAAGGACTTCTGTGTATAGGGCAGGCGGAACATATCTTGTACGGAAAAGTGCAGCTTTGCGGATTGATTGTCCCGCTTTGCTTCAAGGATCATCTTTGCAGAGGCGTCCGTAGCCTCGATGTGCGCCGCCGCATTCACGATGCTCTTTGCGATAAGCCCCGTGCCGGTGGCAACCTCCAGTACGGTTTTTGCTTTCACTACCGGCCGGATCAGCCCATACATCTTCTCATACGCCGCCCGGTCGTTTCGCATGAAACGGTCATACCGACCGGCGTTCTTGTCCCAGAAACCCTCGCGTTCGTGCATGGCTGTCGCCCCCAAACAGTTAGAGTCATCTAACTATAATACACGAATCATGAAGTAAGATAAGGCTAACCTTATTTTCTTGGCTAAGACGCATCTCTTCGGTTTTCGCTTATAGCGGCGCGAATCAGATGCTAGGCTGGAGCTGAAGAAGGAGCTTGGCGGACAGGCAGGTCGATACCGGTTCTCGGGACGGTGATCCAGTCAATTACACCAGGGCTCTAGTCATGCAGGTAAACCCAATCCATGACGGGAAATAGGTCCTTTTTCTCTGGCTCGACGTCTTTCGGAGCTTGACGATTTGGACTGATGGAGGTGAGAAGTCCCTCACCGCGCCAATACCAGAAGATTGCGCTATAGACATCTCTCCGACCCTTTGAATCACCCCTTTTCACGCCACCCGCTACGAACCCCGGCGGAGACTAGGGAGTGATTAAAAAGGCGACCTGCGGTTTTGCGAATCAATTGAGCCATTCACAAAATTGCGAATCAAGGGCCTGATTCGCCCAAATTGGGCACGAATTGGCCCTTAGGTGGTACGACGCGACACGCATCGACAACACTCGGACTGGATTAGTCACTGAGCGGGATTAACGGGAACCTGCTTCTGAACTCGCGTTTTGATACCGTCGAGTACCGCCTGATGTTGTTTCGGTGTCGCCATAGAGCAAAGCCACCAGCGAAATAACGGGAATAACAGCCTCCGGACCCTCTGGTTCGGAGGCTTTCTTTTTCGTTCTGCTCGGAAAGAGCCCTTGCCAAAGCCCCTTGAGCATCGGGCGGCATTATTGAGCGTGGGCGTTATCGTAGGTATCTTTGATTTCTTCCGGCAAATTGTCGGGAATCAGCGCCTTTACTCTATCTTCGTTGCCATCTTGGATCGCCTGCTCGTAGTACCAGCATTTGAACCTCAGCATATCCAGCGCACGGTTCATGTTTGCGATTTCCGACTCCATGTGGGCCTTTCGCTCCTCGAACATGGCCTTGCGCTGGGGGTATGTTGATGGACCCTCTGCACACCATTCCATGAACAGGCGGATGTCCTTGATCTCCATTCCCGCCTTCTTCAGGCATTCGATGACCCGAAGCGCCTCGAGTTCCGTATCGCCGAATCGGCGAATGCCGGACGTCCGCTCCAATTCCGGGAACAATCCCTGCTTGTCGTAATAACGCAGCGTGGAAACGGGCAGATCGAACATCTCCGCCACCTGTCCGATTGTGTACATGGTCCCTCCGGACAAATCTCGAATTTACTCCTTGACCTAAAGTTAGGTTTAGGTATTACCTTCATTCTCGTCAATATAAATTGGGAGCGCAAGGGATTTTCGCCAAAGGCGCACGCTTGCCGGAACGGTTTTCGCCGGCGGCGTGAACGACGTGGGTAATATCGCCGGGCATCCTGCTCTGGAGCAGGCGCGACGAATAGGCATGGGAATCTAGGCGGGCAACTTGGCTGCGCGGAAAGAGATTTGTGTCCAGAACCATCGACAAGAGGAAATCGATCATGGCAATTAAACAAACGGCAGGCAGAGATGCCCTGGGGGACTTTGCCCCCAAATTTGCACAGCTCAATGACGATGTGCTGTTCGGCGAGGTGTGGAGCCGAGAAGACGGGCTTTCCCTTCGAGACCGCAGCGTGGTGACGGTGGTTGCCTTGATGGCACAGGGGCTGACGGACTCTTCGTTCCAATACCATCTGATGTCCGCAAAGAACAATGGCGTGACCAGGACGGAGATAGCGGAAATCCTTACGCACGCGGCATTTTACGCGGGATGGCCCAAGGCATGGGCGGCCTTCCGCATGGCGAAGGAGGTCTGGGCGGACGAAGACGCTGCCGACGCAAAGGCGCAGCATCAAAACGAGATGGCCTTTCCCATCGGTGCCCCCAACGACGCATTTGCGAAGTACTTTATCGGGCAAAGCTATCTCGCGCCCCTTTCCACCGAACAGGTCGGCATTTACAACGTTACGTTCGAGCCCGGCTGCCGCAACAACTGGCACACACATCACGCCAAAAGCGGTGGGGGACAGATCCTCGTCTGCGTGGCTGGTCGAGGGCTTTACCAGGAATGGGGCAAACCGGCACAAGAGCTGTGCCCTGGCGATGTAGTAAATATTCCCGCGGGCGTAAAGCACTGGCACGGTGCGGTGCCTGACAGCTGGTTCTCCCATCTCGCGGTGGAGGTTCCGGGCGAGGAGGCCTCCAACGAGTGGTTGGAGGCCGTGGACGACGAGCAATACCTTAAAGCGGCTGACAAGGAGGCTTAGGCATGGAGCAGTTGAAACTGACGCAGGAATGGGACAAGGTGTTCCCCAAAAGCGACAAGGTTGAGCACAGCAAGGCGACCTTCCACAACCGATACGGCATCACGCTGGCTGCCGACGTGTACGTGCCTAAGAACGCGGAAGGCAAGCTGCCCGCCATCGCCGCCAGTGGCCCGTTTGGCGCTGTGAAGGAGCAGTCTTCCGGTCTGTACGCGCAGAAGATGGCGGAGCTGGGCTTTTTCGCGATTGCCTTTGACCCGTCCTATACCGGCGAGAGCGGCGGCACGCCCCGCTATGTGGCATCGCCGGACATCAACACCGAGGACTTCTGCGCAGCGGTGGATTTCCTCTCTGTGCAGGAAAGCGTTGACCCGGAGCGTATCGGCATCATCGGTATCTGCGGTTGGGGCGGCATGGCGGTCAATGCGGCGGCCATCGACACCCGTATCAAAGCTACCGCGGCTATGACCATGTACGACATGACCCGTGTGACCGCCAACGGCTATTTTGACGCCGAGGATTCCGAGCAGGCACGCTTTGAAAAGCGGAAAGCGCTGAACGCGCAGCGCACCGAGGACTATAAAAACGGCAGCAATGCGCTGGTGGGCGGCGTGGTCGATCCATTACCGGAGGATGCGCCGCAGTTTTTAGCGGACTATTACGCCTACTACAAAACTCCGCGAGGCTACCATCCCCGCAGCCTGAACTCCAACGGTGGCTGGAATGTGACGTCCTCGCTGTCGTTCCTGAATATGCCGATTTTGCAATACAGCAGCGAAATTCGCTCTGCGGTACTGCTGGTGCATGGCGAGAAGGCGCACTCCCGTTATTTCAGCGAAACCGCGTACGGCAAGCTGACCGGGGACAACAAGGAATTGCTCATTATCCCTGGTGCCAGCCATACCGACCTTTACGATCAGATGGACATCATTCCGTTTGGAAAGCTGAAGGCATTCTTTGAGGAGTATCTGAAATAAGGCGTGCCTTGATTTAATGCCAAGTCTCCAGCAACGATTCTTCTAAAGAGAGGGAGTAGCTGAAACGAGACGATTGATTAACTCCATTCGTTTTGGTTACAAGAAAACATGCTGCGCGCCTGCAGCATGAAGGAGAGGGAATCCTATGAATATCGTTGTATTGAGTGGTAGCCCGCGTAAGGGCGCCAATACCGACACCATGGTCGAGGCGTTTGCCGAGACCGCGCGCGAGGCCGGCCATACGGTCGAGGTCATCCGCGTTGCCGGCAAGAAAATCGCTGGTTGCCTGGGGTGTCAGTATTGCTTCGCCCACGAGGGCACTTGCGTGCAGAAGGATGACATGGCCGACGTGATCGAGTCGCTGAAAGGCGCCGATATGGTTGTCTTCGCTTCGCCTATCTACTGGTTTGATATCACTGCGCAGGAGAAGGCCGCCATCGACCGCCTGTACGCCTTCGGTGCCACGGGCTTCCCGTTCACCAAGACGGCCCTTTTGCTCGATAGCCACAGCGAGGGCGTCTATGATGCGGCGATCGCTATGTACAAGTCAACCTGCGCGTACTGCAAGTGGGAGGACCAGGGCATTGTCACCGTTAGCGGTATGACCGAGCGCGACAGCATGGCATCGTCGCCCAAGTTGGAAGAGGTGCGAGAGCTCGCTCGCAAGCTCTCTTAAGGCAAGAAGAACGCATGGCAATCGGTATTGGTGGAAATGCTTGCTGTCCTTACCAAGAGGATTACTGATTGCCATGCGTTGATGTCCTTATGGACAATCTCCGCGTGCTAGGAGACTTTCTCGCTCAGGAACTCCCTGAATGCGGGGATGTCAAAGCCAACGAGACCACGCCCACGTTCCCCGATGACGCCGTCCTCGAGAAGGCGGCGTTTGTATTGGCTTGCGTAGTTGCTGGCGACGCCCATGCGTTTGGCTATCTCCGAGACCCTGCTGGGGCCAGAATCGGGCAGCATCGCGAGTAAAAACTCAATGTCTTTATCGGAAAGCTCTCGATAGGTCGTTTCGAGAATGCGATCACGCAGCTCCATGCGTGCGAGTAGGGAACCCTGCTTGACATCGGATGCACTGATTTGGGGCGAGTTCTCCGAAACATCCCAAGTGCGATATCCGACGAGCTGCATCATGTAGGGGAATCCGTCGACGGCCTTCACAGCATTCTCGAGCGCTTCTGGTGTGATTGAACGTCCTCCGGCCTCAACGGTTTTGCGAAACGCGTTTGCAATTTCAACGTCAGTGATTCGTCCTAACTGATGATATTGGGAACGCCTGAGGAACGAGACGGAATCGTTACGCAGCAACGCCGATACTTTGTAGGGCAGTCCTGCCATGAGTAGGGCAACTTTTTTACCTTCGCGTACAAAGTGCTGGTAAACAGAGGCAAATTGAAGCATTTCTTCGAGATCGACGGTGACTTCATCGATGGTAATGAGAAGTCCGATGTCATGTTTTTCGAGTTGCTTAAAGATGCCATTCATGCGTGTGCGCCAGTTGCCCTGGACCTCTTGAGCATATGTCCAATCGATGCCCACTGGACCAATTTGAACGCCGTTTATGCGCGCATGAGGCTGTGAGAGGTAGCTATCTGCGGCTTCTTTGGTTCGCTCGATAATATCTTCGAGCATGCCTGGCATGGCGGAGACATTTGCTGCGATCCAACCGTGTTCAAGCGCCGTTTCTGAAAGGAGCGAGAGAAGCGCCGTCTTGCCCGTTCCCCTTGCGCCCGTAAAAATGGTCGACAGGTTGGGATCTCCCGGGCCGTTGATAAAGCCACGGTTGATGTCACGCAGAATATGCTCGCGACCCGCTAGAAAGGGAGGGACGCTTCCGAACGTCGGGGTAAAGGGGTTCTTGCTGTACTCCATGGTGACTCCTTTGCAAGTTTTGCTAATTTTTGCAAGTTTTGCTAATTTTTGCAAGTTTTGCTAACAGCTGACCAAAGGGCATCGAAGCAGTGACGCTGACATTTTTTACGCAGAAAAATAAGCAGAAATCAATTTATCTGCGTTAAAAAATAGTTGAGAAGAAAAACGACGAGTCCCGGGCGCAATGCCGTTGCGTTCCGGGCCTCGTCGCTTTGAGAAGTATCTAACGGTCTCGTTGCCGTGGCACCTAGTCAAACAGGCTCGGCATGTCGTTTTCCTTCATGAGGGCACCGGCAGAAGGCAGGCTCTGTGCGGTGAACTTCTCGGCCGAGACGCCGGCGCCAAGAATCTCCTCGGTTGTGCCGACGGTGGTGACCGAGCGGCCCTTCTTGGCCGTAAAGGCTTGGACGCCCTGCGTGTTGGTTGTCGTCTTGGTCTTGAGTAGCGACGTGTTGAAGTTCATCAAGCGATAGTCGCTCGAGACCAGCGCGATGTCGCGATCTTCCTTGAGCACCTGTGCATACAGCAGTTTGCTGCCGCCGTAGATGGCGTTCTTGAGGCGCTTGCGGTTGGTCTTGGTGACGTATCCAGAAAGCGCGACGCGCACCACGCGGCCGTTCTCAAAGACGAACAACACGTCGGCCTTGTAGTCCTCGGGGTCGATGACCCAGATGACGCTCTCGTCGGGTTCCATCTCGAGGTCGGTGGGCAGATACGAGCCCAGCTGGGCCGACTTGGTGTCCTCAAACGCCGCAACCTTGCACTTGTATACCTGGCTCTTGTTGGTAAAGACCAGCAGCTCGTGGGTGTTGGAGGACGGAAACTCGATAAAGGGTTTGTCGCCGTCTTTGTACTTGAGCGTAGTGGCCTTCTTGAGCACGCGGTCCGTCATCTTCTTAAGGTAGCCATCGCGCGAAAGCATGATGGTAACCGGGTACTCCTCGACCTCGGGCTCCAAGCTTACCTCGATAACCTCGTGGGGCTCGATCCTGCCCGTGCGGCGCGGCATCACGTACTTCTTGTTGACCGCGGCCAGCTCGTCGCTGATGACCTTCTTGATGTTCTCCTCGCTGGAGAGGATCTCCTCAAGCTCGGCAATCTCGCCCTCAAGCTTGGCAATGTCCTTGGTGCGGTTGAGGATGTACTCCTCGTTGATGTTGCGGAGCTTAAGCTCGGCAACAAACTCGGCCTGGGTCTCGTCGATGTCGAAACCCTTCATAAGGTTGGGCACGACCTCGGCTTCGAGCTTGGTGCCGCGGATGATGGCGATGGCCTTGTCGATGTCGAGCAAGATCGCCTCGAGGCCGTGCAGCAGGTGCAGGCGCTCGGACTTTTTGCCCAGGTCAAAGTTAATGCGGCGACGCGTGGACTCAATACGCCACTTGACCCACTCGTGCAGAATCTGGCGCACGCCCATAACGCGAGGGTAACCATCGACCAGCACGTTGAAGTTGCACGAGAACGAATCCTGCAGCGTGGTCGAGCGATAGAGCTTGGCCATGAGCTTGTCGGGGTCGACGCCGCGCTTAAGGTCGATGGCGATGCGCAGACCCGAAAGGTCGGTCTCATCGCGGATGTCGGCGATCTCCTTGACCTTGCCCTCCTTGGAGAGCTTGACGATGCGCTCGATGATGACATCGGTCTTGGTGGTGTAGGGAATCTCGTACACCTCGATGATGCGCTCTTCGGGAATCCAGCGCCAGCGGGAGCGAATCTGGAAGCTGCCAAGGCCGGTCTCGATGATCTTCTCCATCTCCTCGCGACGGTAGATAATCTCGCCGCCGGTCGAGAAGTCGGGCATGGGCATGTACTCGAGCAGGTCGCAGTCGGGATCCTGCAGGTAGTGCATGGTGGCAGTACAGACCTCGTTGAGGTTGAAGCCGCAGATGTCGGATGCCATGGCGACGCCGATGCCCTTATTGGCCGAGACAAGGATGTTGGGAAACGTGGTGGGCAGCAGGCGCGGCTCCTTCATGGCGCCGTCGTAGCTGTCGACGAAGTCGACCGGATCCTTGTCGATGTCCTTGAAGATCTCGGCGCTGATGGGGGAGAGCTTGGCCTCGGTATAACGCGAGGCGGCGTAGCTCAGGTCGCCCGAATAGTACTTGCCAAAGTTGCCCTTCGACTCCACGAAGGGCGCAAGCAGCGCTTCGTTGCCCGTCGCCAGGCGCACCATCGTCTCGTAGATCGCGGCATCGCCGTGCGGGTTGAGCTTCATGGTCTGGCCCACGATGTTGGCGCTCTTCTGGCGCTCGCCCTTGAGCAGACCCATCTTGTACATGGTGTAGAGCAGCTTGCGGTGCGACGGCTTAAAGCCGTCAATTTCGGGGAACGCACGCGAGACGTTGACGCTCATGGCATAGGGCATGTAGTTGACTTCGAGCGTCTGCGTGATCGGCTGGTCGGTGACCTCGGAGTGCAGGCCGATAACGTTCTCGGCGTTGACCTGCTTTTTCTTTGGCTGGTTCTTCGTCTTCTTCTTTGCCACGATTTCCTCTTGAACTTCTTATGGGCCGTCGTTATCGATTTGCTGCTACTGCAGGTCCAGCTGGTCCAGGTATTCCTTGCCGTGCTCGGAGATATGGCGCTTGCGGCCCGCCTCGTCGTTGCCCAGCAACAGATTGAACATGGTCTCCATCTTGGTGACGTCCTCGGGCTCCACCTTGATCAGGCGACGCGTCTCGGGGTTCATGGTGGTGAGCCACATCATGTCCGGGTCGTTCTCACCAAGACCCTTGGAGCGGTTGATGGAGCACTTTTGGTCGCCAATCTCCTTGAGGATGCCGTTCTTCTCGAGCTCGGTGTAGGCAAAGTAGGTCTTCTCTTTGCAGTTGATCTCGTAGAGCGGCGACTCGGCGATATACACGTAACCTTCGTCGATAAGCGTGGGCACCAGGCGGTAAAGCATGGTGAGCACGAGCGTGCGGATGTGGTAACCGTCGACGTCGGCGTCCGTACAGATGATGACCTTGTTCCAGTTGAGGTTGTCCAGGTCAAAGGCACCAAGGTTTTTGATGCGCTTGTCCTTGATCTCCACGCCGCAGCCCAGCACGCGCATGAGGTCCATGATGATGTCGGACTTAAAGATGCGTGGATAGTCCTCCTTTAGGCAGTTGAGGATTTTGCCACGGACGGGCATAACGCCCTGGAACTCGGCATCGCGCGAGGTACGAATGGCGCCTGCTGCCGAGTCGCCCTCTACGATGTAGATCTCGCGACGGTTCTTATCTTTGGAGCGGCAGTCGATGAACTTCTGCACGCGGTTGGCCATGTCGGTCTTCTGCTGCAGGTTGGTCTTGATGCTCTGGCGCGTCTTTTCGGCGTTCTCGCGCGAGCGCTTGTTGATGAGCACCTGCTCCATGATCTTGTTGGCAGCGTCTTTGTTCTCGATCAAGTAGGTCGAGAGGCGCTCCTTAAAGAAGGCCGTCATAGCCTGCTGGATAAAGCGGTTGTTGATGGCCTTCTTAGTCTGGTTTTCATAGGACGTCTGGGTGGAGAAGCAGTTGGTCACCAGCACCAGGCAGTCCTGGACGTCTTGCCACTTAATGCCGCTCTCGTTTTTGTTGTACTTGCCCTGTTGCTTGATGTAGGCATCGATGGCGCTGGTCAGAGCGCTGCGGGCGGCCTTCTCGGGCGAACCGCCGTTCTCGAGCCACGATGAGTTGTGGTAGTACTCCTGCATCATGAAGGTGCGCGAGAAGCACATGCACGCGGTAATCTTCACGTTGTAGTCGGGCAGGTCCTCGCGGTCGCGACCGCGACGGTCGGCCTCGATAAAGAAGGGCTCGGTAAGGTAGTCGGTACCGACCTTCTCGAGCACATAGTCCTCGATGCCCTTGGGATAGCAAAAATCCTCTTCGGAAAACTCACCATCGTCGCCCTCGATGCGCAGGCGGAAGGTCACGTTGGCGTTGACCACGGCCTGGCGGCGCATGGTCTCGCGATACCAGTCGTGGGGAATGCTGATCGAGGTAAAGACCTCAAGATCGGGGCGCCACTTGATGGTGGTGCCGGTGCGGTTCTCGTCGCTGGGCTCAATCTCGAGTGCCTTCTTCTTGGCGCCGACAACCTTGCCCTTCTTAAAGTGCAGGGAGTACTTGTTGCCATCGCGCCAAACCGTGACGTCCATGTACTCGGAGGCGTACTGGGTCGCGCACGAGCCCAGGCCGTTGGTACCGAGCGAGAAGTCGTAGTCGCCGCCCTGGTTGTTATTGTATTTGCCGCCGGCGTAGAGCTCGCAAAAGACGAGTTCCCAGTTAAAGCGCTTCTCGGAGGGGTTCCAGTCGAGCGGGCAGCCACGGCCGTTGTCCTCTACCTGAATGGAGCCATCGCGAAAGGCGGTAAGGGTGATGAGCTTGCCGTAGCCCTGGCGCGCCTCGTCAACGGCGTTGGACAGAATCTCGAAGGCGGCATGCGCGCAGCCATCGAGTCCGTCCGAGCCGAAGATGACGGCAGGGCGCAGGCGTACGCGCTCCTCGTCCTTGAGCTGGCGGATACTGTCGTTACCATAGTTTGCGGTGTTTTTTGCCATACTCGCTCTCTCGGTGCTCCTTTGCTGCGTTTTAGTCATATAGATAGTCAAGGTAGCATAGCCCAGCCCACAGACGATTCCAACCAACACGAAATCCATCGAACAATCGTTCGATTAGATAATGAATGCTTGGAATGCGGGAGGGACCTGTCCTGTCCTATCCAAACATCTGCGGCAGGTCGATGAAGACGGTTCGATCGCTTTCGCCAGCTTCGAAGCCCGAACGGGAGAAGAATCCATAGCGATGGCACTTGAGTCCCGTTGCCTCGACTTGGGCGATTTCCTCGTCGACCATTTTTTGCGTGATGGGGGATTTGCGGAACTTTGCTTCGTAGAATGCGTAGCCCTCGGGGTCTTGCGTTACCACATCGAATTCGCCGCTCGTTTTGTTTGCGGGGTCGTCGTACCAGTACTTGCCTATGGCGTCGAAAGCCGGTTCGATCTTGCCGGTCCTGTTCTGCCGCACGAGGTATTGACGGCAGATCTCCTCGAACATATGAGGAACGTAGTTTTCCTCGAAGTCTTGGAAGACGTGACGATCATAGAAGACTTCCGAGTCGAGCAGCTGACGCGCTGAGGCATTGCGGAAAACATAGCGATAGTAAAAGAGCGAAAGCGGATCCACTACAAAGTAGCCAGACTTGCGCTTGTTCGTAGGGTCGTTGATGGGTGCACGCTTTTGGACGATTTCGAGTGACATGAGCTTGTCGAGCACGTCTGCCATGGCCGGACCGCTCGAGACGTGCGACTGTGCCAGCACGTCCCCCCAACGGGAGTAGCCTTGTGCGAGAGCCCCGAAAACTTCGTTGGCGTTGGTCATCTTCGAGATCTCGGCGTTGAGATAGGACGGCACCTCGCTTTCTAAGCGGGCGCCAGGTTCCGTGACGAGCTCGATGATGTTGTCGCGTACGCTTTGGGATTGATCGATGAGGCGATTGTAAAAGGGGATACCGCCAAAAACGCTATAGAGCCGCACCTTGTCCTCGGGCGAGAACGCGGGATAGAACTTCGCAGCGTCAAAGTAATCCATGGGCTTAAGCTCAAGCGCGAGATCAATTCGCCCGTAGAGGGGGCTTTCATGCTCGATGAGGGATTTCATAATCTCAACGTAGGAGCCGCACAGGACAATGTTTAAACGTGAGTCTTCCCTGTGGGCGTCGATTGAGGTCTGAAGAATGCTGTCTAGGCCTTTAACCGCATCTCTCAAGTAGGGGTATTCGTCGAGAACGAGGGTAATGTTCTTGTCTTTAGCTTGGGCAAACAGAAATTCGATGAGCTCGCGGATGCCTGTGAAGGCGAGCGGAGGAAAGCTCAGCGCTTCAGCAACAAGGACGGACAGACTCTCGAGGTTGTCTGCCTCGGAGGTTTGGCGGCACTCGTAATAGACCGTTGCGACGTCCGACAAATCGGTTAGCGCCTGCTTGATGAGCTCACTTTTTCCGACGCGACGCCTGCCGTAAATGAGAACATTGCGCTGCTCGGGTGCTTTGAGCGTTTTCTTAATACGGGCGAGCTCACGCTCCCTGCCAATAAATTCCACTTACTCGGTTCCTTCCGACTCGGTTTTGTCCGAGTTAATTGTATCGCATGGATCAGTTTATGCTCGAGTTTACTCGGACAAAACCGAGTCGGTTCTGCCCGAGTAAATTTGAAGGCGGCCGAATGCGTCTTGCTGCGTTTGCGGTTGGATACGTTGTCGAAAACGTGTCGTGCGGATTGTTGGATCGAATCGAACATTGGGACAGACGTCTCGTTTTATGGGCCGGGGGCGTGCATGTGCGAGTTCTTTTGGCCCATAAGGAACGCTGGTGGGTCGTTATTTGGGCCACGGGTCACTTCGCCGGCGCCGTGTTTCGTCATACGCTCATAGTGGAAGCCGATGCTACGGGACGACGAAGGCCTTGGGCAACGGATGAGGTGCAAGCGAAAGGAGCGGTGAGGATGATGAAGCCCATGACGAAGAAGCTGCTGTTAGGAATTCCCACCGTGACGCTTTCGGCCGTGCTGGCGTGTACGGTGGCCGGCTGTGGCGGTAGTGCTCCGAGCGGCTCGGCTGGCAGTTCGGGTGGCAGCGCGCCTGTGCAGGAAAAGCCCAAGGCCTATGATTCGCAGACGGTCGAGGTAGCAGGCATTACCTATGAGTCGGTGGCTCACGGTACGTTCTATCGCGGCGATGCCAAGCTGCAGGACGGCTTTTACCTGCACATCAAGATCACCAACAACAACGCAAAGAACAGGACGTTCAGTTCCTTTAACGTGCATGCTGCCCAGGGCGATCTTGAGGCAGGCGACCCGTTGTTTACTTCCGACAAGGCGGCCGTGCTCGACTACGTTGCAAGCGAGGCTCCCGATGAGCTGCACGAGGGCATCGACCTTTCCGAGAGGCCAGATATCGGCCCGGGCGAGACCGTTGAGTACGTGTATTTCTGGGCGCCCAAGACGGCGTACTACGGGCCCATCACTGTCGAGTTCGTAGACGCTTATGCCCCCGCCAAGAATCATGAGGCCATGCACTTTGACACCACGGGATGCGAGACCAAGGAGTTCAAGGCGGCCGGCGGCGTGGCCGATTCTGGCGAGAAGGCAGATTTAACGGGCATCGACTGCGCATCGTACAGCATCGAGGCCGCCGATGGGTACACGCTGGATTCGTCCGACGAAGAGCGCGAAAAGGCAGACTTCTTCCACGACGAGACTGGAGGACGCCTGAACATCAGCATCTTCCCGCGCTCGCCGGAGGAAGAGGTTGCAAGCCTAGAGCAGGTCTACGAAGGCAAGGAGACAACAACCGACCAGGTCGAGTGCAACGGCATAACGTGGCTGCGCTTTACCGGTCCCGACAACGGCCATACACTGTTTGCGACGGCTCCCGCAACGGGTGAAACCGTCCGCGTGTCGATCGGCTGGAAGATCGATTGGGATGCCGCCGTGCCCATGATGGAGGCTCTGAAGCTCAAGTAGCGCTGTGATTCTCACGTCAGGCGACTCAAGGCTGGCTCCGAGTTATCGGGGCCAGCCCCTTTTGATGTTCGATGAGCCGAGTCGGCGTCTCTCGCAAAGGTAACTGAGAGCTAGTGAGGCTTATCAGAATTGACCTCATCGGCAGTGTCGGTTTCGAGCGCCGTGCGGCGGGCGCTGTAGGCGATGAGGCCGGCGCCTGCCGCGGCGAGTGCTGCAGCGGCTGCCGTAAGGGGAGCGTTGACATCGCCCGTGCCAGCGAGCGCGCCCGCTTTTCCGGAGCGTTTGTTATTGCTGTGGTCCTTGCCACTGCCGGAGCTGCTTCCGCCGGAGCCGCCGCCCTCGTCGGTACCGCCGCCACTCGAGCCGCCATCGTCGTCTGCTGTCATCGGTGCATCGTGAAGCCCCGTCGTATCCGCGCTGTCGCATACGCCGACCTGAACTTCTGAGCGTTCGCATGCCGCGTCGGGCACATGAAGCTCGTGCAGTACGGCGCCCAGCGCCGAGTTTGCGCCCGGTCGAATTTCCTCGAGCGTTACGGGATCGAGCGCCACCAGATTACGCGCCTTCGCATACAGCGTTACGCGTTTGCCCACTTCGTCGCTCCAACTCTCGGGGATGGCGAAGCTCATACGGAACTGTGCCGTGCAACCCGGTGCCAGCACGGCGTTGCCGTTGTCGGCTACCAGCGGGTGCGTTGCAAAACGTGCGCCCAGCGTCTTGAGCGCGTACTTCACGTGTGCCATATCGTTGGCCGAAGCGTCTTCGGCAAGCTCTGGATCGTAGATCGAAGCCATGCGTGCGTTCACTCCGAATCCGATGGATGCGCTGGAGAACGGCTGGCTGGAGCCCTCTCGGTACAGATCGATCGTGCCGGCGGTCAGTAAGGTGTTGCCGTCGTTTCGCACCGTGACCATGAAGGATTCGCCTGCTGCTCCGGGCACCACCGCGCCCGAGGTAGCGACCGCGCCCGTCGGAGTGGCACACGCCACCAAGGGCACTTCGATGCCGTGCAGCTCTGCCTCGCTCTTCTCCGCGCTCACAATGTGCGTGGCGAGTGCGGAGAGCATGCCTCCCGACGTCAAAAACGTCGTTATCTGATCGACGGGATGGTCCAGCTCGCACATCACAAACGGCTCCGTGAACAGATCGCCTGACAAGGTGCTGGCGAAGATGCGGAAGTGCTTGCCCATCACTGCTACCGGGTTGCCTTCTTCGTCGTAGGTTTGTCCCACCTCGCCATCGGTGTTCTCTACATAGAGCACGCACCTGCCGTTGTTGCTTACGCTAAACGATGCCGGGCCACAGCCTGCGGCACCCACGGGCTGCGTTGCAAATGCCGATGCGCCTCGCGTCCACGTAACATGCTGCAGCTGCTCGTTGACAGTTGCCAAAAAGCCCGTGTGCTGCGGCCACGGCACCGCGTGGGGTACTGTGGCATCTGGCGACATAACGCCCCAGCCCGCGATGGACTGGCCGATCACGGCGTACGATGCGCAGCCGCAACCGTCTGCGGTCTCGTATGCAACGGGCACCACCATTTTGCCGTTGATATTCTCGGGCTCACCCAGCTCGATACTCGACGGTGCTTGCGGAAAGCGGAGAACTTGGCGGAACGTCAGGCTGTCGCCCGAAACGTCCGACCATAGGGTAAAGCACTCCAGCGCAACCTCAGCCTCGCTGCCGAGCGCCTTTTCTGCGGTGGTCCCGCGGCGGTGGAGGTAAACGCCCGACAGACGTCCGTCGACCAGCGCCTTGCCCACCGTGATGCGTGGGCACTGCAGACAATGGCAGCCATCCTCCTGAAGGCGGCCGCGCGAGATGCTGCGCCACGACGTGTGCGACATCACGCGAATTCCGTCGTTGCTTATGCGCAGACGCACAACGGACAGTATGCCGGCTGTGCTTGCCGTATCGAAAAGGGTGTTGTCGCCGTCGGGGCGCTCGCCCGAGACCAACAGCACGTAGGCGTCCTGGTTTCCTCTTCCGTCCGTATATTCCACCACGTCGAAGTCGTAATCGTATATGCCGTCGCGCTCCACGTCGTTCTCGCCAAACCCAAGGGGAAAGTCTACGGGCGTGGGAGCGGACCACGTGCCGTTCGTCTTTGTATGTACCACCAGGCGCGAGCGGCCATTCTCGCCGTAGCGCACCGAGGCGATACGGAATAGACACTCCATGCCGGCAATCATCGTTAGCCTCATGTGGGCTTCGCTGAGCACGCCGGAAAACAGCACGTTGTCGCTCGAGGGCTTGATGCCGCCACGCTCGTCCTCCGATACACCAGCAGAATTGGCGTTGGGGTCCGCAACGGCGTTCGCCGCCTGCCCGATATAGGTGTACTCATACATCGGCGCGGCGTTTTCGTCGTTCTCTATCAGTGCATGGACGAAATGCTCGATCTGTCCCGTGTCGTCGCTTTCTGCATCCGCCTCGAGCTCAATGCACGTGACCGCTTGATCCCAATCGCGCACGACAGGCGCGACGTTTACGGCAGTGGCCTTAACCTCGGCGCGTGCGAGCAGCTCGGCGTTGGTGACGATGGTGGCCGATGCGATAAATTGCGGCACGCCGCCCGCCTTGATGTTGCCGGGCGTGCCGAAGCGGGCATCCAACGTGTAAGGCATATCTCCACCCAATGCGAGCTCAGAGCGCTGGAGCACATACTGGTTGCCATTGTTCACCGACATATTCCATGAATCGAGGAGTGTGGGCCACGACCCCGACCAAGCCTTGGTGGTCCACTTGAACATTACGAACTGGAGTATCACATCGACATCGACGTCTGCACCTACGCGCAGTCGCGGAAGCTGGTGTCCATCTGCCTTCTCGTACCCAATGAACAGCGTGAGGGATGCGGCGCCGCGCACGGCAGACGAAGCGACGCCTGCAACGCCGGCTCCAAAGGTGACGGCAAGCCCGATCTGGATAGTGAATGAGCCCGACGTGTTGGAATAGTCGAGCGAAATGTTTTTAAAAAACGCCGCGCCGCTACCGTGCGTGTGGGCGCCCACGGCGAGTGCCAGTTTTGCCAGCACCCAGGGGTTGACGTTCAGGAAAAACGGCACCGGTCCTAGGGTAAACTGCTCGGTCCAATTGAGATCGGTTCTTACCTGAAAGAGGGCCTTAATATTGCCGTATGCGGGGTCGTTGTTGTTGCCCCAGGTTTTGCCCACCCAATCGTAGGCGAGCGAGCCGTACAGCTGTGTGGCGATATCCATCGTGAACAGCGGCGTGCAATGGTGGCGAAGGAGCTTGGTGTTTCTTGGATCGGTGCCCGAACCGGCACTCATGCTTTTGTACTGATTCCACTTCCCCTCCATCTCGTCGAGGTAGCGGTTTGCCTGCTTGGCGCCCGACTCACGCGGTGACTTCTTCCAGTACTCCGGATCCGGATTGCCCGAATCGTTCATATAGCTGGCTGGTTTGTATCCTCCGCCAAACAGCACGTATCCAGCAAACGAGAAATCGAAGAGGATCGGAAATGTGGGCATCCAGCACGTGAACTTATTGCCGCCGATGCCGGGAAACGCCGCGGGGAAATCAAACGGAGTGATCTCTTGGTCCATGGTGGTGGGGACGATAGTGGTCGAGCCCGATTCTGCCTTTGCCGCCGGCGCAGTGACAACGGCCATGGGGGAGGAGAGCGTGTAGGTTTTGCCCTGGTAGTCGAGGACAAAGCGCAGCTTGCATCCTTCTTCCAGAAGGCTCGATGCCACGTCGAGGAACTTGTCTTCGAGCGTGAACGTCGCCAGATTATCCGCGCCCGATGCGCTGGCCTTGACTTGGCCAATCTGCGTGACGGTTTCGGATGAGCTGCCCGCAGCGGGCATCACTTTATTGATATGCAACGTTGCCTGCCCGCCCTGCGGCAGATGGGCCTGCACGGTAAAAGCGTGCGTGTCGGGCTGATCGTTTGCTGCTTCGTCCGCTGGCAATGCCATGAACGTGGCTTCAGCGTACTGGATGTCCCATTCGTCGAATGTGAGCTGGCGGAAGTACGGCTCGCCGTCGGAAAGCGGACGCGTGGGCGCGGTTATGGCGGTGCCGCCCTGGATACGCGCAAGGGGAATCTCGACATCACGGTAGCCCGCCATGCTAATGGAGATGCCGCCGTTAAAGTCGTACGCGTCGAGAAGCGTTGCCTCGTCCGCGTAGCCTTCCGAAAGAGGGGCGATCTCAAAGATGGCTGTGCCTTCTTCATCGGTAGTGGCGGTGAGCTGCTTGCCTGCGGCATAGCGCGATGTGAGCGTGACCTGGGCACCTGTGATGGGCGGATGCTTGTTGGCGACGTCGACCACGACCACACCAAACATGGTGCGCGAGAGAACGAGCACCCTGAAGGGGTCTTTTTCGTCGGCATAGGCTTCGGTGGGCGCGATCGGCAATATGAAGGCGTTTGCGCTTCCCGGCACGCGCGGCAACATAATGCTCGCCAGCGAGGACGCTCCGGCAACAAGTAGCGAACGGCGATCAAGCATCTTTGGCTCCCATCCCGCAGGTATCGGTGGAAATAATCCAATTTTGCGAGAAGGTGCCCCGTGGCGGTAGTGCCGTTCGATGGCCAAAATGTCCAATTTGAGTGCGCGAAAGCGTCAGGCCCCCGGAGCGCTTTCAATACGCCGGGCAGTTTGGTCGCTAACGTAACATATGCGCGACCAGCTCGGCGCGTGTGCCGATGCCAAGCTTTGCGTATACGCCGGATAGGCGGTTTTTGACGGTGCCCGGCGATACTCCCATATGGCGTGCGATTTCGGCGTTGGTCCACCCACGACAGGCGAGCATGGCCATGGTGAATTCCGTGGTCGTTAGATCGTCGGCAACGTCCTCGCCCGAATCGGGGTTGTGGATGCGCCGCCAGCCGTAGCTGAAGCGGTACGTGATCTCGATGATGCGCGCGAAGTCGTCAGGGTATTGCGTTTTTAGGCATGCCTCGATAAGCCCCTGTAAAAGGCCGTGATGCTCGCCAATGAGCTCAATAAGGCCGTCGGGACGCGCAATGTTCCAAGCAACTCCGAAGTGCGTTTTTGCGGCGTCGATGTCCTTGAGGCTCATGCATGCCATGGAAGCCGCCAAGTGCAGGAACAGTTCCGAGATCGGATAGCTCCCCTGTTTCATGATCAGGGCGTTTTCCGCCATGCCCAGACTGCGGCCATATTCGCCGCGCAGGTACAGGGCATGCGCCATCACGTAGCTGGCGAACAGGCGCAGGCCTTCGGGCAGATGCGCCGCAAGCGGATAAAACTCTTCGGCGGAATACGGGGAAGGCAAGTGCAGCAGGACGCTCGCGGCCGAGGCGAACAGGATATGTGTGGCGTGGACGGCGGGCGACTCCTCGTCAGCCGGCGTATCGAGGATGCCAGCAAGGCACCGACGGGCGTCGGCGATACGGTTGAGCGACAGGCTGGCGTATCCGCAGATAAAGCATGCGGAATAGCACAGCGCGGAATCGGTGGCGTCAAGATAGGGACGCGCCGTCTTGGCAGCGAGGGCGGCCTGTCCGCGAAAGTACAGCGCTTCTGCCGTGGCGATGGTGCGTGAATCGGGGTCGGAAATGCCTGCAACCGCAGCGTCAATCTGCCCCGGCACAAAGGCAGTGCACATCAACGGCATGGGAACGCATGGGTAGCCATCGCAGTCCATCTTCCATCTCCCAACAGCTGGCAACAATGCAGCAATTGTACTCCTGTTGCTCGGGACCCCTTTCGTTTTACTGTTCGGTTAACGCTTCGGATCGTTTTGGAAGGCTTACGAGCATGGTGGTCCCGTTCTCGGAACTTGTTTCGACCTCTACCGTGCCACCGTGAAGCGCTGCAATCTCCCAAACAAGCGCTAGTCCGAGTCCTGCGCCGCCGTATGCCCTGCTGCGGGATTTATCCAGGCGAAAGAACGGTTGGAAGATGCTCTCACGGTACTGCTCGGGTATTCCCGGGCCCCGGTCCTCGACTCGCAGGAACACGTGGTTGTCGCTGTCGCTGATGGAGACGTTGACAGTCGAGCCGGAGCGGCCGTAACGGATGGCGTTTTCGGCCAAGTTAAACACCAGCCGATAGAGGAGCGCATCGTTCCCGATTACTAAAGCGTCTCCAGCACAATTGAGGGCTATGCCCTTATTCTCGGCAAGTGGCGCAAGGTCGATGAGGACCTCTTCGGACAAGGGACCAAGTTCCACATCGTCCTCGCAAGGAACGCTGCGGAGCTCACTCATCTCGAGCAACACCTTGGTCATCCGCGACATTCGCTCAGTTTGTTCTTGTAGCAGGCCGAGCAACTCGGCTGTTTCGGGTTGTAAGTTGGAGCGCTCGGAGACAAACAGTTCGATCTGTGCCTGCATAAGGGCGAGCGGGGTTCGCAGCTCGTGTGCGGCGTTGCCGGTAAACTGGCGCTGTGCAGAGAACCCTTCGCCAAGACGGGCGATCATGTCGTTGAAAGAGGCGCTGCATCGTTGTAGCTCGGTGGGCACATCTTCACTGAGTCTGATTTCGCTTAGGTTGTCAGGCTGCACACGCTCAACCTGGGCTGCAAAAGCCCGTAGCGGTTTGAGTGCACGGCCGCACACAAAGTATGCCAGCACGCCGCCAAGGAGTGTGACTCCAGCCGTGATGCGCCAGGCTGTCGTGCCAAAAGACTCCTGTGCGTCGTTTACGACGATCGTGACCTCGTCATCGAGGGTCGCTTTCGTTGGGTCGAACGCCTGGGGCGAATCTTCGCCGGTTGCGTTAAAGGCCGAGATGTCACTGCCGATGGCATCCATGTAGCGCATGCCCGTATAGCCGACCAGACAGTTCGTCAGCACGCATGCCGCACACGTGAGCAGTGCCGTCATAATCGTTATGCGCCATTGCAGCGAAAGCCTTTTCATTCGCTATCCTCCATAACGTAGCCCTCTCCAATCCGATTGCGAATCGGGCCGTATCCCAAAGCGCTGCGTAGCTTTTTGCGGAGTGACGAGATATGAACGCGGGTTGCGTTGCTAAAGCTGTTCACGCTGCTATCCCAAACGTGCTCGATAAGCTCCTCTTGGCTTACCGGTCGCCCCTGATTAAGCATCAGGTATTCCAAGATTCCCGTTTCCTTGCGCGTAAGAGATAGAGCCTCGCTGTCCACGGAAGCGATGCGCGCCTTGGCGTCAAAGCGGAGCTTTCCGCAGGTTAAAACTATGTCGCTTTGTGTAAAGCGTCTGAGGGTAAGGCTGCGAATTCTTGCCGCAAGCTCGTCCAGATGAAACGGCTTGGTGAGGTAATCGTTGGCGCCGGCATCGAGTCCGGCGACTTTATCGGATACTTCGCCGCGTGCGGACAGAATCAGTACCTTGGTCTCGCAGTCAGTTTTCCTAAGTTCCCTGAGCACGGTCATGCCGTCGATACGGGGAAGGTTGAGGTCGAGTACCACGAGGTCGAAGGTCTCAACGTCCAGTAGGTCGAGCGCCTCCTGTCCGTCGTGACAGCAGTCGACGCTGTACGCCAAGTTTCGCAAGCTGCGCGCGATTGCGTCACACAGCGCCCGCTCGTCCTCGACGATCAAAATACGCATAACAGTCTCCTTGCACATTTCAAATCGCGCTTAACACGGATTTTATAGCCGATATGGTCCAATGGTCGCGTAACGAAAGGAGTGGTCAGGTTGTTCAAAGCGGTAAAACCCGTGGTACAGGTCGCTTTGTTGATCGTCGGAATTGCCATGGTGTGCTTTGGCGTTATGCGTGGCGAGGCAGATGCCGTGCTGGCCAAAGCGATTAGGCTGTGCTTGGAGTGTATCGGAATTGGATAAAAGAGAAAACACTGCGTCGCATGTTTTGGCTCGATTTCGCGGATTCATTCAGGCGGCGGCGACGCTCGTCACCAACATTCACCTGCCAAACTTTGCCAAAGGCGGCATCTATCAGGGCGCGGGAAAAACAGTCTGCGTACCTGGACTTAATTGCTATTCGTGCCCCGCGGCATCGGGTGCGTGCCCCATCGGGTCGTTCCAGTCGGTGGTGGGCTCGTCCAAGTTCAACTTTTCTTACTATGTTACCGGTACGCTCATTTTGCTCGGCGTGCTGCTGGGACGCTTTGTATGCGGCTTTCTGTGCCCGTTTGGCTGGCTGCAGGAGCTGCTGCACAAGATTCCCGGCAAAAAGTTCTCCACGAAAAAGCTCAAGCCGCTCACGTACATCAAGTACGTCGTGTTGCTGTTTGCCGTGGTGCTGCTACCCGTCTTGGTGGTTAACGACGTGGGCATGGGCGACCCGTTCTTTTGTAAGTACATCTGTCCGCAGGGCGTACTCGAGGGCGCCATTCCGCTGGCCATTGCCAATGCCGGCATTCGATCTGCGTTGGGACATCTCTTTACTTGGAAACTTGCCGTTCTCATTGCCGTGGTAGTGCTGAGCGTTTTGTTCTACCGCCCCTTCTGCAAATGGATTTGTCCACTCGGCGCATTCTATGCGCTCATGAATAAGGTATCCCTGCTGGGGATTCGGGTCGATGCATGCAAATGTGTCTCGTGCGGCAAGTGCTCAAAGGTTTGTCAGATGGACGTTGATGTGGTCCGCGCGCCCGATCATGCCGAATGTATCCGGTGCGGAAAGTGCATCGGGGCCTGTCCTGTCGATGCCATCAGCTATCGCTATGGCCTGGATGTGTCGGCGGAAAAGCTTCCCTTGACCGCCGATAAAAAGTAAACAAGCTTCGACAAAACGGAGGAATGACTATGAAGCTTTCTAAGATTGCGGCCCTGTTTATGGTGCCGGTGCTGGCCTTGTGTCTTGTGGCGTGTTCGGCGCCTGGTGGCAATGCGAGCGAATCTGCGGGCCCCGATCCTAAGATCGCAGAACTCACTGCGCAGAAGCCGACCAATGCCGACGAGGCCGCCGAGTTGTATGCAAAACTCATGCAAAAGGAGAACGATATCTTTTCGAGTGGTAACGCGCTGTGGGAAAAGGTATTCAATGCGGCAAATAAAGACTCGGCAATGATTGAGGACGGCAGCAATTACGGCGATTTCCTGCTCAAGACCATCGACGGCGCCAAGGATGAGTTCACGGCGGATGAGCTTAAGACGCTCAAGGCCGGTGCACAGCAGATCAAGGAGATCGAGGACAAGCTCGAGAGCTTGGAGAAGGAGTTCCCCGGCTGTGGAAGCACGCCGAGCGCAGGCGAGAGCGTCGACGCTTCGACCGCTGGCATGACGGCTGGTGCCAATGCTTCGAGCGAGGCGACGAAGTTCCCCAGCTTTACGGGCAAGGACCTGGATGGCAACGACGTGAGCAGCGACGAGCTGTTCTCCAAGAACAAGGTCACCGTCATGAACTTCTGGTTCACCACTTGCAAGCCGTGCGTGGGCGAGCTGGGCGACCTTGAGGACCTGAATAAGGAGCTTGCCAAGAAGGGCGGCCAGGTCGTGGGCGTCAATTCCTTTACGCTCGATGGCAACAAGGGCGAGATTGCAGATGCCAAGGACGTGCTGAGCAAGAAGGGCGTGACATATAAGAACATCTGGTTCAAGTCGGATAGCGAAGCTGGCAAGTTTACGTCAAATCTGTTCTCGTTCCCGACGACGTATGTCATCGATCAGAATGGCAACATCGTAGGGGATCCAATCGTGGGAGCCATCAGCTCCGCCGAGCAGCGCGCAGCACTCAACAAACTTATCGACCAGGCGATTGCAAATAGCGAGTAGTAGAAAACGCGTAAAGCGTAGCGAGAATCGTGTGTAGCTGTGCGAAGTAGTCCGCTACCTTTCAAGATAAGCTCCACCACATAGAGGTCCCGCTCGGGACCTCTTCTTTTGGGCGCCGTCCCGTTCGTTTTTTGGCGCGCTTCGTTACATTCCTCTCTGGCTCTGGCAAAAATGGGGATAGAGTAGGACAAACGCGTCGAATACGAACGGCGGGGGAGAGCGGGCAAGTGCGCCCGCGTGGGAGAGGTTGCCGTCCATGTTGGAGCTCAAAGGTATTTGCAAAAGGTACGTTACGCAGTCGTTTACGCAGGTGGCGCTCGACAACGTAAGCCTGTCTTTTCGCGATAACGAGTTCGTGGCCATTCTGGGACCTTCGGGGTCGGGTAAAACCACGATGCTCAACGTTATCGGTGGGCTCGATCATTTCGATTCCGGTGACTTGCTGATCGACGGCATATCGACCAAGGACTTTCACGATCGCGATTGGGATGCCTACCGCAACAACCGCATCGGCTTTGTGTTCCAGAGCTATAACCTCATTCCGCATCAGACCATTTTGGAAAACGTGGAGCTGGCGCTCACGCTTACGGGCGTGGGACATGCCGAACGCCGCCAGCGTGCGCGCGAGGCGTTGGAGAAAGTCAGCCTGGGCGAGCATGTTAACAAGCGCCCGAGCCAGCTTTCGGGTGGACAGATGCAGCGCGTGGCGATTGCCCGTGCCCTGATCAACGACCCCGAGATCGTGCTGGCAGACGAGCCGACCGGCGCCTTGGATTCTACAACGTCCGTGCAGGTCATGGACTTGCTCAAGGATGTTGCACGCGACCGCCTGGTCATCATGGTCACGCACAATCCCGAGTTGGCATACCAATACGCCACGCGCATCGTCAACCTGGCGGATGGCAAGATCACCGACGATTCCGATCCTTTCGATGTCGCTGACGCCACGCGCCGCGAGGCCAAGCCTACGCGCAAAACCTCGATGAGCTTTGTGACGGCGCTGGGGCTTTCTGCCCGAAACCTTATGACCAAAAAAGGCCGTACGGCCATGACGGCCTTTGCGGGGTCGATTGGCATTATCGGTATCGCGGCGATCTTGGCGCTCTCCAATGGCGTGAACAACTACATCAAAAAGGTCGAGGAGGATACGCTCTCGAGTTACCCGCTTACGATCTCCAAGCAGGACTACGACCTGTCGTCCATGATGGGCGGACAGGGGGCTGTGGATGATGAGGCGTCCAACGGCGAGGATTTATCCGACGACGGCACCGACGGCAAGGCTCAGGGAACCGATAAGATTCCCGTGGTTACGGCCGTAAAGGATATGTTTGCGAGCGTTAAGTCCAACGACATGACGAGCTTCAAGGCATGGCTTGATGCCGGTGGCGACGGCATCGATAAAGAAGTTAACGCCATTCAGTACGGCTATGGCGTAACGCCGGTTGTCTATCGCGCGGGCAAGGGAGACGAGAGGCCTGTCCGGCTGGTGCCTAATGCCATGACCGAGGCCATGAGCGGCGGCGCGAGCTCGGCGGCAACGGTGAGCATGGAATCCATGGGAACCTCGGTCTTTAACGAGATGATTGACGACCAGAGCCTGCTCGACAGCCAGTACGATGTCGTCGCCGGTCATTGGCCCACGTCCGCCAACGAAGCCGTGATGGTGCTTTCGAGCCGCGGTACGGTGGGCGACTACACGCTCTATAGCATCGGTGCGCTGGATATCGATGAGCTCAACGACCTGGTTAACAGTGCTATGACGGCTGACGGCAAGATTGAGACGCCCGAGTCCGGCACCGACTTTACCTACGACGATGCGCTGTCCACGACGTTTAAGGTGTTGTCGCCGGCCGATGCCTATCGTAAAAACGAAGAGACTGGCATGTGGACCGACATGTCTGGTGACGCCGACTTTATGGCCACCAAGGTTGCCGACGGTATCGACGTGCACATTGTGGGCGTGGTACGACCCAACGAGACGGCCAATGCGAGCGCGTTGTCTCCGGGCATTGCCTATACACATGCGCTGACTCACCAGCTTATGGAGCGCGCCGCCGATTCGCAGATTGTGCAAGAGCAGCTTGCCCACCCCGAGACGGATGTCTTTACGGGCAAAACCTTCGACGAACTGCAAGGCGAGGCCAAGCAGGGCGTGGATCTGGGCAGCATGTTCAGTGTGGACGAGGTGGCGCTGAAGAGTGCGTTTTCGTTCGATACATCTGCACTCTCGGGTGCAGCCAGCGGTATGGACCTTTCTGGTATCGATTTGTCCGGGCTGGACATTGACCTTTCGGACGTTGGGAGGGACATCGACTTCAGCGACATCATGGCCAAAGCGCCAACCCCGGATTTCTCGGGCATCTTTGACGGTCTGGAACTCACGCCCGAGCAAATGCAGCAGGTGGGAACGCTTGCCAACCAGCTGTTTGAGGGCTTTTTGCAGTCTGATCAGTTTAGGGCGCTGTCACCCGAAGACCTTAAAGATGCATCAAAGCTTGCTGCCGCATTCTCGGCATATCTTGAGAATGATACGGCAGCCCAGCAAATCCTGGCCCAGCTCAAAGCGTTCGGCGGCGATGCCCTGGCCGAGCGCCTGCAACAGGCTATGACCGACTACGTACAAAAACAGCTCGCGCCCTATTTGCAGCAGGCTATGGACCAGGTGATGCAATCGCTCAGCAACAGAATCGCAGCGACGGTGTCTTCCCAGCTCAAAGCGGGAGCGGCGGGGCTTATGGATCAGATGGCGACGCAGATGTCGTCGAGTTTTGCTAGCCTGGCGAGCGCCATGCGCGTGGATGCGAGTGCCTTTGCTCATGCCATTCACTTCAACATGGACGCCGAGGACCTGAGCTCGCTCATGATGAGCTATGCCAAGGCGTCGAAGCTCACCTACGATAACAATCTGACCACACTGGGCTATGCGGACGAGGCCGACCCCATCTCGGTCAAGATTTTCCCGCGCGACTTTGAGGCCAAGGAGCGCGTACTCGATCACATCGATGCGTACAACAAGCAGGTCAAAGCCGCTGGCCATGATGATCGGGCAATTTCGTACACCGACTACATGGGCATCATCATGGGTTCGGTGACCGACATCGTGAACACCATCAGCTTGGTGCTCATCGCATTCGTGAGTATCAGCCTGGTGGTGAGTTCCATCATGATCGGCATCATCACCTACATCAGCGTGCTGGAGCGCAAAAAGGAGATTGGCATCCTGCGCGCGATCGGCGCGTCGAAGCGCAACGTGGCCAACGTATTCAATGCCGAGACCTTTATTGAGGGGCTTATCGCCGGTGTCTTTGCCATTGTCGTCGTGGTGGCCGTGAGCTTCCCGGTTAATGCCTGGGCGCTTGCTGCCAAACAGGTGCCCAATCTGATGAGCCTGCCCGTGCAGGATGCGCTGGTGCTCATTGCGATTTCTGTGTTGCTAACGGTCGTTGCCGGCCTGCTGCCCGCTCGCAGCGCGTCCAAAAAGGACCCCGTGGAGGCCCTGCGCTCCGAATAGCGTGGCAAAGGAACGGTCCTTTGTCGCATTGAGCGGCTTGTGAATTCGAGGTCTAATACTTTTCCGAGAAGTGAACGAGTGAAAATAGACCCCCGAAGCATCGGCGCTTTTGTGATGCAATTTCCTGCGGTTTTGCCAGTCAAATCCTGCGGTTTTGGCGCCAGAAAATGTCGATGCTTCAGGGGTCCAAAAACGGTCGTTCACTTCTCGGAAAAGTATTAGACCTCGAGATATAGACGATGTTCGCGAGCGGCAATTAGATCGAAAGCCTTTAGTTCTTCTTTGCAGAGAGCATGAGCCTAATTTCCGGATGGGTGTATTCGTCGAATTCTTCTGCGGCCTCGGTGTCAAAGGTGTAGTACGACTTGATAGATTCGTCCTCCGTCTTGATGCTGATTTCTTCATATAGGGAGCCAGCTAAAAATGTCTGTTTAAATTCATCCGACAGGCTGCATGGCGTGAGGAGGCCCGGTGTGGCAACGGAAATGTCCAACCCGTTGAGCGGGGCGCAGAGCGTCGCGATATCCTGCTCGGCGCGGGCGAGGTTGTCTGCGAGGCTTGCCTCGGGGTCGATCTGACTGACGTAATCGACGTCCGTGAGCATGCCGTCTGCATCAAAAGAAAGGTAGACATAGGCAGCTTGAGCGCCAAGGTCATTGTCGCGCAGATAGCCGATAATGCGGTAGCCGTAGTCGTGATACGACTCGTATGGGTCGTCTGCCGCGACGCGTTCGCACACGGGCTCCAAGGCATCTTGCGCGATGGCGAGCTGCTCGGCGGCTGCAGCCTTTCTTGCCTGAAGCTCGTTATTTCCCTGGACAAACTGCGGGATGTAGACGCCAAGCAGCACAATGGCGGGCACTGCGATGAGCACGATAATCTGTTTCTTGGCGCTCGGAATCACAACGCCGTATGCGGCCGCCATGGCCTCGGCATTGCTCGAGGTTTCGGCCAGCACGTCTGCCGCCGTGGCGACTGCCCCTACGGCGCCGGCGACCTCCGCGGCGCCGCCCAGGTTGCGCGCGAGATCGTTATCACTGTTCTTGAGCAGGTGGCCGGCAGCTTGCGTGGCGAGCACACCGGCGACCTCCGCGGAGCGGTCTTTGTTGGTCTGGGCCACCGCAAGCCTGCCCTGCAGCTCCTTCCACTGTTTGCCCTGCATTCCAAAGCGCGGCGCAAGAGCGCAATAGCAAAAGATGGCGAGTTCGATTGCGGTGAGTGCGATGGCGGTATATATGCCCGCGGGTTGGAATTCCTTTTGATGGAACGCGATATCGTTGATCATTTGGAGCGGCAACATCAATAGGCATGCTACGAACGACATGACGAGTGCGGTCGCTGCGATTTTGGGGTATGTGCAGTACCGCTGGATGCGTTTCTTTTCTTGCTCGGTGAGCTGCTGCATGGGGCCTCGACTCTCATCGTTTTTCGGGGGCGATGCGCACACGCTCTTGAGTATAGATGAGTGGAGGATGTCTGTTGTTCATACATGGCGGTCAACAGCGTGCTGTTGGTGCTCGCTTGATCGTGGGCGCCATTCACCTTCGTTGCACAGCGACGACTGGTTGGCTGGTTGGCGTCAAGTAACCGCCTCCGCCTTGTGGGCCGCCTCAAGGACAAGGCATAATGCATGTGACAAAGGGGCAGTCCCTTTGCCGCATTGATCTGAGAGTAGATGTTGATGATTCTATCGTTGGCCCCCATGGAGGGGATTACCGGGCATGTGTTCCGTCGCGTGCATGCGGAGTGCTTCGGCGCACTCGATTGCTATTACACGCCGTTTTTGCCGCCGCCGCGGGTGGGCAACCGCTTTGGCGGCAAGGCGTTTAAGGAGATCGATCCTGCCAATAACCAGGGGCTTAACGTAGTGCCTCAGCTGATGTCCAAGAACGCGGACGAGTTTGTGTGGGCGGCACAGGTGCTCGCCGACATGGGCTATCGCGAGGTCAATCTCAACTTGGGTTGCCCCTCGGGGACGGTTGTCGCCAAGGGCAAGGGCTCGGGTTTCTTGCGTAATCTCGACGAACTTGAGGTGTTCTTGAGCGACGTGTGCGAACGCTCGCCGTTGCCGGTATCGGTCAAGACCAGGCTGGGGCTGGAGAGCGATGACGAGTATGAGCGCGTGCTCGATCTGTATTGCCGCATACCGTTGGCAGAGCTGATCGTGCACCCGCGCGTGCAAAAGGACCGCTATACGGGCACGCCGCGCAAGGAGTTCTATGGCGAAACGCTGGAGCGCGCGCCGTTTCCGGTCGCCTATAACGGTGACATTTTTGATCTTGAGGATATGGACGCGCTGGTGGAGGCCTATCCCGGCACGCGCCATGTGATGTTGGGGCGTGGCCTGCTCGCGAACCCCGCGCTGGCTCGCATGGTCAAGGGCGGCCCAGCTGCAACGGCTGCTGAGCTGCAGCGCTTCCACGACACGCTGTTTGCGGCATATGCAGAAGAGATTGGCGGCAATGCGGTCTTCCGCATGAAGGAGTGGTGGTTCTACGCCAAGTGCGCTTTCGCTGATCCCGCTACCGTCCACAAGATCGTGCGCAAGACCAAAAAGGTTGACGAATACCGCGCCGCCGTCGAGCGCGTCTTTCGCGAGCAGCCACTTGCACCCATAGCCCGCTTCCACGGCTAGTTAGTCGTCGGGGACGTTCTTTAACGACTAGTCATTTAAGAACGTCCCCGATGACTATGCTGCACTAGAGCAGGTTCTCCTGTGCCCATGCGATGATGTCGCTCGATTCGTAGAGTGGTTTGCCGTCGATGAACAGGCAGGGAACCTGGCGTTTTCCGCCGATGGCGATGAGTGTCTGCTCGGCTTCGGTATCGGTCGAGATATTGCGCTCGGGAATAGTCACGCCGTTATCGGCCAAAAAGTGCTTGACCTTTATGCAATACGGGCAGCCGGTCATAACGTACAGCTCGAGCTCATGATCAGTAGCCATAGGTCTCCAATCGGTTGAGGTTTTGATTGAAATACCCAAAGCCGCCGCGGTCTATGCGCGCGTCAACGACGACTCGATGGCCTGTACCAGAAACGCCGTGGCTCCGGTGCCTCAGGGCTTGTCGTAGTAGTCGATAAAGCGCTGGTCGGCCAGATAACCGTGGGCGAGGCCCAGATACGCTTCGTTCTGGGGCTCGTGTCCCCAATTAAGGCCAATCCAGCGACGATGCATCGCGACAAGCTTGCGAGCCTCGCTTCCGTCCGCATCGCCGTCGCCCATGGCAATCGAAAGCTGGCCCAGAACAGCGCGTTCAAGTTCCTTCATGTCGGTCCATGTCTGAGGATCCATGTCCAGTTACGTTTCGTTTGCTGCATCGATAGCCTCATTGCCATAGCGCGCCCGCGCCTCGGCGCCGTAGCGCTCTTCGTTTTCCTGCACGGTGTGCCAGCGCTCCAGTTGCGGCAGGACGGCGCCCATGAGCGAGACGGCTTCGTCGAGCGACATGCCGGTGTTTTGTGCCAGGCGCGGGGCACAATCCTCAATCATTGCCTCCATGGTGGTGTCATAGGTGTACTTGCCGTGGTCGTAGCACCACTTGCAGTAATGATCGGTCGCGGTGCCCGTGGCATCGGTGCCGCAGTCGTCGGGCGTGAGTATCATGCCGCAGCTCTGGCAATAGTGCTCAGGCATTTCGAGCAGGTGGGACAGCGGTTCTCCGGTTACGGCGGCGATGAGCTTCATCATGTCGATGCCCGGTGTGACCTCGCCGCGCTCCCACCGGCTGATGGCCTGGCGTGTGACGAAGAGCTTAGCGGCAAGCTGCTCTTGGGTAAGGTGATGGGCGCGACGGACAGCAATGAGCTTTTCTGCAAAGGCCATAGCGGCTCCTTTCTGCTGGTTGATGGCTTAAGCATACGCGGCGGCAGGCGCCCTTCCAAGCAACCGTTGGTTGCACGACGGGGGACCGCGGCGAAGAATTGCGCGCAACGCCCCACGCCTCCATGCCGTACAATGACCGGCATGGAACCTATCGCACGCATACATACCGACCTGCCGCAGAAGTTCGGCATTCCGCGCAACAGCTTTTTGGCGCCCCATCTGCAGGGACGAATCTTTTTTGAGCCGGAATTTGCCTCCAATGCAGCGGTTGAGGGCCTGGACTCCTTCTCTCACCTGTGGCTGCTGTGGCGCTTCGAAAACGGAACGCCCGGCGGCACGGCTAAGGATATTGCCGTCGACGCTAAAACGCAGGACAGGTCCGGCACCAACGCAAAATGGTCGAAAACCGTGCGCCCGCCGCGTCTGGGCGGAGCCGAACGTGTGGGAGTGTTTGCCACACGCAGTCCGTTTCGCCCTAATCCCATCGGGCTCACCTGCGTCAAGCTTGATCGTGTCGAGCTCACCGACGATGGCCCCATCATCCATGTGTTGGGGGCCGACCTGCGCGACGGTACGCCCATCTACGACATCAAGCCCTACATTCCGTTTGCGGACTGCCACCCGGATGCGACCGGAGGCTGGATCGAGGATGCTCCGTGGCAAGAGCTCGATGTTGAGTTTCCGCAAGCACTGCAGGATATGGTCCCGCCCGCAAAGCTCCTCGGCTTGGTCGAGGTCCTTCGCCAAGACCCGCGCCGCGCGGGCAGCAAGCACGAGCCACACCGCGTCTATCATCTGGCTTACGCCGGGCTCGACATATCGTTTACGGTCGATGAAACCCAGCTAACCGTAGTTGCCGTCAACGACGCGCAAGACTAACCAGCCATTCGTCCGCACCCGTCAAATTAAGCGCCAAACCCCGCGCCAAAACCGCCCACGCTGGTGGACAATAACGCCTACCAAAACAATCAACTTTGCACGGGAGTCCAGCATGAAATACGACTTCACTTCAATCATCGACCGCCACGGCATGGACGCCATCGCCGTTGACTCTTGGGGTGAGATCCCCGGTATGGCCCCGAACGCACCCGACGAGGGCTTCGACCGCATTCCCATGTGGGTGGCCGACATGAACTTTGCCACGGTGCCCACGGTCCAGGAACACATCATTCAGCGCGCCCAGCACCCCATGTTTGGCTATTTCAATCCGCGCTCCGAGTATTTCGACCGCATCATCGAATGGCAGAGCCGCCGCAATGGCGTCGAGGGCCTGCGCCCTGAACATATCGGTTACGAAAACGGCGTGCTGGGCGGTGTCGTGTCGACGCTGCGCGCGTATGTCCAGCCGGGCGATGCGGTGCTGGTCCACAGCCCCACCTACATCGGCTTTACCAAGTCCATCGAGGCCGCGGGCTATCGTATTGTCCATAGCCCGCTTAAGCTCGACGATCAGGGCGTGTGGCGCATGGACTTTGAGGACATGGAGTGCAAACTCGCCCAAAACCACATCCATGCCGCGGTGTTCTGCTCGCCGCACAATCCCTGCGGCCGCGTATGGGAGCGCGACGAAATCGAGCGCGCCATGGACATCTATCGCCAGCACGATTGCGTGGTGATTTCGGACGAGATTTGGTCCGATATCATCCTGCCGGGGCACAAGCACATCCCGACGCAGTCGGTGAGCGAGGATGCCCGCATGCGCACGGTTGCCCTCTATGCGCCGAGCAAGACGTTTAACCTGGCGGGCCTTGTCGGCAGCTACCACATTGTCTACAACGAGACGCTGCGTGACCGCATCTGCGCCGTGTCCAACAAGACCCACTACAACGAGATGAATGTCCTCTCCATGCATGCGCTTATCGGTGCCTACCAGCCGCAGGGCTACGAGTGGGTGGACGAGCTCAACCAGGTGCTTGCCGGCAATATCGAGTACTTCTGCGATTACGTGGACGGGCATTTTGAGGGCGTGTCCTATTCGCGTCCGCAGGGCACGTACATGGTGTTTCTGGACTGCACCGAGTGGTGTCGCGAGCATGGCCGCGATATTCAGTGGCTGCTCGACGAGGGGGTGCGCGTGGGCGTGGGATATCAGGACGGCCGCCCGTTCCACGGGCCCTGCCACATTCGCGTGAATCTGGCGCTGCCGCTTTCGCGCGTAAAGGAAGCGTGCGACCGCCTGGACCGCTACGTTTTTAATGCACGGTAAGTGAGCACTGCATGCGGGGCCTTCTGCCAAGTCGGCTGGAAGGCCCCACATGGTAAAACGTCTGTAGCCATTGGGCACTCGTGTGGTTTTGTTTGCTATTATTTTTTACCATTTCAGTCTGTAAACAGGATCGTATGGAGCTCGATGAAAAGGTCCCGTCGCTCGGTTGCCATTTCGTTGTTTGTTGCGCTTGCGGTAGCGTGCGCCTTTGTCGTAGCGATAGCCGGCTGTTCCGGGTCGAATGGCAGAGCCTCGACGTCTGCATTAGAAGGCCTGGATGCCTCGCAGGCCAAAGACGACAACCTTAAGACGCTCAACGTCGGCAGCGACCTCTATCCACCGTTTGTGTATACCGACGAGTACGGCGATATCGTTGGCCTGGATGTCGAGATATTGACCGAGGCTTTGGCCCGCATTGGTTACAAGCCAAAGTACCAGCTGATCGATTGGGAAAAGAAGAAAGAGCTGCTGGCGAGCGGCGAACTCGATTGCGTCATGGGTAGCTTTAGCATGACGGGTCGCGAAAACGAGTATCGTTGGGCCGGCCCGTACCTCGCGAGCCGCCAGGTGGTCGCGGTCGATTCCCAGAGCGATATCTACACGCTTGCCGATCTTGAGGATAAGGTCGTGGCGGTCCAGTCCACCACCAAGCCCGAGGACATTTTGCTCAATCGTACAAATGAAAACGTTCCGCAGATCAAAGAGCTCTACTGCTTTTCGGACCGCTCATACCTGAACCCGGCGCTCGTCGAGGGTCTGGTCGACGCCATCGCCGCGCATGAGTCTTCGCTGCTCACCTACGAAAAAGACTATGGTGTGACGTATCGAATTTTGGATGAGCCGCTGCTTGAGGTTGGTTTGGGTACCGCTTTCGATATCAACGATACGCGCGGCATCGACGTTAAGCTCACCCATGCCTACCAGGAAATGCTAGCCGACGGCACCATGAAACGCCTGGTGTCAAAGTACTTTGATGACCCTTCGCCCTTTTTGAATATAGAGGGCCTGTCATGATCGGTGCACCCGACCACGCCGTAGAGAAGCGGGGCAATCGTTCGGCAGGGGCATGGTTCCTTGTCGCCCTGCTGGGGATAGCGCTCTCGGTTGTTGCCGGTATGATGAGCTACGGCTACACGACAGCTCAGGCCGAGCAGCGCTTTGCCGACGTTGTCGATTACGTGGCGACGCAGAGCCTTTCCTACGATGCATTCAATAGCGCCTATACGACCAAAAACCTGATTCGCGTTATGGAGATCGCCGGAGAGACAGCGCGCGATATGGAGCGCGACGGTTCGGTGGATAACGCCATGCTGGAGCAATATGCCGACCAGTTCAACGTGAGCGCACTGATCGTGACGGACGCATCGGGCAATTTGGTGTCCGAGTCCTCGACGGATGGCGTGGGCTACGAGTCGCTCGCTACGTATCTCAAGGAAGCACCCGTGCTGGAGGTGGCAGCCCATCCGCTTAAGTCCTATACCGCCCGCATCACGCTTGCGGATGATTCGGTCGCAGACATTGGCTGCGTAACCCGGCGGGATGACGAGGGCATCGTTGTTGCGGTAAGGCATCAGAGCGCGAAGGCAGTTGCAAGCAATACGCTCAAACTGCAGAGCCTGCTCGGTGGTTATGAGACCATCGACAGTGGCAATATCGTGATCGAAAGCGATGGCAAGGTCGTTGCGACCAATGTCGTTGAACCCACCATATTGGGCGTATTCGATCTGCCTGCGACGGACGTCTTCATTGTCGACGGTATTAAGGATCGATGCCTGGCCGGTAAGGTCAAATTGATTAACGCCGACGGCGAGTGGTATTTGGGCACATTTGGAAAAGCGCACAAATTCTATGTGTACACCTATGCTCCGGCGCGGCGTTACTTTGAGGTTGTCGCGGCTGTTGCTGCCGGCGTGCTGGCGCTCTACAGCGGTTTTATAGCCGTTGTTGTGATGGTGCGTCGCCGCGCTGATCGCCGACGTTTGACGGACTTGCTGCAGCAGGAGCGCGACTATGGCGACAAGCTGGCAAAGGCGGCGCGTGAGGCCTCGTCTGCCAATTCGGCAAAGACAGAGTTTCTGCGTCGCATGAGCCACGATCTGCGCACGCCCATCAACGGCATTCGCGGCATGGTCGAGGTTGGCGATGCCAATGCGGACGATTTGCAAAAGCAGACTGAGTGCCGCTCGAAAATCTGGACGGCATCGGGACTGCTGCTCGACCTTGCCAACGAGGCACTCGATATGAGTCGCCTGGAGAGCGGGCAGGTCGACCTGAACCTCGTACCCACAAATTTGGTGGCCCTCAATCGCGAGGTGTGCGATATTCTGGAGCGCCAGGCCGAGGAGCGTCTGGTTACAATTATTTGTGACCAACGAACCCTTGTTCATCCCTATGCGCGGGTGAGCGTGACGCACCTCAAGCGCTTGTTGCTCAATATTGCCGGCAATGCCGTCAAGTACAACCGCCAGGGCGGCTATGTTCGCCTGGTGTGCCGCGAGGTGGAGCCAACGGATGGCGTCCCCGTCTATGAATACACGATCGCCGACAACGGTATTGGCATGAGCGAGGAGTTCCAACAGCACCTCTACGAGCCGTTTTGCCGCGAGGAGCAGCGGGTGGAAGGTGCTTCGTCGGGAACTGGCCTGGGCGCGCCTATCGCAAAACAGCTGGTCGAGCTTATGGGCGGAACCATGAGCTTTACGAGCGTCTTGGGGCAGGGGACGACGTTTACCATCCGCCTGCCGTTCGAGAAATGCAAGCGCTCCGAGATTCCGCAGGCAGTGCGCGTGGATGCGGGTGATGGCGATGCGCTCCAGGGCTTGCGCGTTTTGCTCGTAGAGGATAACGATCTGAATGCCGAGATCGCGCAGTTTACACTCAGCCGTGCCGGTGCCGTCGTGACGCATGCTAAGGATGGCGAGTCTGCCGTTGAGGCGTTTGCCGCGAGCGCACCGCACGAGTACGACGTGGTGTTGATGGACATCATGATGCCTGGCATCGATGGCCTTGAGGCCACGCGTCGGATTCGAGCACTCGATCGCGAGGATGCCGCGACCACGCCGATTATCGCCGTGAGTGCCAACGCCTTTGCCGACGACCGCAGACTTTCGCGCGAGGCGGGCATGGACGCGCACCTGAGTAAACCCGTGAGCTCGCAAGAGCTCGTCGAGGCGCTTGCGCACATAGCTGCCGACGCTTCATAAGCATATGGCCCGGTTCCAAGGTGGGTTGGAACCGGGCCATATTGCTATTTGTGAGTTTTGCTTTTGAGGCTTACTTTTCTTGAATCTGCTTGCCGCAGAGATGCTCAATCGTAATCTCGTAGAGCTGGACGCCCTTAATGTCCTTGGCGATTTCCTCTTCGACCTCCTCGGCAGAAGGGTAGTACTTAAGCGCGAGCTGGCGGACTTTATCCTCGATAAACGCGGGGGTGTCATTCGCCAGGCGACAGCGGCCAAAGACCACGGTACTCATAACGTAGGGAGCCCAGTCACCGTCCTTGTACCACTCGTTGCCGTAAACGGTAAAGCAGACCTTGTCATCGCGCTTGAGTGCGTCGACCTTGTGGCCGGCCTTGGCGCCATGGAAATAAATCTTGTCGTGCTCGGCGTCAAAGAAGTAGTTGACGGGAATGGCGTACGGGTAGCCATCGTCGCCGTTGACGGCAAAGACGCCGCGCTTGCAGGTAGCGAGCAGTTCGCGCGCTTCCTCGTCGGTGATGGCGCGTTTCTTTCGACGTAAGGGCCTAAACATCGTTGGCGTCCTTTCTACTGCGTATGGTTGTTGAGCACAAACTATAGCGAAACAGCTCCGTTTTTCTTGATGCGGGCGAGTATGTTTTTGAGCTTGTTAAAGTCGAGCGGTTTGGACAGATGGGCGTTCATGCCGGCTTCGTGTGCCGCCTTGGCGTCCTCGGCAAAGGCATTGGCGGTGAGCGCGATGATGGGGATATCGGCTGCATCGACCTTCTCGCTCAGACGAATCGCGCGGGTCGCCTCGTAACCGTCCATGTCCGGCATCATAATGTCCATCAGGATCGCATCGAAGCTGCCGGCGGGACGGCCAACGTATAGGTCGACCGCTTCGTTGCCATCGGCGGCGCGAGTTACGACAATGCCTTCGCTTTCGAGCAGCGCCTGGGCAATCTCGGCATTGAGCTCGTTATCTTCTGCCAAAAGAACGTTCATGCCGGCAAGCGAGCAGCTGTCTGCTTGCTCGTCCGCGCGTTCTCTTGCCTGAGGGTCTTTGTCGATATCGAGCGGAATCTGGACGTTGAACGTACTCCCTACGCCAACCTCACTCGAAATCTCAATCGTGCCGCCCATCAGTTCAATAAGCGACTTGACGATTGGCATGCCCATGCCGGTTCCTTGAAACTTACTGCGCGCATCGTCACCTTCTTGGGCAAACGGCTCATAGATATGCTTTAAAAACTTGGGAGTCATACCAATGCCGGTATCCGAAACGCTAAAGCAAAAGAGCGCGCGCCCGTTATCGAGTGGCTTGGTCTTTGAGCTAAAGGTGACGGAGCCGCCGTGCTTGTTGTACTTAATGCTGTTGTCTAACAGGTTGATCATGATCTGTCGGATATGGGTGGGACTGCCGATCATGTATGGCCCCGCGGCGTACGGCAGACTATTGTCCTGCATTGTGATGCCGTTACTGGACGCGCGGAGCTTGCACAGCACCAGTGTATCGTCACAGAGCTCTTTGAGGTTAAAAGGCGTATGCTCCAGTGTTAGCTTGCGGTCTTCGATTTTGCCCATCTCGAGGATGTCGTTGATCAGCGAGAGCAGGTGATTGGCGGCAACGCGCGCCTTGGCACGGCTTTCGCGGGCGACCTGGATATCGCCTTCCTTCAATTCCTCGATCTCGATAAGGCCCAGGATACCGTTGAGCGGTGTACGGATGTCGTGGCTCATGCGCGTGAGGAATGCCGTCTTAGCGGCGTTGGCGGCATCGGCTTTTTTGCGCTCGGTTCGAGCGCGCACGAGTGCCCAGATGAGCAGGACGATGCCGACCGACAACATACCGATGAGGGCAGCTGCAACGGCGGCACGGTTGCGATAAAGGAATTGAAGCGTGTTGGATTCCTGGGCCGTGTACGACGTGGAGGAGTAATTGCTTGCGGAGAGCGATTCTCCGGCATTGATGATGCCCTTGTTGATGATTCCCAACAGCTCGGGTTTTCCGCGCGAAATCCAGCACGAGAGCTCACAGGTGTCAGGGAGCTCGGTCGTCTCGTAGCCTTCGAGATCATAACGGTCGCCGATGGTTTTTACACGTGAACTGGGAGCGACGATGCAGTGTGCCGTTCCCTTCCTGAGGGCGTCGAACGCTTCATCGGCGGATTGGTATTCGGTCACGGTCGCTGTGGGGAACAGACTTTCAAGTACATTTTGGTTGATAAACGATGATTTGGTGCAGGCGATGTTCTGAAGGTCTTTGTTCAGGTTGCCGCCGGTGTGGATGGCGGTGAGGGACACGGTTCCCAACGATACCGACTGCACAACGCCAGATTGCTCGGCAAACCAGTAATCTCGGTATACCGGCAGCGCAGCGTCGATGCTTCCCTTTGACAGGGCCTTTGACATCATCTTGTAGCTATCAAAGGCGACGGTTTTGACCGTAATGCCAAATTTATCGTGCAACGTCGTCGCAAGCGATGCGAGCGAGCCTTCCATTTTGCCGTCTTCGTCTTCGTTGCAGTAGGGGAGTTTGCCCGTAATGTAGCCAAGCGTGATGGTGTTGTCATTTGCTTTGAGCCAGGAACGTTCGGGGCCGTTGAGCGATGATGAACCGCTGTTTTGGGCCGAGTAGTTAGATTTGACTTCGTCGATATAGCGTGGGTTGACGCGGGCGATTGCCGACATGGCGGCATTGATGTCGTCCATCAGGTCGGGGCGGCTTTTGGGGACGGCAAAATAGTAATCACTCGAGCCAGCGTAGAACATGGGGGAGGCATCGGGCGACGAAATGGTGTCGTTCATGATGACGGCATCGACTTCGTCGTTTGCGAGTGCGTCAAAGAGCATGGGTCCCCCGTCATACTCCCTGTATGTGCAGGTAATGCCTTCGTTGGCGAGCCACTGCTGGCCAACGAAGGTTTGCATAACGTCGGGGTTGTAGCCGATGGTAAGGCCTTGGAGCGCTTGGGGGTCACCCTTGGTCAGGTCGTCGCGATCGGGCTTGGCGTAGATGTAGTAGCGCTCGGTGCCCTCGGGGTTCGAGGAAAAGAGCAGCTTTTGGGCGCGTTCCTCGGAGTAGGAGATGTTGGGCATGAGGTCGATTTCGCCTGCCTCGAGCATGTCCATAAGCTCGGTGAAGGTGCCGGAGACGTATTCGTACCGCCAGCCGGGCGTGTAGTACGACAGGGTCTGGAGGTACTCGTAACCCCATCCCGAGAGACGCTCGCCGGGGGTGCCGTCCTGGAAGCCCTCGTTGTTGACGAGCCAGCCGACGCGGACCGTTTTGACCTGCTGATCGGAGTCGGCGGCAAAGGCAGGGGCGGGCGCGACGGCGCTCAGTACGGCGAGCGCGGTAAGCGCGGCGGCCAGGGTGCGACATATAACTGAACGAAGGACAGTGGCAGCTCTCACATGCAATCCTAACGAATCGAGACATTACCGCATAAGGATACCAGCTCAGCCTGCCCAGGCGGCAGCTGTACCGCTAAACGCTCCCGCCCGGCAGTCATCGGGGACGTTCTTAAACGACTAGTCATTGGGGACGTTCTTGTTTGACTGGTCATTTAAGAACGTCCCCAATGACTAGTTCCGTTTGCTGGGGAGGCGTGGGACAATACCGAGCGAACGTGATTGGTTGTCCGTGGAAGGGGTCGCGATGAAAAAGCTCAGGACGCTTGCCGATGTGCTGCGACAGGCTGGCTTTGCACGCATTACGGGCCTGTTTCTTATTTTCTATCTGCTTTGCTCGACGGCTGTCTGGCTGTCCGAGCCCACGACCCTCACGTTTGGCGATGGTCTCTGGTTTAGCTTTGAGACGGTCTCGACGATTGGCTTTGGCGATATCCCCGCTGAAACGCCGGTTGCCCGCGGCATTACCGTTATCCTAAGCGTCATCAGTATCTTCTATATCGCCATGCTTACGGGCGTGGCGGTGAACTACTGCAATACGCTTATCAAGATGCGCCAAAAGGACACCATGGCGCGCTTTATGGACGATCTTGAGCATTTGGAAGAACTCGACCGCGATGAGCTCGCCGATTTGTCGCGCCGCGTGCGCGAATACCGTCGCCGGCAACGATAGAACGGGTGCCGCGCGTCACGACGAGGGGGATTGCATATGAACATCACCGTCTACCTGGGCGCGAGCGTCGGCAACGACCCGGCGTTTCTGCCCGCAGTGCAGGAGCTGGGCAATTGGATTGGCGCCAACGGACACGCGCTCGTATACGGCGGGTCCAAATCGGGACTGATGGGCGCGCTCGCCGATAGCGTACTCGAGGCAGGCGGACATGTGACGGGTGTGGAGCCGAGCTTTTTTATCGAGGCAGAGTTTCAACACGACGGAATCGACGACCTTATCGTGACGAGCGACATGGCCGAGCGCAAAGCCAAGATGATCGAGCTCGGCGATGCGTTCATCGCATTTCCGGGCGGCACGGGCACGCTCGAGGAGATTGCCGAGGTTATGTCCGCGGTGTCGTTGGGGCATCTCGATGCGCCGTGCATTTTGTACAACCTGAACGGTTACTACAACGACCTCAAGGCGCTGCTCGGGCACATGATTGATAAGGGGCTTTCGAGCCTGAAGCGCCAGCACGGCATCTACTTTGCCGACGATTTGCGCGAGATTGCCTCGATTATCAACGGATAAGCCTTGAGCCTGCCCCACTATGGCTCCCAATGGTGCCGTTTGCGGCGCAGACGGTTGGCTTGTCTGGGCCACACTCGCTCTACAAAAAAACGTATCTATGTCGACTTTGACCGCGGGAGGACCCGATGGATAACCTTGCCAAACCCACAAACCGCGCGCTATTTTTAGTTAGCGTTGCCGTGACCGGTGCGTTCGCAGGTGCCGCAGTCTGGCTGTTCTTCTTTGCGATGGAGCACGGCATCGACTATCTATGGACCGAGATTCCACACGCGCTGGGCGTCGCTTCGCCCGAGCTTGCCAGCGGCCCGTTTGGCTTTTTGCCGTACCCGTTTTTTGTCTGCCTGCTGGGCGGCCTGTTAATCGGTCTGTACGAAAAGATGACAGGCACCAAGACCGATGACCTCAATCAGGTGATGGCTAAGGTTAAGCAAGACGGGCGCTACCCGTACGACAACCTGGGCAAGCTTTCGCTCGCGGCATTGCTGCCGTTGCTGTTTGGCGGCAGCATTGGACCGGAGGCCGGCCTGACCGGCGTCATCGCGGGTCTGTGCAGCTGGGTCGGCGATCGCATGCGTCGCTTTGGCGCCGAGTTTAGGGAGCTCACGCTGCTGGGCACCCAGGCTGCCCTGACGGCACTCTTTACCGCGCCCGTCTTTGGCTTTGTGGCGCCGCTTGCCGGTAGCACCGACGGCCAGGGTGAAGACGCCGACGATGAGTCCGCGTCCGGCGAGATCACCATCAAGCTGCCCAAGGCGCAAAAGACGGTGGTCTACGGTATTGCGATTGCCGGCGGTCTGGGCACCTACCTGCTGCTTGGACAGCTTGTGGGCGGCGGCATGGGCATGCCCAGGTTCGAGTCCGCCGAGGTGGGCAACCTAGAGCTTACCTGGCTCGTCCCTCTGTCGTTGATCGGCGCCGTCTGCGGCTGGCTGTACTTTGTCTCTGAGCATGCAAGCGAGGCACTGTCCCATGCAATAGGGGAGCGTCCTGTCGTCAAGGCCATGCTGGCCGGTTTGGCACTCGCCATCTGTGGCACGGTCCTGCCCTATACCATGTTTGCCGGCGAGACCCAGGCCGACGTGCTCATGGAAACCTATCTGACCATTCCCGCTGGCGTGCTTATTTTGACCGGTCTGGTCAAGGCCATGCTGACCCCCGCTCTTATCAACTTGGGCTGGCGCGGCGGTCACTTCTTCCCGGTTATCTTCTCGGGCGTAAGCCTGGGCTATGGCCTTGCCATCCTCACCGGCGCAGATCCGGTCTTTTGCGTCGCCGTCTGCACGGCATCGACGATGGGTGCGGTCATGCGTCAGCCGGTCATGGTCGTGGGCCTGCTGCTCATGTGCTTCCCACTCAAGGGTATCGTCTGCATGATCATCGCGGCCGTCATCGCCGCCGGCATTCCACTGCCCAAGCCGCTGCGCAAGTAGTACAGTGGCGCACGCCGGGGACATGCCCTTTGCCACGGATTTGCGGGGAGGGGGGCGATCGCGTCCTTCGCGGATTGAGACTCGTGTGGCTACAGATCGCGTACTCGATAAACCTTGGTGCTGACGGTGCAGCTGATTGCGCATAGTGCGAGCGCCAGTACGGCAATTCCTGCACACAGACAGCCAAGGACGGCAGGATCGGGATTCGCCCCGGCAATCGACATAAGCCAGTTGCTGATGGGGTTGGAGGAGCTCAGCGCTGCCATGGTAAGGCATCCGAGTAGGGCAAACAGGCCAACGGATAGGCGCAGTGCCTCCATGTGTCCAAATCGGAAGAACAGCGGCTGTGCCAAGAACACCATCATGAGGGAGATGAGCATCGATGCTGCCGAGGCAATTGCGATCTCAAAGATGGTTTGTCCTGTCGAGGCCACGCCCGCGCTGTTGAAGAACGGAAGGGCGATGATGTTCAAAAGCACGGCTGCGCATGCCATGACGGCCGAGAAAGCAATAATGCACAGGTAGCGTGCGCAGATGATGTCTTTGCGCGAGAACGGCAGCGTTGCCCGATAGCGCTCCCAGCCGTTTTGGTTATCGTAGCCAGCCAGTGAGTTCATGATTATGATGGGCGACATGGCGCTGACCGCGCAGGCGCCGGCGCTCATACCGGAATCGCCGTCCGATGCGTTGGCAAGGGTTAGCACGACGAAGATGAACAGGCCGACACCTGCGATGCTCGGGACGAGCGTGCGAACGATGGCAAGCTCGGACATAATGGCGCGTTTCATTTCAAAGCCCCTTTCAGCATGAGGCGCAGATAGTCATCAATGGTTGCCCGATCGCAGGGAATCTCGGGAAAGGCATCGAGCGTTTCGCGACGGTTGGGCACGAGCACGTCCACGCTATAGGCGTGGTGGGCGGCGCGGGCGCCTTCGACGCAAGCCATAAGCTCGGCGGCCTGTGCCTGAGTGCAGTGGGCGATGCCGGCGCGGTCGGTAATTTCCTCGCGCGGCAGGTCAAACACAATCGAGCCGTTATCGATGCAGATGACGCGGTCGGCAGCACGATCGAGATCAGACGTAATGTGGCTCGAGAGCAGCACGCTGCGCTGGCCGTCGGCGACAAAGGCGAGCATCTCATCGAGCAGTTCCTCGCGTGCCATGGGATCGAGGCCCGCGGTGGCTTCGTCCAAAACGAGCAGCTTGGCATTGTGGCTGAGCGCGCAGGCGAGCTGCAGCTTCATACCCATGCCGCGGGAGAGGTCCTTGACCTTTGTCTTGGGATCGAGGCCAAATCGGTTGATGAATCCGGCGAACGTTTCGCGGTCCCACGTGGGGTACGCCGGGCCTACGAGCGACTCGATCTGGCCCACCTTGAGTGTGGAAGGGAAAGGACACGTGTCCAGCACGAGACCGACACGGGTGCGCAAGCAGCGCTGCGCTTCACCGGGTGCGTCGGCGCCACAGCGCTGCCCAAACAGGTGCACCTCGCCGGCATCGAGTTTGATAAGCCCAAGCGCGGCTCGAATCGTCGTTGTTTTGCCGGCACCGTTGGCACCCACAAAGCCGACGATCTGGCCGGGCTCCACAGCGAGCGTGACATCACGCAGCGAAAAACGGTCGCTCATACGGCGTGAGATGCCTTTGAGTTCTAGCAAGTTTTGCATGGTATAGCCTTTCTTGCAGATGGCTACTGCATGGTTTCGGGGGCTACAAGGTCGAGCATTTCGTGCAGCTTGTCGCGCGTGACGCCCAGGGTTTCGGCTTGGCTTGCCGCTTTCGCAAGCAGCTCTTCGATATGGCAAAGCTGGTTTTCGCGCAAGAGCTCCTGGTTGCCCTCGGCGACAAAACAGCCCTTGCCCTGCACGGTGCAGATAAACCCGAGCTGCTCCAGGTCGGCGTAGGCGCGCTTGGTGGTGATGACGCTCACGCCAAGATCGCTCGCGAGTGCACGGATGCTGGGGAGTTTGGCTCCCGCAGCGAGCGTGCCCGATAAAATCTGAGCTTTGACCTGCGAGGTTATCTGCTCGTAGATGGGCTTATCGCTCGAATTGGATAGGATGATGTCCACAGCGGCTCCTTAGCTGATGGGCTACACGTGTATATAACCGGTAAGCACAGTATATATACACTATGCACAGTTCTGCAAGAGGCAAATACCGATTGGCCCGGCTACCCTAGGCCCTAACTGATGAATTTGTCCTGATAGGCGCCCTAGAGCGGGATTTCGCGGCTACAATAGTACGGTTACAACGACGTAATGCACTCAATGCAAGAAAGGATCCGCATGGCAAGCCTGTCGGATGAAATCTCGTCGCGCCGCACATTCGCGATCATCAGCCACCCGGACGCCGGCAAGACCACACTGACTGAGAAGCTGCTGCTCTATACCGGCAGCATTCAGACCGCCGGCTCGGTCAAGGGCAAGAGCTCGGCCAAACATGCCGTCTCGGACTGGATGGACATCGAGAAGGAGCGCGGTATTTCCGTTACCTCCTCGGTGTTACAGTTCACCTACAACGGCGCCTGCGTCAACATCCTCGATACCCCCGGTCACCAGGACTTCTCGGAGGATACCTACCGTACCCTTATGGCCGCCGACGCCGCTGTCATGGTCATCGACGGTGCCAAGGGCGTCGAGGCCCAGACCAAAAAGCTCTTTAAGGTCTGTACGCTGCGCCATATTCCCATCTTCACCTTTGTGAACAAGCTCGACCACGAGGCTCGCGATCCGTTTGAGCTCATGGAAGAGATCGAGAACGTCCTGGGCATCAATACGTATCCTATGAACTGGCCGATCGGCAGCGGCCGCAACTTCCGTGGCGTGTTCGATCGTCAGACTCGTCGCGTCATTGCCTTTGAGGGCGACGGCCACGCCAACGCCACCAAGAAGGTCGCCGAGGTCGAGGCCGAGCTGGGCGATCCTTCCATGGATGAGCTCATTGGCGAGGAAAACCATAAGAACCTGATGGACGATATCGAGCTGCTCGATGGCGCCGGCGACGAGCTCGACTTGGATGCCGTGGCCTGCGGCAAGCTGAGCCCGGCGTTCTTTGGCTCGGCGCTCACCAACTTTGGCGTGGAGCCCTTCCTCAAGGAGTTTCTGCGTCTGGCCCCGACGCCGCGCGCCTATACCGATACGCTCACCAGTGAGCCTGTCGATCCCTGCCGCGACGACTTTAGCGGCTTTGTGTTTAAGATCCAGGCCAACATGGACAAGAACCATCGCGACCGCATCGCCTTTGTGCGCATTTGCTCGGGCAAGTTCGAGCGCGGCATGGACGCCTTCCACGTGCAGGGCAACCGCAAGCTCAAGCTTGCCACGGGCACGTCGATGATGGCCGATGACCGCGCCATCGTGGACGAGGCGTACGCGGGCGATATCGTGGGCCTGTTCGACCCGGGTATCTTTAGCATCGGCGACACTGTGTGCTCCGGCAAGCGCCACGTGCAGTATCCGCAGATCCCGACGTTTGCCCCCGAGATGTTCGCTCGCATTACGCAGGTCGACACGCTCAAGCGCAAGCAGTTCGTCAAGGGCATGGAGGAGCTTGCCCAGGAGGGTGCCATCCAGATCTTCCGCGAGCTGGGTGCCGGCATGGAGAGCGTCATCGTGGGCGTGGTCGGCGTGCTGCAGTTTGAGGTGCTCGAGCGCCGTCTCAAGGCCGAGTACCGTGTTGAGGTCCGTCGCCAGCCGCTGCCCTATACGGACATTCGCTGGATCCAGAACGACCCCGATACCATCGATATCCCGGGCCTTTCGCTCACGCGCGACACGCTGCGCGTCGAGGACATGCGCGGCGGCAAGCTGCTGCTGTTTACGAGTCCGTGGAACGTGGATTGGGCAACCGACCACAACCCCGACCTTATCCTGTCGGAGTTTGGCAACGTGGCCTTTTAACGCATCGGCGCGGTGGCCCTGCGGGGCTGCCGCGCCGGTTGCTTGCCTGATGCCGTGTGAGCGGCTATCATACCCACCGTCGTCTCAAGACCGGGGCGTCCGAGCAGTTCGGGTCCGATATCCTGCTCGTTAAACCTAAAACCAAAGGAGTACATAATGATCAAGAAGGTCATGGAGGACTACAAGGTCCTGTTGCGGAGCATTCCCGCGGCAACGGTTTCGCTGTTTTTCGTGAGCGTCATCATGATGAACCTGCTGGCCAACAAAGAGCTCATCAGCTTGCCGTATCTGGCACTCGATTGCGGCTTTGTGGTGAGCTGGGTTTCGTTTTTGTGCCAGGACATGATCTGCAAGCGCTTTGGCGCCAAGGCATCCATCAAAATCTCTATCCTCGCGCTGCTGGTCAATCTGGCCGTGAGCCTGTGCTTTTGGGCGTGCTCGCTCACGCCCGGCATGTGGGGCGCGTACTACGATACGGGCATGATCGAGGTCAACAATGCCCTTAACGCCACCATCGGCGGCACCTGGTACGTGGTGCTGGGCTCTTCGCTGGCAATGCTCGTTTCTGCCGTGGTTAACTCCACGCTCAACCAGTCGCTCGGCCGTATGCTCAAAAAGAATAACTTTGCGAGCTTTGCCTTCCGCTCCTATGTGTCCACGGGCGTTGGCCAGTTTATCGACAACCTGGTCTTTGCCATTGTGGTAAGCCACACGTTCTTTGGTTGGACCTGGGTACAGGTCCTTATGTGCTCGCTGACGGGTGCCGTCGCCGAGCTGCTGTGCGAGGTCTTCCTGAGCCCCGTGGGCTACAAGGTCGTGCGCGGCTGGGAGCGCGAGAACGTGGGCGACGAGTACCTCGAGCGCCACGCAACCGCCTAAGGAGCAAGTATGCGGGTTTTGATCACGGGCGCTTCGGGTGGTATCGGGGCCGCGTGCGTGCAGCGCTTTTTGGACGAGGGCCACGAGGTCGTGGGCTTTGATCTGCTGCCGGCGGCGATCGAACGCGAGCGCTACCGCCATCTGATCGTTGATGTCCGCAAGCCGGACGCGTTTCCGGACGACCTTGAACCCCAGGTAATCGTGAACGTTGCCGGTGTGCAGGATTCGGCTGACGACATCGCCGCCAACCTGTGTGGCACCATCAACGTGACCGAGCGCTACGCCTTTGTGGGGGAGGGGCTTGCCGCCAAGCCGGCGCCGGCTATCGAATCCGTGGTCAATGTGGGGTCGGCGAGTGGACATACGGGATCGGAGTTTCCCGCCTATGCTGCCAGCAAGGGCGGCGTTATCGCCTACACCAAGAACCTTGCAAACCGCCTGGCGCCGCAGGCCATCGCCAACAGTGTGGACCCGGGTGGCGTTATCACGCCGCTCAACCGTTGCGTGATGGAAGACGAACACCTGTGGAACCAGATTATGGAGCTCACGCCGCTTAAGCGCTGGGCCACCGCCCAAGAAATCGCCGAGTGGATCTACTTTGTGGGCGTGACCAACCGGTTTATGACCGGACAGAGTCTGCTGATCGATGGTGGCGAGGCCGGCCGCACCCAGTTTATCTGGCCCGAGTAACAAAACGCGCTCGATGGCAAGATTGCCGTCGGGCGCGTTTTTGATGTATCGATTTTTAGCCGAGGCAAGTCCAGTTGACGGGGGTCGAGCCGTGCTGTTCGAGTAGCCGATTGGCTGCCGAGAAGGGGCGCGACCCCATAAAGGTGGGGAGTTCTGCCGTGGCACGGTTAGCCGAAAGCGGTGAGGGGTGCGTGGAGGCCAGGCAGAACTTGCCGGTCGCCTTGCCTGCGCCGGTCGCGGCGAGCTTGCCTTCGACCATCTGCTGGGCAAAGCGGCCCCATGCCAAAAAGACTATCGGCTGGGGCAGCTGGCAGCAGCGTTCGATAACGTAGTCGGTGAGCGTGCTCCAGCCCAGCTTGGCGTGCGAGTTCGCGGCATGCTCGCGCACGGTGAGCGTGGTGTTGAGGAGCAGGACGCCCTGTTGTGCCCATGGGGTTAGGTCTCCCGTGGCGGGAATGGGGCAACCCAGATCGGCTTTGAGCTCCTTATAGATGTTGCGCAGGCTCGGCGGCAACTTGGTTTGCGTCGCAGGGACCGAGAACGACAGCCCCATGGCTTGGTTAGGCCCGTGATAGGGGTCTTGACCCAGGATGACAACCTTGACCTGATCGGCCGGCGTGTAGACGAGGGCATTGAGGATGTCGTCTTGTGCCGGGTAGATGGTTTGCTCGGCACGCAAAAGGGCGATGCGCTCGAGCAGCTGGTTCGTAGTGTTACGTACCGGCTGCGGCGCATCACCCAACCAAGTTGCTATGTTGCGGTCGCGGGTTGCGGTGTCCATGGGGCTCCTTTATGGCAGATGCTCTGTTGACATCTATTGTAAAGGCGTCCGGAGACCTTTGTGTCGGGGCCACAAAAGGTGAGGCGCTTACGAGGCTCGCTCGGGCGTTCCTGCCATGTGGGCGTGGTCGTGAGCATGCGCATGAAGTCGCGGAAACTCGACGGTTGCCGCCATGACGCCGGTGAGGATGAGAGCTGCACCCAGGAAGGCGATGGGGCTCAGGACCTCGCCGACCAAGAAGAACGAGAAGACAGCGGAGCAGACCGGCTCGAGCGAGAAGGCGAAGCCGGTGGTCTCGGCGGGCACGTGGGGCTGCACGAGCGTCTGGGTGATAAAGCCGTAGGCAGAGCAAATGAGTGCGAGCGCGACAACAACCACGATCTCGCTGGGCGTACTGGGAAGTGTGAAACCGCCAAAGACGCATGCGGCAATGCCCGAGAACAGGCCGCCAAAGCCCAGCTGCCAAACGCCCAGGGACAGCGGATCGACTTCTCCGACAAAGCGCTTCGCCACAATGATATGGCCGGCATAGACAAAAGCGGAGAGCAGCATGATGAGCGCGCCCGGGTTCAGGCTGGTGAAGTCGGCGCCCGAGAGCAGCAACATACCGCAGGTGACGATGGCGGTGCCGACGAGCACTTTGCGCTCGGGGGCGCGGCGCAGCAGGGCGGCGTTGGCAAACGGCACGATCACGACCGTCAGGCTCTGCAAAAAGCCGGCAGTGGAGGCAGAGGTGAGGCTGGAGCCCAGGCACATGCAGGTGAGCTCGGTTGCCATGATGGCGCCGATGATGGCGGCACGGACCATAAGGTCGCGGTTGATACGGAACGCGCGCTTGTGGAAGAGCAGCAGGCAGGCCGCGAAGGCGATGATGCAGCGCAGCGCAACGATGCTCGTGGCGTTCATGCTGTCCATGCCGATCTTCATGAGGGGGTACGAAAAGCCCCATGCGACGGGAACGGAAAATGAGAGCGCGATTGCTTTTTTGCGGTCCATGGGACTCCTTGTTGTTACAGAACGGTTTCGTTAAAAGGATTCTGCTCCCAGATGTAGATGCAGTAAAGCGAATGTATCTTCAGTATGATTAAGAAACGCTAATGTCGGTAGGAAAAGCCCTGGCAAAACGTTTTACGTCTGCATTGATGTGGAGGCACGATGGCATCGCGGTATCAGATTGTGTGTATGGTGGTCGATCGCGGCAGTCTTAAGGGCGCGGCCGATGAGCTGGGCTATACGCAAAGTGCGGTGAGCCAGGCCGTCAAGGCACTCGAGCGCGAGCTGGGCACTACGATTATCGAGCGGGGTAAGCAGGGCGTGTCGCTTACGCGCGACGGTAAACAATATCTGCCGTACCTGCGCCAGATCGTGACTGCCGAGGCCGAGCTTGAGGGCAAGCGCCAGGAGCTGCTGGGGCTTTCGTCGACTGATATTCGCATCGCGACGTTTACCAACGTGAGTCGAACCGTGCTGCCGCGCGTGATTCGCGACTTTGGAGCCCTGCACCCGGGCGTACGCTTTACCCTCAAGCAGGGCGATTACACGCGCAACGCCCAGTGGGTGCACGATGGCGTGGTTGATTTTTGCTTTACGGCACGTGGGTTTACCGCTGGGCTCGAGAAGCGCGTGGTCTATCACGACGAGTTGGTAGCATTGTTGCCGGCCGAGCATCCGCTGACGGCAAAGGAAAAGGTGACACTTGCCGACCTGGCGTCCGAGCCGTTTGTGCTGCTGGATGAGGGCGAACAGAGTCTGGTGCTCGATGCATTCGCAACGCATGGACTGTCGCCGCACGTGACGAGTGAGGTGACCGACGACTACACCATCATGGCAATGGTGGAGGAGGGCCTAGGCGTGAGCATGCTCTACCGGCGTACTGTGGAGGGCATGCGAGCCGATATTCGTGTGCGGCCCATCGTGCATGCCCCCTCGCGCGACGTGGTGGCCGCCTGGCGCAGCTGGGACACCATGCCTATCGCCACGAGGCGCTTTATCGACTATATGAGCTCGCATATTGTCAATTAATGACTGGCGTGGCGTTGGGTGCGGTGTTTAGCGGGCTGTCGCTTTGGCTTGGGTGGCGCGATAGGTGCGTGCCGGGTGGCAGAGTAGTACCGCCACGACCATAAAGAACGCCGTGGTGCCCAGGCTGATGGGGTAGACCATCATGATGTTCGCAAAGGTGCGGAAGTGCGGGAACACGCAGAACACCCAATAGAAGCGGATGCCGCAGACGCAGATCATGGTGATGAGGGCGGGCATGAGCGAGATACCAAAGCCGCGCAGGTAGCCTGACATATTTTCGTAGAACATGCTAAAGGCGTACGCCGGGAAGATCGAGCACACGCGGATATAGCCGATCGAGACGATGTTGGGGTCGCTGTTGAACAGCGACAAGATCTCGCGTCCTAGACCGACAATAACGATAATCGTGGTGAGTGCAACGATACCGCCTTCGACCAGACAGACCTTAAGGGTCTTGGTGCAGCGGTCGATCTGGCGGGCACCGTGGTTTTGTCCCACAAAGGTGGTGCAAGCCTGGCTAAAGCTGTTGAGCAGGTTGTAGCACACGTACTCCAGGCTCATGGCGGCGCTCGATGCCGCCATGACCTCGGTGCCCAGGCTGTTGATGGCAGACTGGATGATGATGTTGGCTACGGCAAAGACGGCGCTTTGGATGCCGGCTGGCAGGCCGATCTTGACGATGCGCTTGAGGGCGACGGGGTCGATAGCCAGGTCGCGCGGGGTGACGCGGACGACGGAGTCGGTCTTGAGCAGGCGGATAAAGAGCGTGGTGGCGCTGGCGGTGTAGGCGATGGCGGTGGCGATGGCGACGCCCGCGACGCCCCAGTGGAGCACGGGGACAAAGATGAGGTCCAGACCAATGTTGAGGACGGTGGACACGGCAAGCGCCTGCAGCGGCATGCGGGTGATGCCGACGGAGCGGAAGATCGCGGCCTCAAAGTTGTAAAGCAAAATCGAGGGCATGCTGAGCAAAAAGACGCGTAGGTAGAGCGAAGCGAGCGGCATGGTCTCGGCGGGAACGTTGAGCGCGGCGAGCATGGGTTCGGCAAAGATCTCGCCCAGCGCGATGACGACAAAGCCCACGAGCGCCATTAAAATCGAGGTATGGACGGCGCGTTTGACCATGTTCTGATCGTTACGGCCGATAGCGTTGGCGATAACCACGTTGGAGCCAAGCGACATGCCAATAAACAGGTTGAGCATAAGGCTGGTAAGCGGAACATTGGAGCCGACCGCCGCCATGGCGAGGGTTCCCTGGTCGCACGAGAAGTTGCCGATAATGACCGTGGCGATGAGGTTCGACAGCTGCTCCAAGATGCTCGTGGCGGCCACGGGGAAGGCGAACAGGGGAATATTGCGCCACAGCGAGCCGGTGGTCATATCGATGTGCTTAGATGCGGTATCAGCCATACGCTCTCAATCTCTAACATGCTATATCGTGCTTATTTGCGCAGACGATGATACTCCTAATGCAACCAGCCAGCACTTAGGGACGTTCCTTTTCTGTCGGCAGCTGGGGACACTCCTTATCTCTTCTAACTAGTCATTCAAGAACGTCCCCAATGACTAGGTGGGGAAGGCGTGCGACAATGGTGGGCGTTGTGTTGTTCGCGCTAAGGAGTTGCCATGTTGTTGTGTCCCGTTTGCCATGAGCCGCTGGTGGATGACGAACGCGGTGCTGCATGCGCGGGTGGGCACCGGTTTGACCGTGCGCGCGAGGGCTATCTATATCTATTGCGCTCGTCCAAGAGCGGCGACTCCATGGGCGATCCCAAGTCGCAGGCGCGCAGCCGTCGTGACTTTTTGAACCGTGGATACTACGCGCCGTTGCGCGATGCGATGGTCGAGCTGGTGCGCAAGCAGGTGTCTGGGCGCGCTGCGCCTACGAACGGCCCCATGACGTTGCTCGATATTTGCTGTGGCGAGGGCTATTACACGAGTGCCATGGGCGCGGTGCCGGGCGTGGGCGCTTACGGGTTCGACTTGGGCAAAGAGATGGTGCGCCTGGCCGCCAAGCGCGGCGATGCGACCTATTTCGTGGCCAACATGAAGGACATCCCCGTGGCGGACGGCGCCTTCGATATGGTGACCGAGCTCTTCGCTCCCTTTAACGAGCGTGAGTTTGCCCGCGTGCTGGCGCCAGAGGGCTCACTCTATACCGTGGTGCCGGGTGCCCGTCATTTGTTTGGGCTCAAGGAGGTGCTCTACGACACGCCATATCTTAATGACGAGAAGCTGCCGCAGACCACCGAGCTCGAGTTGGTCGGAACGCAGCGGGTGTCTGCGAATATTACGCTTCAGACCCAAGCGGACATCGAGGCGGTGTTCCAGATGACGCCGTACTACTACCGCACGCGCCCCGCCGACAAAGAGCGCCTGGCAAACCTCGATACCCTTCAGACTGACATCGACTTCATCATCGCCGAGTACCGCCACAGCTAACAACCTGCCAAAAAGGGACAGGTTTATTTTGGTAGGTTTTATCTGGGCAAACGTAAAGGGCCGACCGCGGAGATGCGCGATCGGCCCTTTTTAGTTGCTTGGCTGCAGAGGTTATGAGAAGCGAGCGCTTATAGGCGGTCCTTGTTCTCGGCCTTAACGGCGTGTGCCTGCTGAACAAAGAACAGGTCGTACACCACGATGACAAAGGCGCCAAAGTTGATGGCGTCGCCGCCAAACGCGGGAAGCGTGAGCACCGCTTGGGCAAGCGTGGCGACCGCGGCAACAATACCGAGCTTAAACGCGCCGTCCACCTGCGAAGGCTTGTTGGCGCCCTTGATACCGGCGACGCCTGCGGCAAGGTCGACGAGACCCTTGGCGATAAGCACGACCGCTGCGAGCGTGGCGTACGAACCGTACGTGGAATCGAGACCGCCCGTGGCGATACCGACGCCGGCGGTGACGAGGCTGGCGATACCCAAAACAAAGTAGATGAGAGCAAGGATTTTGAGAGTCTTGCGAGTGAAGCTCATGGCTGGTCCTTTCGATACGAGTACGCCAACTTGGCGCACCCAATGTGCTGCACATATGGTGAAGCACATTGTAGTTCAACGCGGCGATGCATGCGTTTGAAAGCGTCTCTTGCCTGTACGGTCCAACCTTTCAAAAAGGAAAGCTGGACGTAAGCCAAATCGATGGCAGCTCATGTGCGGCGCTGCGATGATGAGGTCGTAACAAGGAGCTGGTCTCAAGGAGGAGCCATGATGTACGGAGCAGGGCAAGTGCGTGAGCCGCGGTCGTTGGGAAGGCGCATGAGTGATTCCGTGATCGCTGCCGTGTGCACGGGATTGATGGCGGTGCTTTGCATTGGGATGCTGTGGGCCATGTCACATGTGGGACAATAGCGGACGGTTGGGTGTCGTCATGAACGGCGCCCACGTATTCGTTTTGCTTGCTAAGGAGTACCCATGGGCGTCGTCGATCCCTTTTCTGTTGCTCGGGCCGCGGGGCTTGAGCTGACCGGGAAGCCCGAGGGCCTCACGCTCACCGACGGCACGATGGAGCTGCGTGCCGATTTTGGCCGCATGCTGCCGCGACTCAAGCAGGGCCGTCTGCAGCAAGAACTGTTGGTGAAGGCTGCGCGTGCAAAAGGCATCGAGCGGCCGTGGGCAATTGACGCCACGGCAGGCTTTGGCGAGGATTCGCTGCTGCTCGCGGCCGCGGGCTTTGCGGTCGATTTGTATGAGCAGGATTGCGTGATTGCGGCGCTCCTCAAGGATGCCTTGGACCGCGCGGCAGATGATCCGGCGCTTGCGACAGCCGTGGCGCGCATGCGCTTACATGCGGGCGAGGACAGTATTACCGGCCTTCGCCATACGGCTGAGCTGATCGGGCGGGGCGAGCTTGCCGCCCCCGACGTGGTGTATCTGGACCCCATGTTTCCCGAGCGCACCAAGAGCGCGGCGGTGAAAAAGAAGTTCCAACTTTTGCATCATCTGGAACAGCCGTGTGCCGATGAGGAGACGCTGGTCGAAGCTGCGCTTGCGGCGCACCCGCGCAAGGTCGTTATCAAGCGACCGGTGAAGGGGCCACTGCTTGCCGGCGTTAAGCCGAGCTATCAGCTTGCGGGCAAGGCCGTTCGCTACGATGTGTTAGTGCCGCCGCGCCCGTAACTTGCGTGCGATTACCGGCGCTTCGCTAGCGCCGTGCCGATGCGGCGTCTATTTCCATGGGTGCGACGTCAGGTGCCATCCACCGCAGTATTCGCATTTGTAGCAGGCCAAACCACGCCGCCCGCGGTTTTCGCAGTCGGCCATAACTGCCTCGGCCTCGGCGCGCGTATCGTAACGGTTTTTGCGTTCGCACGACTTGTAGCGCCAGGCTTCATTGCGCTCGGCGTTCAGGGCGTCGCGGCGCTCGTCTTCGCGCGCAAACAGGTAGCTCATATCGCCGCCGGTGGCAGCGCCCAAAAACTCGCTTTTGGCCTTTGACCAGGCGGCTCGCTTTTTGCTTCCCATCTGCATCGCGCCCCTCTCCAAACGTTGGTATCATTGCTCAATCAAAGTGATACCAATAAACGTGAGGTCGCCGCGTGATGATCAGAAAAACCCTCGATACCGACATTCCCGCCGTCATGGCTATCTATGACGCGGCCCGCGCCTTTATGCGCGCGCATGGCAACGCCACGCAGTGGCCCGAGGGCACGCCTTCTGCCGAGCAGCTGGCTGCCGATATCGCCGCCGGTGGCAGCTATGTGTGCGAAGTCGATGGTCGCGTGGTGGCGACGTTTGCCTTTTTACCGGGCCCGGACGAGTGCTATGACGTAATTGAGGACGGTCAATGGCGTAGCGACACTCCGTACGCCGTGCTGCACCGTGTGGCATCCGACGGCACCGTGCACGGTATCGCGGCCGCGATGTTTGCCTTTGCCAAGGAGCGTGCCGATCACCTGCGCATCGACACACATCAGGACAACCTGCCCATGCAGGGAGCCATTGCCAAGGCCGGGTTTAAGCGCGCCGGTATCGTATATGTGTCGGACGGTACGCCGCGTGTTGCGTTTGACTGGCTGCGCGAGGCGTAAGAGCGACGCCTCATATCAATAATTCATGCGAACGAAACTGGCCCAGGTGGGGTCATTTTCGTTCGCTGTGCTGATTTGCAAGCCGGCTTTCGCAAGGCGCGAACCTACGAAAATCGCCGCGCGGCAACGCGGGGCGATGAGCTCGGTCGGGGGATAGGGCCCGCTTCGCCCGCCGGCCCGTAAATTGTATCATCCAGTGTGGAACGAGGGTGCCCGTTGCCGCGTGCGATGGGCTTGCAATAAGAGGAGAGCCATGTCGAAGCAAGCGGTCGCTGGAATCTTGGCGCATGTCGATGCCGGCAAGACCACGTTGGCCGAGGCCATGCTGTTTAACGCGGGCCGCATTCGCAAGCGCGGCCGCGTTGACGATGGCGACTCGCATCTGGATACGAACGAGATTGAGCGTGAGCGCGGTATCACGATCTTCTCGTCGCAGGCTGTGCTCGACCATGGTGACACCCACGTTATGCTCGTGGACGCTCCCGGCCATGTCGATTTTTCTGCCGAGGCGGAGCGCACGCTGCGTGCCCTGGACTACGCGATTCTGGTGGTAGGCGCCAACGATGGCGTACAGGGGCACACCGAAACCCTGTGGCGCCTGCTTGCGCGCTATGACATCCCGACGTTCATCTTTATCAACAAGATCGATTTGGAGAATCCCGGCCGCGATGTTTTGCTGGCACAACTTGGGCAACGTCTTTCTGAGGGGTGCCTGGATGCCAACGAACTGCTGGCGGGTGGCGCCGTTCAGGAGGACGCTGCTGCGTTGGACGAAGCGGCGCTCGAGGAGTTTCTTGAGGCGGGTGAGCTTTCCTCCGCGACGCTGTCGCGCATGGTTGCTGAGCGCAAGCTCTTTCCCTGCTTTGCCGGCTCGGCGCTCAAGGACCAAGGTGTGGACGAGCTGTTGGATGGTATATGCGCGCTGATGCGCGAACAGGCGTGGCTCCCGGAGTTTGCCGCCCGCGTCTATCGCGTCAGCCGCGGGGACCGCGGCGAGCGCTTGGCTTGGGTTAAAGTGACCGGCGGCACGCTGCATGCCAAACAGGTGATTAACGGACGTTCCGGTGCCGAGGCATGGGAGCAGAAGGTCGATCAGGTACGCATCTATAACGGCGAGAAGTATGAGCTTGCCCAAGAAGTTGCTGCTGGCGGCATTTGTGCCGTGACGGGCCTTGCGCACGTTCGCCCAGGGGACGCTCTGGGCGCGGAACCTGCGTGCGATGCGCCCGTCATTGCGCCGGTCCTCACCTATACGGTGCTTCCGGGCGAACACGATGTCCACGCGGTGTTCAAAGCGCTGACTGAGTTGGCGGACGAAGATCCCATGCTCGGCGTAGGCTGGAACACCCATCTTGAACAAATACATCTGCAGCTTATGGGGGCGGTGCAGCTCGAGGTCGTGCAGCGGGTGTTGGCCGATCGCTTTGGCCTTTCGGTTGCGTTTGAGTCTGGCGGCATTCTCTATAAGGAGACTATTTCGCAGCCGGTCGAGGGCGTGGGCCACTTTGAGCCACTGCGCCACTATGCCGAGGTGCATCTGCGTCTGGAGCCGTTGCCGGCGGGTTCGGGCGTGCAGTTTGGCACCGTGACCTCGACCGATGAGCTCGATCTTAACTGGCAGCGTCTGGCACTCACCAACGCCATGGAGCGCGATCACCTGGGCGTGCTGACCGGCTCGCCCATCACCGATGTGCGCATTACGCTCACGGGCGGCCGTGCGCATGCCAAACACACCGAGGGCGGCGATTTTCGCCAGGCCACGTACCGCGCGATTCGCCAGGGGCTCATGCAGGCGCGTGAGGCTGGCGCGGCGGTGCTGTTGGAGCCGTGGTACCACTTTGAGCTCGAGGTGCCGGGGGAGTGCGTGGGCCGGGCGCTCTCGGATGCCACGCGCATGGGTGCCGAGTACGAGCCACCGACGATGACGGGGGACCGGGCGAAGCTTGTGGGTCGCGTGCCGGCATCCGAGGTGCAGGACTATGCCCTGGAGGTAGCTGCCTACACGAGCGGTCGCGGGCATCTGTACCTGGAGTTCGCCGGCTATGCGGCTTGCCATGATGCCGAGCGCGTAATCGAGACGGCCGCCTATGAGCCCGAGGCCGATCTGCCCAACACGCCCGACTCGGTCTTTTGCTCTCACGGCGCTGGTTACACGGTCAAATGGTACGACGTACCCGCCGCGGCGCACGTAAAGATCGATCCCGCCACCTTCCGCCCCTGGCGAGCAGCAGACGCCGAGTTTTTCGGCCACATGTTACAGAGGGGCAGCCCCTTTGTCAGATTCAGTTGGTATAACTCGGTATAAGTTGGTATAACTGTTACCAGGATTTACCGATCCGAGGAGGCCGACATGAATCCAATCCCTTTAAGCCAACGGCAGGCAAGCGGCCTCCGATGCTCATCGGTCGAGAGTCGGTCATCGAAGATTTTGAGGAAGGACTCGACAACGGCGCCGGAGCGCCGGGTAGGCTCATGCTCATTACGGGAAACCGCGGCTGCGGCAAAACGGTTCTCCTGCGGGAGCTGCAACGTCTAGCCAGCGAGCGCGGATGGGCGGTTATCTCCGATTCCGCTTCGCTTGGCTTATGCGACCGCTTAGCCGACGCGCTTCGCTCGAATAAGCCCGTTGTGACGTCAATGGAGTTCGGTCCGTCGTTTGGCCGGATGTCGGTCGAGGCGGCGCGAGCAAAGGGCGAAACGTTGCGAGGGCTGGTCAACGAGCGCCTCAAGAAGCTCGGTCCAGGCAAGGGCATACTGTTTGCGATTGACGAGGCACAATCGGCGTCTATCGAGGAACTGGCGGCCCTTGCCGTTCTCTATCAGCAGTTGCTCGGAGACCAGGATGCCACGGGCTTGCCCGATAGCGACCAGCGCGGTCTTGCGCTGGTGTTCGCTGGCTTGCCCAGTATGGTTGACGATCTGCTCGAAGAGCCGAGCGTGACGTTTTTGCGGCGTGCCCAGCAGCGTACGCTGGAGGCGATATCTTTGCCCAAGGTACGCGATTCGTATATCCAGACGGTCAAAGACGCTGGTCTTTACGTTGACGCGGAGACAGCGGACCTTGCGGCGCACAAGAGCATGGGGCATCCCTATATGGTTCAGCTGGTGGGATATTACATGTGGCGGTCTGCTGTCCGGCGTAGCTCGCAGGTCATCGAAAGGCGCGATGTCGAGGATGGCCATGCGGATGCCGTCTCCGAGTTCTACGAAGCGGTTGACGCGCCTCTGTATTACGGGCTGCGCAGTCCACAGCGCCTCTTTATCGAGGCCATGGCGGTTGAAGAGGGCAAACCGACGCGCATGGCGGATATCATTGAGCGCTGCGAGCGTACCCAGAGCTGGGCGAGTAAATATCGCGCAAGCCTGATTCGCGAGCGCGTCATCGAAGCTGCCGGATACGGCCTCGTCCGGTTTACCGTGCCCATGCTGGGCGCGTACATTCGCGATCGAGTTATATGGCATGAGTAGGGTGATAAAGGTGACGGAACAGAAGATGAGCCCGCAGGCTATCGAGGTACGTGGCGCACGTGTCCATAACCTTAAGGACATCGATATCGATATTCCGCTGGGAAAGCTCGTGGGTATTGCCGGCGTGTCAGGTTCGGGCAAGAGCTCTCTGGCGCTGGGGGTTCTTTATGCCGAGGGCTCGCGTCGTTACCTGGAGGCGCTCAGCACCTATACTCGACGTCGCCTGACGCAGGCCGAGCACGCTCAGGTGGACGAGGTACTGCACGTGCCGGCGGCGCTCGCGCTGCACCAGCGTCCGAGCGTGCCGGGCGTGCGCTCGACCTTTGGCACCATGACCGAGCTCAACAATAGCCTGCGTTTGCTCTTCAGCCGCTGTGCCCATCACGTGTGCCCGCATTGCGGGGCGCGTGTGGAGCCGAGCCTTAACGTGGCTGCGGGCCTGTCGCTCACGTGTCCGACATGCGGCCGCGAGTTCTACGCGCCGAGTGCCGAGGATTTGGCTTTCAATAGCGGTGGTGCATGCCCCACCTGCGGTGGCACCGGCGTCATGCGCGAGGTGGACGAGGCGAGCCTGGTGCCCGACGAGTCAAAGACTATCAACGAAGGTGCGGTCCTTCCCTGGGGCACGCTCATGTGGGATCTGATGAAGCAGGTGGCTGGCGAGATGGGCGTACGCACCGACGTGCCGTTTAACCAGCTCACGCCTCAGGAGCGCGACATCGTGTTCCATGGTCCGGCGGTCAAAAAGCACATTCTCTACGTTCCCAAAAACGGCGAGGGCGCCACGCCGCTCGACTTCACCTATTACAACGCCGTCTATACCGTGGAGAATGCGCTTGCCAAGGTTAAGGACGACAAGGGGCTCAAGCGCGTTGCGCGCTTTCTGCGCGAGGGGCCATGCCGTGACTGTGGCGGCACGCGCCTCTCCGAGGCCGCACGCCAGCCCCAGGTACGCGGTATCAATCTGGCACAGGCGGCGGCCATGACATTGGGCGAGGCGATTGAGTGGGTGCACGGGGTGCCCGCATCCTTGCCGGCCGAGATGCAGCCCATGGCAGTGGATATCTGCGATTCATTTTTGAGCACGGCTCGTCGCTTGGTCGACCTGGGGCTTGACTATCTCTCGCTCGACCGCGCCGGCGCCACGCTCTCCACGGGTGAGCGCCAGCGCGTCCAGTTCGCCCGCGTGGTGCGCAATCGCTCGACGGGCGTGCTCTATGTACTGGACGAGCCCTCGATTGGCTTGCATCCTGCCAATGTCGACGGCCTGGTGGGCGTGATGCGCGATCTGGTGGATGACGGCAACACCGTGGTTGTTGTCGACCACGATACGCGCGTACTGGCGGAAGCCGACTATCTTGTCGAGATGGGCCCCGTTGCCGGAGCAGGCGGCGGCAATGTGATCGCCGCTGGTACGGTAGACGAGGTCGAGCAATCGCAGAGCAGTCGCATCGCGCCGTTTTTGCGCGCCGAGCCCAAGCGCTTGCGTCCGCAGGTGACTGACGACGAAATGTTCGACCAGGGCCATATCCGCATGGCGACCGATGCCATCCATACCGTCAAGCCGCTCGAAGTCGATATCCCGCGCGGTCGCTTGGTTGCGGTTACGGGTGTTTCGGGTTCGGGCAAGACGACGTTGGTGCTCGAGACGCTCATCCCGGCACTCAAGGCGCAGGCAGCTGGCGAGCGCCTGCCGGGGCACGTGCGTTGGGTCGATGCCGAGGGTATTGCCCGCGCAAACCTGATTGACGCTACGCCCATCGGCGCCAACGTGCGCTCGACGGTAGCGACTTATGCCGACATCCATGATGAGCTGCGCCGCGCTTTCGCCCGTACGCCCGAGGCCAAGGCAGCCGGCTACAAGGCGGGCGCCTTTAGCTACAACACTGGCGCCTTGCGCTGCCCTACGTGCGATGGCACAGGATCGATATCACTCGATGTGCAGTTTTTGCCCGACGTCGAGATCGTCTGCCCGGCATGTCGCGGCTCACGTTATGCAGACGCGGCTTCGCATATCCATCGCGAGGGCAAGGACGGGAGTCTGCTTACGTTGCCGCAGCTCATGGACATGAGTGTGGACGAAGCGCTCGACGCCACGTTGGGACTCAAGAAGGTTCAGGCACGCTTGCAGACCTTGCACGACCTGGGTTTGGGCTATCTCACGCTCGGTGAGCCCACGCCGGCGCTTTCGGGCGGCGAGGCACAGCGCCTTAAGCTTGCGAGCGAGATGGGCCGCGTGCAGGACGACGCCGTGTTTGTGTTTGACGAGCCCACGATCGGCCTGCATCCGCTCGATGTTCAGGTGTTGCTGAGTGTGTTTGACGGCCTCGTTGCCAAGGGCGCCACGGTTATCGTGATCGAACACGATCTCAACCTTATCCGAAATGCCGATTATGTGATCGATATGGGCCCGGGCGGTGGCGATGCGGGCGGGCGAGTCGTCTGTGCCGGCACGCCGGGCGACATTGCGGCCTGCTCCAAGAGCATCACTGGCCGCTACCTATAACTGAATGTGACAAAGGGACAGCCCCTTTGTCACATTCTCGGAAAGCCTGTCTGGCGCAAGGCTTCGTAGAGAACGATGGCGGCGCTGTTGGAGAGGTTGAGTGCGCTGATGCGGTAGTCGTCCGGGTTGACGAAGTTGCCGCAGATGTCCTGTTGAAGGATGGTCTCGTGGCTGTCCTCGGCATGCCCGAGCGATTCCTCGTGGGCTTCCCAGGCCTCGGCGTTATCGAGCGAGTCGCAATCGCGCAGCATGGGGATGCGCTCGCAGCGCTCGGGTGCCGCGGCAAGCAGAGGCTCGGGAATGCCCGAGCTCTCACTGCCAAAGACCAAGTAGTCGCCGTCGCGGTAGGTACTCTGAGCATAGGCACGGCGTGCCTTTTTGGTCAGCAGATGCAGGCGCTCGTCGGCGGGGGAGAGGTCGTTGCGCGCAAGGAAATCCTCCCAGCTGGCATAGGTCGTCACGTCCAAGTTTTGCCAGTAGCCCAGTCCGGCACGACGCACCGTCTTGTCGTCGAGCGAAAACCCCAGCGGCTCCACCAGATGCAGACGGGCGCCGGTGACCACGCAGGTACGGCCGATATTGCCTGTATTGGCCGGAATTTCGGGTGCATACAGCACGATATTGAACATGAATCTCCTTGGCTCAGAACGAAAAACCACCACGAAGGGCACCTTCGTGGTGGTTTGGCGGTTGTGTAGGCGGAAAAATGCCCGCTTGGATAAACCTAGGCGCGGTGCCAGTCGGTCAGGCAGGCATCGAGGGAGGCGATGAGCGCATCCTTGTCCATGTGACGGCCGATGATGCACAGGCTCGTCATGCGGTCGCCCGTCTCGTCGTCCCAAATCTGCATGATTTCGGGGTTCTCGTCGATGATCTTCTGCTTCTCGCCCTCGGGCGCCGAGTCGACAAACAGACCGTTCTCCATCAGGCGCATTTGGTGACCGGCCTGCTCAAACATGTAGCACATGTCCGGATCGCCGGTCTGCCACAGCGGGCCCTTGACGCGGATGACCTCGTCGGGCCACTCCTGCTCAACAAAATCGGTGAACTTCTGCAGGTCAAACGGCTTGCGGCGCGAGTACACAAAGGTCTCGATGTCGTACTCGAGCACCTCGGGGTCGTCGTGCTCCTCGGGATGCTCCATGGCCTCGATCCAGGCGGCGGAGTTGTAGGCGCGCATAAAGTCAAAGCGGTCGGTGTCGAGCAGCTCCTCCATAGGAACATCTCCGTTTTGGGCCTCGACGATCACGGCGTCCTTCTGCAGGCTGCGCACGATGGCCTTGAGCTCGGCGATCTGCTCAGGGCTCACGGTATCGGTCTTGTTGAGGATTAGCGTGGAGCAGAACTCGATCTGCTGGATGAGCAGGCTCTCGATGTCGTCCTCGTCGATATCCTCAGCCAGCAGGTCGCGACCGCCGTTGAACTCGTCGTACATGCGGGCACAGTCGACCACGGCCACGATGTTGTCGAGCGCGAGCTTAGGCTCGCCGCCCACCTTGGCCTCGTCGCAGAAGCTCGAGATGGTGTAGGCGATGGGGATGGGCTCGCAAATGCCCGAGGCCTCGATGATGATGTAATCGAAGTTGCCCGAATCGGCGATGCCCTGCAGCTGGTTGGCCAGGTCATCCGAAAGCGTGCAGCAGATGCAGCCGTTGGTGAGCGGGATGAGGTCGTCGGTCTCGGAAAGGCCGCCGTCGGCGATGAGGCTGGCGTCCACATTGATCTCGCCGATATCGTTGACGATTACGGCGGCGCGGATACCGCCATCGTTAGCGAGGATGTGGTTGAGCAGCGTGGTCTTGCCGGCACCGAGGTATCCGGTAAGCATGATGATTTTCACGGGTTTGTTGGGCATGTGCCCTCCTTTGTTAGACATGGCTTACAGTTGAATCATATGCCAAACGCCTGCTCTTATACCCACGCGCTGGCAAATAACACAGGCTACTCCCAGGCTCCCCATACATCGGGGCAATAACCGACGGTGGCCTTTTTGCCGTTACGCACGATGGGCTCGGCTAGAACCTGCTGGTTCTCGAGCAACTTGTCGAAGCGCTGGCTGGGGGTGAGGTACTGGATGAGCGCGAGCGTCTCCTCGTCCTTGGCCTTGGGGTTGAGCAGCTTGTCGATACCGCCGACCGCCTGCATCACGCTCGTGAGCTCGCCCTTGCTCATCTCCTTTTCCTTAAGGTCAATAAACTGCACCTTAATGCGGCGCTCTTTGAAGAAGCGCTGTGCTTTCTTGGTATCGAAAGACTTTTTGGTGCCAAAAATTTGCACGTTCATGTATTTGTTCCGCCGTTCTACCTGATGAAGTTGGTGCGCTCGCGATCGGCTTCGGGGGCTTCGATACCGGCGGCCTGTCCTGCCTCGATACAATGCAGGAGCCAGGCCATGTTCTTGCCGATGTTGCGCATGGTGGCCAGGCCCTCGGCGTCCTGGGCGGCCTCGCCCGGCATGGCGCCAAACACGTTGTTCCAGTACGTGGAAGCAACCACGGGCATCTGGTTGATGGTGAAGTACTTATTGAGCACGTCGAAGGTGGTCGACGTGCCGCCGCGACGGGCAACGGCGACGGCAGCGCCCGGCTTGTGTGCAAAGGCTTTGCTGCCGGCATAGAATGCGCGATCGAGGGCCGAAAGGATGCGTCCGCTGGGGTGCGCATAGTAGACGGGCGAGCCAAAGACAAAGCCATCTGCCTGCTCGGCGGCAGCGATCAGCTCGTTCACCACGTCATCGTCAAAGGTGCAGCGACCGCCAAGCTTGCCGCACTGGCCGCAGCCAATGCAGTCGCGAATGGGCTTGGTGCCCAGCTGAAACACCTCGGTATCAATGCCTTCGGCATTGAGTTGCTCGGCGACTTCGGCGAGTGCGCGGGCGGTGTTGCCGTTTGCCTTGGGGCTGCCATTGACCAAAAGAACCTTCATCACAAACTCCCTCTGCTGTCGGTGACTTCTGCAGAGGATTATCGCACGTTGCGTGCGACGGCGTTGGCACGGTGCGGGCGATGTTTATCTCGCAACGTTCTTAAGGGAGTTCATGCCTAAGGCCATCTAGGGGCATTGCGGTGCGGCATGGGGAATGCATCGGGAAACGTTCGATAAATGCTTATAAACACGTTTTTGACGGCATACGTTGGCAGATATACTTGTTTAGTTCAAAAGCATGAGAACGGAGATGGTTGCATGGCACAGCCGGATACGACGCGCACGGTGGGGCTCGCGCTTGAGGGAGGCGGCTACCGCGGTATGTATACGGCGGGCGTGCTCGATGTTTGGATGGAGCACGGTTTGACCTGCGACCATATGGTGGGTGTCTCGGCGGGCGCGGCGTTTGGCTACAACTTTAAATCGCGCCAGATTGGCCGTGCCATTCGCTACAACAAGGCCTATTGCGCCGATAAGCGCTATGCGGGTGTAGCAAGCTGGCTGCGAACTGGCGATATGTTCAATGCCGATTTTGCCTATCATGAGGTGCCTATCGAGCGCGATCCCATCGACTTGGAGGCGTATCGCGCCTGCCCCATGCGATTTACGTGCGTGTGTACCGATATCGAGACGGGCAAGGCCGTCTACCACGACCTGCCCTATGGCGACGAGAGGGATATCGAGTGGATCCGGGCGTCGTCGGCGATTCCCGTGGCGACGCGTCCCGTTGCTATTGAAGGGCATAAGTATCTGGATGGTGGCGTGGCTGATTCTATTCCCAGCGCATGGCTGTTTGCGCAGGGGTATGACCGAAACATCGTGGTACTCACGCAGCCGGCGGGCTTTGTGAAGCAGCCCAACAGCGTGATGCCCATGCTGCGGCGCGTGTTCCGTCACTATCCGGAGTTTGTCGCAGCGCTTGAGCATCGGCATGAGGTCTACAATGCCACGCTCGATGACCTGGCGCGTCGCGAGGCGGCTGGTGAGGTCTTTGTGGTGCGTCCGAGCGAATCGGTGAAGGTGCCGTCGCTGTGCCGCGAGCCGGATGAGCTCGAGCGCATCTACCAGGTTGGCCGCCACGATGCGGCGGCGACTTTGCCGGCGTTGGAAGCGTATCTGGCAGAGTAAGGGTCGCATATGGAAAGCGCATCCCGGAATGGACGTTCGAACCGGGATGCGCTTTCCGCTCTTGAAGATATGGGGCTGCGAATCGGCTGTTCGGCCTAGGCCTATGCCTGCTGCCAGGTGTCGACGAGTTCCTTGGCCGCGGCGTGGGGGTCGTCGGCACTGCAGACGGCGCTCACCACAAAGAAGCCATCGACGCCGGTGGCCTTGAGCTGCGGCAGGTCGGCCGTCTTGACGCCGCCGCCCACCACGATGGGCACGGGGCTTGCCGCGTGGAGTGCGGCCAGGTCCTCAAAGCTTTTGGTGATGATAGAGCCGTCGGCCGCGCGTCCACAGTCGCGCTTGGTCTCGGTCTCGTGGAGCGGGCCGATGCCCAGGTAGTCGACCAGACTCATGTCGGCGGTCTTGACGTACTCGAGCATCTCCTCGCAACGGGCCGAAAGGCCCACGATGGCATCGGGGCCCAAAAGTTTGCGGCAGACCTCGACGGGAATATCGCTCTGGCCCACGTGCACGCCGTCGACAGCAATGCCCTGCTCGCGCGCGGCGAGTACGCAGTCCAGGCGGTCGTCGATCAGCAAGGCGACCTGACCGGTCTTGCCGGCCTGTGCGATTGCCTGCGCGGCGTCGCCGGCCAGCGCGATGATCTCGCGGGCGCTTGCCACCTTGGAGCGCACCTGGATGCAGGTAAAGCCGGCATCGAGCGCCTGGGCCACTACATCGCCCACGGGGCGCCCGAGCGTGTTTTCGGGGCCGAGTACCAGATAAGCCGAGATATCAAGGTTGTCGCGGATACTCATCATGCTTCCTCCTGCTTTTTGATCTGCGCTTCCATGCGCTCGAGTTTGCCGGTCATGGTGTCGGTAAATCCGGGTCGAATATCGGCTTTGAGCACGACTTCGGTGCGGATGCCTTTGCTCGCCAACACAAAGGTTGCGTCGCGCACGACCTGCATGACCTCGTCCCAGTCGCCCTCGATCTCGGTGAACATCGAGGTGGTGCGGTTGGGAAGGCCGCTCTCGCGAATGACGCGCACGACCTCGGCGACCTCGGCGGACAGCTCATCGCCGGTGCCGCACGGGGCGATGGCCACAGCGATGAGCGTGTTCATGCCGGCATTGGTTGCGGGCTCGGACATGGCCTATGCCTCCTCGAGGTCGAGCTGGTTGTTGGCGATGTCCTGGGCGGTTGCGCGGTAGAGCTCGTCGATAAAGGCGACCTTAAAGCTTGCCGGGGCGTCGGCGACAGCGGCGGCACGCGAGCCGGCAACGTTGTAGACGGCGGTGCCGCAGACGGCGGCCGTAAACGGGTCGGCAGCGCAGGCGTACACGGCCAGCACGCCTCCCTGCGAGCAGCCGCAACCGGTGATCTTGGACATGAGCGGGCTGCCGCCGTGGGACTTGGCCACGGTCGTGCCGTCGGTGATCAGGTCGACTTCGCCCGAGACCACAACGGCGCCGCCGGTGTAGCGGGCGAGCGCCACGGCGGCATCGCGGGCGGCGTCTACTGTGTCGGTGGTATCGACACCGCGCACGCGGCTCAGATCGGCCGCCTCGCCCTCAAGACCCCACAGGCCGGCGAGCGCGATAATCTCGGAGGCGTTGCCGCGCACGATGGCGGGCTTGTACTGCTTGAGCTCGTTTACCAGCTGGGTGCGCAGACTACCGATGCCCAGACCCACCGGATCGAGCACCCAGGGCTTGCCGGCGTCGTGTGCCGCCTTCGCCGCGCGGGGAATCGTCTGCTCGTAGATGGGGAAGAGCGTGCCCATGTTGAGATAGATGGCGCCGCCGCCGGCAACGAGTGCCTCGCCCTCGTCGGGCAGATAGACCATGGCGGCCGATCCGCCCACGGCGAGCTGCGCGTTGGCGACAAAGTCGATCGTCACCGTGTTGGTGATGGAGCCGGCCATCGGATTGGTGGCGCGAATTTCCTCTACGGCCTTGACCATATGTTGCTTAAGCTGTTCCGAATCAATCACTGCACATGCCTCCTTGGCATAGAAAAGGGGCGCTGTGCATAGACAGCGCCCCTGTAAAGGCGGCATGCTCCCTACGCCAGCATTAACTGACAGGTTCAAAGGATTGGGCCCCATGCCCTCTCAGCCTTGTGGTTTGCACCGCCGGCACTCCCGCATCGAATCTGTTGTTCCCTATACTAGCGCACCTGCCAAAAAGGGACAGGTTTATTTTGGCAGGTCGTTACAATAGGTAGGACCGATACGAATGGGGGCCTTATGATTAAACTTGTGCTGACCGATATGGACGATACGCTGATTCCAGCCGGGCATGACGGCGCTAGCGACTACGCCATCGAGGGCATTCATGCCATGCAGGCGGCGGGTCTGCACTTTGGCCCGGTTTCGGGCCGTCAGCCGTCCGCGATGGGCTGGATGTTCAAAAATTGTTCTGAGTGCTTTTCGACTGGCGCGTTCTGTAACGGCCAGGTCATGTTTGTGGACGGTGAGGCGGTAGCCTCGCATGCGACCGGCAACGCCGCCCTTATGCGCTTGGCTAACTACTTGGAGCAGGAGACTGACGATACGTACCTGAAGGTCTACAGCCTGGGTGATGACTTTTGGGGCAACGATGCCTATTGTGTGACGAGCGATCCCGAGCGCGTTCGTCGCGCCATGGGGTCGGGCGGCAACGCGTGGCTCAAAGGCGAAGAGGCCCCGTGCCGTCCTGTTGTCGATGATGCCCCGGTATACAAGGCGAATATCTGGAGCGCTCGCTCGCGCGAAGAGCTCGCTGAGCTGCGCGAGCGCATTGCCGCTGAGGTGCCGGAGCTCTCGCTTGTGTTTCCCAACAACCGAGTGCGCCTGTTTGACATCCTTCCGGCTGGTTGGGACAAGGGCTGCGCTGCGCTGGAGCTGGCGCGCGCTTTGGGTCTGACGCCCGATGAGGTGGCCGTATTTGGCGATTCCGATAACGATCTGCCCATGATCGATGCCGTTCCCAACTCCGTTGCAGTCGCCAATGCCAACGAGGCCGTCACGGCTGCCGCGCGCTGGCATATCGGTGCCGCGGCAGACGATGCGGTTGCCGGGGCTCTGCATCAGATTGCCGCCTGTGCCGCGACGGGGGAGATGCCGCCGTTTATGCGTCAGATGGATGCGACGGGTTTCGACGTCACGAACATCTAGGGAGAAAGCCATGAAGCTTCAGCAGCTCAGGTATGTCGTCAAAGTCGCCGAATGCGGCAGCATCACCGAGGCCTCGCGCCGGCTCTTTGTGTCGCAGCCTTCGATTACCGCATCGATTCGCGATCTCGAAAACGAGATGGGTGTGCACATCTTTGAGCGCACTAACAAGGGTGTCGTTGTATCCGAGGAAGGCGAGACCTTCTTGGGCTACGCGCGACAGGTGCTTGACCAGGCCGATCTGCTCGAAGGTAAGTACAAGGGCACGTCCGAGCAGGTGCCGCACTTTAGTGTGAGTTGCCAGCATTATTCCTTTGCCGTTAATGCGTTTGTCGATGTGATTCGTGAGTTTGATGCCGCGCGCTACGACTTTACCCTGCGCGAGGAGCAGACTCACGAGATTATCGAGGACGTCGCGCATATGAAAAGCGAACTCGGCATCCTGTATCTGTCGGAGCACAATCGCGAGGTCATCGAGCGCATGCTGGCGGCCAACGAGCTCGTGTTCGAAGGGCTCTTCTGCGCCACGCCGCACGTTTTTGTGTGCGCCGACCATCCGCTGGCGGGCCGCTCCAGTGTGACGCTCGAGGACCTGGAGGACTATCCCTTCCTGTCCTACGAGCAGGGTAGCTACAACTCTTTTTACTATTCCGAGGAACTGACCTCGACGTTTGAGCGCCGCAAGAATATCCGCGTGCGCGACCGTGCGACGTTGTTCAACCTGGCCATGGGCCTCAACGGCTACACGGTATGCTCAGGCGTGATCAGTCACGAGCTCAACGGGCCGGGTATCATCTCGATTCCGCTTGATGTAGACGAGTACATGGAGATCGGCATCATCACGCGCAAGAACACGACACTTACGCGCTACGGGCAGGCCTATATCGACGCGATTCGCCAGCACATATAGACTGCTGCATTCTGCACGGGTCAAATCTCTTTATGGCAGTCCAAACTGATATAGGAAGCATCTATATCAAACTGTTATAAACGTATATTTTGCGATGGCCATATGAGCGCTCATACTCTGTCCCAGTAAAGCAACCAATGCAAAGGGAGATATCTATGAGCACTTCAATTCAACCGAACGCGCCGTTTCGCGCCGATATCGTCGGCAGCTTTCTTCGTCCGCAGGCCGTAAAGGACGCCCGCGCTGCCTATGCGGTAGGCGCGCTTGATGCCGAGGGGCTTAAGGCCGTCGAGAACGATGCCATTCGCGACCTGGTGGACAAGCAAAAGTCCGCTGGCCTGCAGGTGATTACCGATGGCGAGTTTCGCCGCAGTTACTGGCACCTCGACTTTATGTGGGGGCTCAACGGCATTGAACGCCGTACCTCGCGTACGGGCTATATGTTCCACGACGAGGAGACCACGGCCGATACCGCCGTGGTGACTGGCTCCATCAGCGGCGAGAACCACCCCTTCGTCGAGCACTTTAAGTTTGTCAAGGCACTTGAGGGCGAGGACCACGTTGCACGCCAGACCATCCCGGCGCCCATCCAGACGTTCTCTGAGGTCACGCTCGACCGCTGCGATGGCCAGCAGGAGAGCCTGCGCGCCGTCTACAAGACCGACGAAGAGCTCGCCGATGCCATTGCAGCCGCTTATCGTACGGTGATCGCCGACCTGTACGCTGCAGGCTGCCGCAACATCCAGTTTGATGACTGCACCTGGGGCATCTATTGCGATACCGACTTTGTGTCCAAGACCGGCATGAGCCCGGTTGATCTGCAAAAGGTGAGTGAGCTGGGCGTGGCGCTCAACAACGCCGCTATCGAGGGCAAGCCCGACGACCTGGTCATTAACACGCACGTGTGCCGTGGTAACTACCACTCTACCTATGCCTTCGAGGGTGGCTATGACCCCATCGCGCCATACCTGTTCGCAAACGAGGATGTTGACGCATTTTACCTGGAGTTCGATACGCCGCGCGCCGGCGGTTTTGAGCCGTTGAGGTACGTTGCCCCTGGCAAGAAGGTCGTGTTGGGCCTGGTGACCACCAAGGCCGCTGAGCTTGAGGACGAGGATGCCATCGTCGAGCGTATTCACGAGGCTGCAAAGTATGTTCCGCTCGAGAACCTGTATCTGTCTCCGCAGTGTGGCTTTGCCAGCTGCGAGATTGGCAACAAGCTGACCGAGGACGAGCAATGGGCAAAGATCGCGCTGGTCAAGCGTATTGCCGAGCGCGTTTGGAAATAGCGGTAACGTTCGCAGGTGACGGCGCGTGCGAGACATGGCGCATCGCGTACAATGGTTCGGATCGTATCGTTCGGGCAGGTAATCCGCTATGCTCGAGCGCCCTTCCATTTTGAAAGGACTCTCATGTCCCAGTCCTCGACGCCCGCCGCCAGCGATGCCATCTACGATGCGTCGTCGCTCGGCCGCCCGCGCATGTTTTTGCTCGGTCTGCAGCACCTGTTTGCTATGTTTGGCGCCACCGTGCTGGTGCCCGTGCTCACCGGTCTCTCGGTTTCGGCAACGCTTTTGTTTGCCGGTTTGGGTACGCTGCTGTTCCACTTCCTGTCGCGTGGTAAGGTGCCGGCATTTTTGGGCTCATCGTTTGCCTTTATTGCGGGTTATGCCGCAATCGCGCCCAACGGCGAGGTCGAGCTTTTGCCCTACGCCTGCCTGGGCGTTGCCTGCGCCGGTCTGCTCTATCCGGTGCTGGCAGCGCTGTTCCGCGCATTTGGCGCCAAGCGCGTCATGCGCTTCTTCCCGCCGGTGGTGACCGGTCCCATCGTCATTTCGATCGGTCTGATCCTGGCGAGCTCCGCCATTGCCAACTGCCAGACCAACTGGTTTGTGGCTGTTATTGCCGTTGCCGTTATCGTCATCTGCAACATTTGGGGTCGCGGCATGGTCAAGATCGTGCCGATTCTGCTGGGCGTTGTGGTGAGCTATGCCGTTGCGGCTGCGCTGGGCGAGGTCGACTTTTCTGGCGTCGCAGCCGCTCCCTGGGTCGGTCTTCCCATCGTGTGGGATGACACCGTGTTTGCGCTCTTTGGGCCGCAGTTCGATAGCGGTCTTGCCACGACGGCCATCATCACCATCATGCCGCTGGCCTTTGCAACTATGATCGAGCATATCGGCGATATCTCTGCTATTGGCTCCACCTGCGAGCGCAACTATATTGCCGATCCCGGTCTGCATCGCACGCTGCTCGGCGATGGTCTCGCCACGATCCTGGCTTCGCTCTTTGGCGCTCCGGCCAACACCACGTATGGTGAGAACACCGGCGTGCTCGCCCTGACGCGCGTGTTCGACCCGCGCGTGATTCGCATTGCCGCGTGCTGCGCCATCGTGCTTTCGTTCTGCCCCAAGTTCGCGGCTATCATTGCGGCCATGCCGGCGTGTGTAATCGGCGGCGTGTCGCTCGTGCTCTATGGCATGATCAGCGCCGTGGGCGTCCGCAACCTCATCGAGAACCAGGTCGATTTCCAAAACAACCGCAACGTGCTGGTGGCCGCTCTGGTGCTCGTGCTTTCGCTCGGCATTGCGTACAGCACCGCCGGCGCCATCGTGCTTGAGCTGGGCGGCGTGACGATTTCGCTTTCCGGCCTTGCCGTGGGCTCGCTGGTGGGCATCGTGCTCAACGCCATCCTGCCGGGTAACGACTTTGAGTTTGATGTCTCCGAGCTCGAGGAGGCTGCTGAGTAGCAGCTGCGTTCAGCTAAACAAGATATGGTGCCCATGCGTATATGCGCGTGGGCACCATTTTTAATGCGTCAGTACCCAGTGGATGCCGCGGGCCATGCGTAAGTCGGTTTGGGCAAAGTGATTGCCGGGGTTGAGCTCCAGCGTTGTTGGAATGCCGCGCTCGACGAGCAACGCTTCCATGGCGCGTGTGTCGTCGAGTACATGCCGCATCATGCGGTTGGGCGTCTTGGTTTCCTTTTTGCCGAGTGACAGGTAGACGGCGTCGGGCGTAACTGCCATCGCGTGCTCGTGCGCATAGTCGATAAAGCCAGGAAACCACAGGGATCCCGATGCGCTTGCGACGCGGTCAAAGGCATCGGTCTGCCAGGGGGCCCAAAGCGAAAAGAGGCCCGCTAGCGAATAACCGGCAATGCCGCGCCAGGTGGGCGGCTGAGGAAGCGACGACTCCACCTGGGGGATTATCTGATTCAGCAGCTCATCAAGAAAACCGGCAGCTTGGCCTCCGAAAGGCTCGGCATCGCGTACGGTCCCGTCGCATGCCCAAGGGCTCAGCTCGCGATTCCAATCGAGCCCGCCAATGGTGACGAGGGCGAATGGCGGACAGTCGAGCTCTCGGCAACACTTATAAACCTCGCTGCCGTCGCCCACGACCACAGGAAGGTAGATGACAGGCGCGCTTTCCGTATGATTCGAATAAACGGTTATCTGCTTTTGATGCGCTTCCATGACGGGCTTCTCTCAGTGTTGTGATATCGGCAGCCCCAATTGTCGCACGCCAGCGTATGCCGGTTGGGCTAGACCAAAGACAATCTCGTGCATCCCCTGCGGACGCATATGGAAAACGCCACCGCCGGAGGGGAGCTCGGCGGTGGCGTTGTTAAACGGTGCTGGGGCTCGGGGCCTTCGCGGGAGCCGCCATGTGCGCAGAGGCGTCTAAGAACGCTTACGGCTCGCCATGGTGCCTGCGGCGATAGCGGCTGTTCCCGCAAGGACGGTTGCCACGATGGCCGCACCCGAGGTGTCGCCGGTTGCCGCGAGCACGCCGGTAGCCTTGGCTTTCGTGGTTGAAGCCGCAACGGCCTTGGTCGGCTTTGAGCCCTCAGGCTTGGGGTTCTGCTTGGACTCCGCGGGCTTGCTTTCTGCGGGCTTGGTCTCGTCGGGTTTGGGGTCTTCCGGCTTGGCTACCTCGGGAGGTGCGATGGTCGTACTTTTGGCGACTGCTTTGATATAGAGGGAGTCGATCGTGGCGTCGCCCGTGCCGATGGCTTGGCCTGCCTCGTAGATGCCGTCACGGAGCTTGCGATAGTCAATGACCTTGCCGCCTTCGGGCGTCTGGATGGCGGCGTTCTCAATCTTGATGGTGCCGATTGTCTTGCCGTCAGCGCTCATGGCACGGGCAAAGATTGCCGCTGTATCTCCTTCGGCCGTTACCTTGCTGCGGATGATCGAGATGACTGCGGGTGTGACGCCCTCGCTGGTCTGGGCGATGATGCCGATGTTCTCGCCTTGGGGTTCGCGCCTCGTCTCGCCATCTTGGTTTTCGCTGTAGGGGATGGGGCCGTCGCCGTTCTCGACATAGCGGGCTATGGCCTTGACAACGGAGTCGCTGATGTAGATGTGGCCGCCCTTCTCGTTGGGTCGATCGTTTCTGGTGGAGAATGCAGCCGAAACCTCGCCTTCCGCAAACGCGTCCACGGTGGAGCCGTTCTTGACGACGATGTCGTCCTGGTAGGTGAAGAGGGCGTTGGCGCCACCGTATCTGCCTTTACTTGCACGGACCGTCACGTTTGCATGATCGAGGGTGATGCCCTTGTGGGCATAGACGCCATATTCAACACCGTTTACGTTGAGGGAGGCGTTTGTGGCTGCGAGGCTGCCCTTGGCCTCGACGGCAGCGTCTTTCTCGGAGCTTGCCTTGACCTGGCCGCCGTCCGAGATGTTGATATTGCCGCCGCTCCAAAGGGCCTCACCATCGGCTGAGCTTGCCTCGACCGTCCCGCCACCCTTGATGGTGAGGTTCTTGTCGGCTCCAATACCCTTGTCCTTGGTAGCCCTGGCGGTGACGGCTCCGCTGTCGTCAATCGTGATATTGCCGTTTGCCCTGATGCTATCCGATGCACCCGTGGCGTTGACGTTGCCCGAACCTTTGATAGCGAGATCACCTCCGGCATTGATGGCATCAAACCCAGCGCTCGTGGCGTTGACGGATCCGGCTCCGTCGATGTTGATATTACCCGTGGAGAGGATAGCGTCCTCAGTAGATGTCACGCTGAGCGTGCCGCCCTCGTCGCCTTGGATATTGAGCTCGGCATTCTCGTTAGTGCCATGAGAAACGTTGATGCTTTCGATCCATTCGGCAGTGACGATGTTGGTTCCCGAGTAATTCACGTTGAGCTTGCCTGCGGCCTGGATCTCGCCGCCGTTATAGTTGTTGAGCTTCAAGTCGTCGGCGCCGTCCCACGACCAGGTACCGGCCTCGTCGCTCGCCGCGGTGTTGTACTTGTTGCCGCCGACCTTGACCCATTCCGCTGCGAGCGAGACGCTCGGCATGAGCAGCGAGCTCACCGTGAGCGCGCACACGGCGCCCGCGACGATGCGGCGCGTCACGCGGCGCCAGCTGCCGTGCGCGAGTCCTATGCGACGGCGAACGTCGGGTTCGGCAACATGGGTTCCGGCGGTAGTGTCATTGCGTTTGGGGGTCGTGAACAAGGCTGCCATGGTTGCTCCCGTTCTCATAGGGCCTATACGACTAGATTCAGCGTATCTGCTGGATGTTGCCGGCGGTAGTGCCGTTTGGAGGGCAAAATGGCCAAAAGGGGGGAGAAATAGGCCGCACGCCGGCGCAGGGATCGGCGCTAAAAGAAAAGCGCGGGGCCGCATGGCGACTCCGCGCTTTATTGTTCAGCTTTTGCAGCCTTGCCCTTACGCTACGAAGAAGTAGACGAGGAAGGCAAGGGCCGCGATCCACCCGTCCCGTGCGAAAAAGTGTTTACGAGCGCTTGCGGCTCACCACGGCGCCCGCGGCGATGGCGGCTGTTCCCGCAAGGGCGGCCGCCACGATGGCTGCGCTCGAGGCGTCGCCGGTTGCTGCGAGTTTGCCGGCGATCTTGGCTCCCGTGGCTGCAACTGCAACGGTCTTGGTCGTCTTCGTGCCCTCGGACTTGGAACCCTCGGGCTTGGTCTCGCCTGGCTTCTCCTCGGGTTTGATCTCCTCGGGAGGCGCGATGACCGTGCTCTTGGCGACAGCTTCGTTATAGGGGGAGTCGATCACAGCGTCGCCCGTGCCGATGGTTTGACCCACCACGTAGAAGATGCCGTCATCGAGTTCTTCCTTGTTGCGATAGCCAATGATCTTGCCGCCTGTGGGCGTCTGGATGGGAGCGCCTTCGATCTCGATGGTGCCGATTGTCTCGCCGTCCGCGCTCACGGCAAGGGCGAAGATTGCCGCCGTGTCTCCCTCAGCTTTGACCTTACTGCGGACAATCGAGATGGTCGCGGGCGTGATGCCCTCCTTGGTCCGGGCAAAGATGCCGATGTTCACGCCCCTATGCTCGGGAATGACCGCGCCGCTTTGGTCGTTGCTGTAGTGATCGGGGCCGTCGCTACCGGACTCGACATAGCGGGCTATAGCCTTGACAACGGAGTCACTAATGTAGATGTGACCACCCGCTTCGTTGGGGTAGTAGTTTCTGGTGGAGATTGCGGTCGAGAACTGGCCTTCTGCGAACGCATCCACGATCGAGCCGTTCTTGATGACGATGTCGTCCTCGTCGGTGAAGAGGGCGCTGGCTTCATCGTTCCCTGCGCTTGCACGGACCGTTACGGTTGCGCCATCGAACGTGATGCCCTTGTAGACATAGATGCCATACCCAACGCCACTTGCGTTGAGGGAAGCGTTCGTGACCGTGAGGCTGTTTTTACCGTCGATGGCGGCGTCTTCCTCGGAGCTTGCCTTGACCTGGCTGCCACCCGAGATCTCGATGTTGCCGTCGGCCCAAATCGCATTGTCTTTGATAGAGCTTGCCTCTACCTTGCCGCCGCCCTTTATGATGAGGTTCTCGTTAGCATCGATACCCTGATCCTCGGTGGCCTTGGCGGTGACGGTTCCGCTGTTGTCGATCGTGATGTTGCCGTCGGCCCTGATGCCATCCGAATCGCCCGTGGCGTTAACGTTTCCCGAGCCCTTGATGGTGACATCGCCCCCGGCATCGATGGCATCGTGCTCGGTGCTCGTGGCGTTGACAGTGCCAGCGCCGTCGATGTTGATGCTGCCGACGGAAGTGATGGCGTCACGAAAAGATGTCACGTTGAGCGTGCTGGACGCGTCGCCCTGAATATTAAGCTCGGCGTTCTCGTTCGCGCCATCCTTAACCTTGATGCCGCGGCCATCGCCGTTAGTGACGATGTTGTTGCCCTCGTAGCTCACGTTGAGCTTGCCCGCTGCCTCGATCGCGCCGGCGTTATAGCCGTTGAGCTTCATGTCGTCGGCGCCGTCCCAGGCCCAGGTGCCGGCCTCGTCGCCTGCTGCAGTGTTGTACTGAGTGCCGCCGACGTTGACCCACTTGGCCGCGAGCGAGACGCTCGGCATGAGCAGCGAGCTCACCGTAAGCGCGCAGGCCAGGCCGCAGACGATGCGGCGCGTCACGCGGCGCCAGCTGCCGTGTGTGAGCAGCGTGCGACGGCACACGTCGGGCTCGACAAAATGGGCTCCAGAGGTTTTGTCATTGCGCTTGGGGGTCGTGAACAAGGCGGCCATGGTTGCTCCCATCCTCATAGGGCCTATGCGATTACGCCCAGCATATCTGCAGGATGTAGCCGGTGGTAGTGCCGTTTGGAGGGCAAAATGTCCAAAACTTGGGAAGCAATACATCGCGCGTCTGTGCGTTGCCTGGCTTTAAAAGCAAAGCGCGGAGCCGCTCGATGCGATTCCGCGCCTTGTTGTTTTGCTTTAGCAGACTATGCCGTTACGCCACGAAGAAGTAGACGAGGAAGGCGAGGGCTGCGATCCACATGAGCGGCTTGATCTTGGAGGCCTCGCCCTTAAAGAGCGCGACGACCACGTAGGCGATAAAGCCCAGGCCAATGCCGGCAGAGATGGAGTAGGTGAAGGGCACGCCGGCGACAATCATGAACGCCGGGAAACCCTGCGACACGTCGGACCAGTCGATCTCGGAGGCCTCGCTCATCATGAGGTAGCCGACGTAGACCAGAGCACCGCAGGTGGCGGCGCTGGAAACGATGGTGACGATGGGGGAGAAGAACGCGGCGAGAATGAACAGCACGCCGGTGGTGACGGAGGTGAGGCCCGTGCGGCCACCGTCGGCGGCGCCAGAAGTGGACTCGACGAAGGTGGTGATGGAGGAGACACCCATGAAACCGCCCACAGCGGCGGCGGCGGAGTCGACGATTAGGATCTCCTTGATATTCTCGACGTTGCCGTCGTCGGTGAGGAACTCGCCCTGCTTGGCTACGGCCATCGCGGTGCCCATGGTGTCGAAGAAGTCACTCATGAGCAGCGAGAACGAGATGACGAGGAGCGCGGGGTCGGTAAGGACCTTGACGATGGCGGGCACGCCGCCGGCGTCGGCGATGGGGCCACCGATGCTCGAGAAGTCGAGCGGGGCGATGATACCGGTCGGAGCCTGGGTCACACCTAGGGGGATACCGGCGATGACGGCGACGACGATGCCGATGAGCAGCGAGCCGGGGACGTTGCGGCAGGCGAGGGCGACCGTCACCAGGATGGAGATGATGCCGACGATGAAGGTGGGGGAGGTGATGTCGCCCAGACCGACGAGTGTACCGGCGCCAGCGGTGATAATGCCGGCATCGCACAGGCCAATCATGGCGATGAACAGGCCCAGACCCACCGAGATGGCGTGACGCAGGACAACCGGGATGGCGTCCATGATGGCCTCGCGCAGGCCACAAAGCACGAGCAGCAAGATGACGATACCCTCGAGGAAGATAACGCTCATGGCCACGTGCCAGTCACCGCCGCAGACGGTGGTGGCGATTCCAGCGATCATCGCGTTGACGCCTAAGCCCGACGCGCAGGCGAGCGGGCGGTTGGCGAAGATGCCCATGCAGATGGTCATGATGCCGGCGCCCAGGCAGGTGGCGCAGGCGAGCGCTCCCGCATCGATGCCGGCGCCCGAGAGCACCGCGGGGTTGACGGCAATGATGTAGGCCATTGCCAGGAACGTTGTCAGTCCAGCGCGAAGTTCGGTCCCGATTGTGGACTTGCGCTCGCTGACGTGAAATAGTTCGTCCATGCATACCCTTTCCTTGTTCGGCCCCGAGTTTAGGCCGATTGACACGAACTCACCCACTATAGCCCCTTTACGACGCTGTTGTTCCTCGCATGTTGATGTTCGGCGCTTTGTAGCAGACGGACGGTATTTTTCGCATGAAAATGTGTGGGTACCGTATACTTAAGCGGTTACAACGACCCCTATGGAGGAACGTATGATTAAAGAGCTCTGCCACGACGAGGCTATTCTGTCTCAGCGTTGCGAGGTCGCGACCGTCGAAGACGAGTCGGTCGCACAGGACCTGATCGATACCATCAAGTCGCTCGACGATGCCGGCTGCCTTGCCGCCAACCAGATCGGCATCACCAAGAAGGTCTGCGTCTACCTGGACGATGCCGGCGAGCCCCATGTGCTCTACAACCCCCGTCTGGTGTTTGGCCTGGGTGCCAGCAAGATGGAGGAGAGCTGCCTGACGCACGAGGAGATCACCAAGTCCACGCGCTACATCAAGTGCAAGGTTGCTTTTGACCAGATCGTCGACGGCAAGATGCGCGAGCGCAAGCAGGACTTCGTCGGCTTCGAGGCACAGATGATCCAGCATATGATCGACCACTGCCTCGGCAAGTTGGTCTAAGGGGATCAAAGCACCGCACCTTGCCGCTCAATCGTCGCTCGCGTACCTTAAGTACGCTTCGCTCCTCTTTCGTGGCAATCTGCGGCACTTTGACCCCTTAGACGACCTGCGGGGTTAACTTGGTTGAGTTTATCCTGCTTGAATAGCCCGGGCGTGACATTGTTGTCATGTCCGGGCTTTTGTGTTTAGCCCCTTTTTGTTTGGAGACAATAACCTTAGCAAGAACGTAAAGCTAGGAGGCGCCATGTGTACGAGCATTCGATTTACCGATAATTCTGGCCACATGTATCTAGGCCGCAACCTCGACTGGAGCTTTGACTATGGCCAACAGGTTCGCGTGATGCCTCGCGGGTTTCACATTCCGTATTCGTTTATCGACGACGCGACAGCGGCACACGCGGTGATCGGTATGTGCATCGATTACAAGAACTATCCCATGTTCTTCGACTGCGGCAACGATGCGGGCCTCGCCGTGGCGGGTCTCAATTTCCCGGGTTATGCCGAGTATGCCGAGGACCCTGTCGACGGCAAGACCAATATCGCAGCCTATGAGTTTCCCCTGTGGGTGGCAGCGACGTTCTCGACGGTCGATGAGGTCGAGGCCGCGCTGCGCGACACGGTGATTGTCGCCAAATCTGCCGGAGAGGGGCTGGGCGTGTCGCTGCTCCATTGGATTATCGGCGACAGCCAGCGTAGCATCGTGGTCGAGATGATGGCTGACGGCCTGCATGTATACGACGATCCGGTCGACACCCTTGCCAATCAGCCCACCTTCCCGTGGCACATGGAAAACCTGCGCACCTATATCACGGCCACAAGCGATTTTCCGCAGACGGCGACATGGCGTGGCGCCGAGCTCAAGCCCTATGGTGCGGGTGCCGGCATGCGCGGTATTCCGGGTGACTGCTATTCGCCGAGCCGTTTTGTAAAGGCGGCGTACCTCAATGCCAATTACCCGCAAAAGGAGAGCGAGACCGAAAACGTCGTCCGCATGTTCCGCTCGCTCGAGGGCGTGGTGATGATCGAGGGGGCGTCCAGGATGGGCGATGGCAAGTTCGAGAAGACTATCTACACCGGATGCTTTAGCGCGCGCACAGGCAATTATTACTACGCGATGTATGGGGATCCGTCGATTCGCTACGTGAGCCTGATGGATGCCGAGGGCGCGAGCCCCGATAGGCTCGTGGTTCCCGAGCCGCGTCGTTCGTAGCTCACCGGTCCGTTGCGACATAAAACGGCTCCGCACCTTTTATGAGATGCGGAGCCGTTGTCGTCAATGGCTGGTGGCGTGTTAGAAGTTGGCGTCGTTGAGCTGGGTGCTCTCGAGTCCGTCGAGTTGCTGTTGCTCGGGCGTATCGGCGACGCTCTCGAGCAGCTCGGTGGGATCGACGTTCATACTCTTGCCGGCCTCGTTGCCGTTGACCAAGTCGTCCGAGAAGATATCGACTTCCATTTCCTCGGCCTCTTCGATCTGAACCTCGAGCGGCACCTGGGTGCGCACGAGCTTAACGGCCGGGCGCATGCGGGCAAACAGTGGCACGTACTCGATGATGATGGCCGAGTTCTCGAGACCATACCAACGTGCCGGGCTTCCGCAGGCGCGGCGGACGGCGTACTTGATGGCCATGACGCGATGGTCGTTGCGGTTGATGTCCGTTTCGGGGGCGAGCATCTTGCGCAGCATGCAAAAACGGAAGTCGCCCACGTTGCCGCGCGTCTCGTAGATGGAGTAGGTGTGGTGCTGCGGTGGCAGCTCTCCCGAGGCCATCAGGTCGCCAACGATCTGGCGCAGGTAGGCGTTGATGCGCTGGTTGACCTTAAAACCCAGGTCCAAGCGCACGCGGAACAGGAAGTCTGTGCCAAAGGTCTCAACGGAATACTCGTGCGTATAGGGCTCGTCGGTAACGTGTACGTTGATGAACCAATATGCCTTGGCACGCTTGGGGTGCTTGTCCAAGATGGAGTAGAGCACGTCGCGGTCGAGCGTGAGCGGGTCGGGACTGTTGGTAAGGAACACCAGATTGTCGGCGAGCACGGGGTAGGTCTCGTCGTTGCGCAGGCGGCCGAGCTGGTCAATGTACTTGGAGACGGGCAGCAGGATCGTCTGCGTGCGCTCGATGGCGGTGCCGCGGCGCCACACGTACATAAGGCCAAACAGCAGCGCGGCCAGGAAGATCATGACGTAGCCGCCGTCAAAGAACATGGTGAGGCACGAAGCGAAGAAGCACAGCTCAATGGCACCAAAGAGCAGGGCGAAGACGCAGGCGCCCAGCTTGTGCTTGAGGATGCCGGCGATGTAGCTCGTCAAAAGCGTCGTGGTCATGAGCATGGTCACGGTAATGGCGAGGCCGTAGGCGCTCTCCATGCGCTCGGAGTTTTGGAACAGCAGCACGATGAAGATACAGCCGACCCACATGATGTTGTTGACGAGCGGAATATAGAGTTGGCCCTTGGTGTCGCTGGGGTAGTGGATGCGCAGATGCGGCATGAGATTGAGACGGGTTGCCTCCGAAACCAACGAGAACGAGCCGGTGATGAGCGCCTGCGAGGCGATGATGGCCGCCACGGCCGAAAGCACGATGGCAAAGGGGCGCAGGGGCTCGGGGAGCATCATATAGAACGGGTTGACGATATCCATCGCGAGCATCTGGGGATTGGAATTGTTGGCGAGCAGCCAAGCGCCCTGACCCAGATAGTTAAGGATGAGGGCTGCCTTTACGAACGGCCAGGATGCGTAAATGTTAGCCTTGCCCACGTGACCCATGTCCGAATAGAGCGCCTCGGCGCCGGTCGTCGACAGGAAGACGAAGCCGAGCACCATGATGCCCGAGTGGTTGATGGGCGAGAACAGGAACATGATGCCGCGGATGGGGTTGAGTGCGCGTAGGATGGACGGGTTGCCGAGCATGTTGAACAGGCCGGCGCCAGCCAAGAACAGGAACCACAGCGTCATGAGCGGGCCGAACAGCTTGCCGATCGACGAGGTGCCGGCGCGCTGCATGGCAAACAGACCGCAGATAATGATGATGGTGATGATGATGACGTTGGTCTGGCCGTCACCCAAAAGCGCATGGCCCCACTCGATAGTGCGCAAGCCCTCGATGGCCGTGGTAACCGTGACGGCGGGGGTGAGGATGCCGTCGGCGAGCAGCGCCGCGCCGCCGATCATGGCGGGAAGGATCAGCCACGGCGCCACTTTGCGCACCAAGCTAAACAGGGCGAAGATGCCGCCCTCGTTGTGGTTATCGGCCTTCATGGCGATAACCACGTACTTGACCGTGGTCACGAGCGTCATGGTCCAGATGACGAGCGAAAGCGCTCCTAAGATCATGTCCTCGCTGACGGTACCGATGCCGCCGTTGTTGGCGACGATTGATTTCATGGTGTACATGGGGCTCGTGCCGATGTCGCCGTAGACGACGCCGAGCGTAACGAGCAGCATGCCAGCGGAGAGGGGAATGGCTCCATGCCCGCCTTGACCACGCTGATCTTGGGGGCTTGCCTCCAGTTTGTTATGTGCCACGTGGACTCCCTTGGACATCCGGTTATCCGTCTAGGACAGATAACCTTTATGCCGTCTTTATACATACAAGAGCAGTTTGGCACATCAGGTTATTTTAGACAATAATCCCCAGCTGAGGATTATTTATGTATGCAGGTAGCATTTCAAAGCAGGGGCTTTAAGCACGTGCTGCCTGGGCGATGCCAGCCTTGGCGTTTGCGCGTTTGCCGGCGAGTTCGCAAAAGATCGCGCCGCCGATGATAAGCACGGCGCCCATCAGACGGACCGGTGTTATGGCTTCGCCCAAAAGGACGGCCGAGAACACGACCGCCGAAAGCGGCTCGAGGTAGCCGACGACGGCGACGGTCTGGACGGGCAGTTTGGCGACGGCGCTAAAGTAGAGCAGGCAGCCGATGCCGGTGTTGACGACGCCGAGCATGACGACGGCGCGCCAATCAATACTGGCGGCGACGCCGGCGGACAGGAATGAGGGGGCGCCCTGCGTGAGGAGCGTAAGGACCAGCGCGGTCAAAAAGGCGGCGCTCACCTGGAGCGCGGAGTTCTCGAGGCCCTCGATGTGCGGCGCACCCTTGCTGGCGATGACCATCAATGCATAGCAGAAGGCCGAGGCGATGCCGCAAGCGATACCCGCAATGGGCATATTGCCGCCTAGACCTTGTGCCGCAATGAGAAAAGCACCGCAGGCGACGGCGATAAAGCCGGCGATTTTGCTGCCGGTCAGCTTTTCGCCAAAGATGAGCGGGGAGAGCGCCATGACGATGATGGGGCCGCAGTAGTACAGCAGCGAGGAAACGCCGACGCCGATCGTCTGGTAGGCTCGGAACAGAAAAATCCAGCTGGCGCCCAGCGCGGCTCCCGAGAGGAGGAGGGCTGCGGCTTCGCGGGGGCGAGATGGCGCCTGCAACTTATGGCGTTGGGTGATGGCGAGGATGGTGACAAGCGAGAGTGCGCCCAAAAACGTGCGCAGGAGCACGATATCGGAGCTCGGCAGCGCGATGGCGGCGGCGATGATGCCGTTGGAGCCAAACAACAGCAATGCTGCTAAGTACGTAAACAGTCCGTTGTTCATACGCTGACATCCCCTCTATATCCGAGCATGTTCACTATGGGTGAACTGGCTATAGAAGAAAAGCGAATATAATTCATAGATAACATGACAAAAGCTCATGCATATGTGGAGGGGTGCCGTGGAAACGAATATTCAAAAGATGCAGGTGCTGCTTGAGACCGTGCGCGCCGGAAGTTTTACGCGCGCCGCCGAGCGGCTGAGCTATTCGCAGTCGGGCGTGAGCCGTATGGTGGCCGATCTCGAGGCCGACTGGGGCTTTAAAGTGCTCGATAGAAGCCGCGAGGGCGTAGTGCTTTCTGCCGATGGGCGGCAAGTTATGCCGGCGGTCGAGGCGTTGTGCGAGGAATTTGTTCGTTTGCAGCGACGGGTGGATGAGATGAGTGGGCTCATGCGCGGCAAAATCTGCATCGGTACGTTTTCGAGCGTGGCGACCCACGTGCTGCCGCCGGTGATTGCGCACTTTCGCGCCGATCACCCGGACGTCGATTACGAGCTGCTGATGGGTGATTACTCCGAGATTGAGCAATGGGTGGCGGAAGGTCGCTGCGACCTGGGCTTTATTCCGCGCGAACCACGCGGCGCCGGCATGGCGTCGCGGCCGTTGGTGCAAGATGAGTTGATGGCCGTGGTGCCAGCGGACTCCTCGCTTGCTACCGCGGAGGTCGTTTCCCTTGCCGATTTGGCCAACGAGCAGTTTATTCTGCTGGAACGCGGTAGCGACGACGAGATTACGCCGCTGTTTCGCCGCGCGGGCCTGGCGGTACGCTCTAAGCTGTCGACCTGGGATGATTATGCGATTATGGCCATGGTCGAGGACGGTCTGGGCGTGAGCATTCTTCCGGCGCTCATCTTGCGCCGCTGCCAGTTCGATGTTGCCGTGCGCCCGCTCGAGGGACATCCTCATCGGCAGATCAACGCCATATACCGCACCGCTGACGTTTCGCTTGCGGCGGCTCGTTTCCTTGAATATCTCTAAAAGCGCGTACCTGTTGTCTACTTTGGGACAATTCTCGGGGTTCGGTACATTTTCTTATGAAATTGAACTTTCGGATAATGCGCCGCGCTATACTGCTGCCTAAATTGAACTTAGGTTCAATTTGTGTTCTATAAATTGAACTTTGCCAGCAAGGAGGTTCTAATGGCCCAAGAGACGTTTAGCGATCGCCTGCGACAGACCATGTCCGATCGCGACGTTCGCCAGTCGGATGTAATCCGCGCATCGGAGATGCTCGGCAAAAAACTCGGCAAGAGTCAGATGAGCCAATATGTGAGCGGCAAGACGATCCCGCGGCGCGATGTGGCAGAGCTGCTCGCCCGTATTTTGGAGGTCGATGTTTCCTGGCTGCTCGCCAGTGACGCCGATCAAGTCGAGACGTCCTCGTCCCATAACGTTGCCAAATCCGAACCTAGTCTCTCAGCTCAAATTCCAAGGAGCACCACCATGCGTACTTTTTCTAAATCCACCAAGCTCGATAACGTCCTGTATGACGTGCGCGGTCCCGTCGTCGACGAGGCTGCCCGTATGGAGGACGAGGGCGAGCGCATCCTCAAGCTCAATATCGGCAACCCGGCGCCCTTCGGTTTTCGCACGCCCGACGAGGTTATCAAGGACATGCGCCAGCAGCTGCCCGACTGCGAAGGCTATTCCAATTCGCGCGGCCTGTTCTCTGCGCGCAAGGCGATCATGCAGTATTCGCAGATCAAGGGCCTGCCCAATGTTCAGATGGAGCATATCTACACGGGCAACGGCGTGTCCGAACTCATTCAGCTTTCGATGAACGCTCTGCTCGACAATGGCGACGAGATTTTGATCCCCAGCCCCGACTATCCGCTCTGGACGGCGTGCGCAACCCTCGCCGGCGGTCATCCCGTGCACTATCTATGCGATGAGCAGGCGGATTGGTATCCCGACCTGGAGGATATGGAGTCCAAGATCACGAGCGCGACCAAGGCCCTCGTCATCATCAACCCCAACAACCCCACGGGCTCGGTCTACCCGCGCGAGGTGCTCGAGGGCATCGTCGAGGTTGCGCGCAGGCATCAGCTGATGATCTTTGCCGATGAGATCTACGACCGTCTGTGCATGGACGGCTACGAGCACGTCTCGATTGCCTCGCTCGCTCCCGATCTGCCCTGCGTTACCTTTAGCGGCCTTTCCAAGTCGCACATGATCGCGGGCTATCGTATTGGCTGGATGGTGCTTTCGGGCAACCAGCGCTGCATGAGCGACTTCATTATGGGTATCAACATGCTCTCTAACATGCGCCTGTGCTCCAACGTGCCGGCCCAGTCGATCGTCCAGACGGCGCTCGGTGGCCATCAGTCGGTCAACGACTACATCCGTCCCGGCGGTCGTGTCTACGAGCAGCGCAACTTTGTGTATGAGGCACTCAACAAGATCGATGGCATCTCGGTGGTCAAGCCGCGCGCGGCGTTCTATATCTTCCCCAAGATGGATGTTAAGAAGTTCAACATCACCGATGACGAGCAGTTTGCCCTCGACCTGCTGCACGAGAAGAAGATTCTGATCACGCGCGGCGGCGGCTTTAACTGGGCCGAGCCCGATCACTTCCGCATCGTGTACCTGCCGCGCATGGAAGTGCTCAAAGAGTCGCTCGAAGACCTCGCCGATTTCTTTGATCACTACCGCCAGGCGTAGGGGATAGAAGTTCCGCACTATGAAGAGCTCCCTGCAGTTGCTTGGCTGCAGGGAGCTTTCTTGAATTGGCGCAACTATATAACTATTCCTTGGCAGTGGTCGATTTCGTGCTGGATGATCTCGGCGGTGTAGCCCGAGAAGTTTTTGATGCGGCGGACAAAGTTCTCGTCCAAATACTCAACCTTAATGCGGCGATATCGGGTACAGGGACGCTCGCCGGCCAGCGAGAGGCATCCTTCGCTCGTCTGATAGGCATTGACCTGCTCAAGAATTTGAGGGTTGTACATCAGGAGCGCCCTGTTGCCGTCCTTTACGCAGATGATGCGTTTGCGCACCCCGATCATGTTGGCGGCGAGGCCCACGCACTCGTGCTCATGCTCGTGGAGCGTATCCAGGAGGTCCTGCCCGGTCGCGGCATCGTCGGGTCCTGCGTCTTCGGAAGGCAGGCGCAAAAAGAACTCGGATTTCATGATGGGCTTGATCATGGCGGGCTCCTCATGTCTTATGCTTTCGTGGACTTTTAATAATAGCGCGGAAGGAAAGCTGTGCGTCCGCGTTACAATCTTTCGAGGTTGGACCATGTTGTCAGACTCGTCGTGTATGGCGTCTGGCGTAAGTCTAGGGCTCATTTTTCGCCCTGGACTGTTCCTCTGGGGCGATGCGACTGTCGTTCCAAGAGGAAGGAAATGCATGGGGAGCAAATCTCAGCAACAAGTTAAAGTAACGCCATCCGGCACTGCGGCGCTTCTCGTCGTAATGTATATTGCAGCCTTTGTTGCCGCGTTTAACGAGAACATCATTAACGTGGCGTTGCACGACATTATGGCGGCCTTTTCGGTGAGTGCCACCACGGCGCAGTGGCTCGTTTCGGGCTACATGATCGTGACGTCGATCTTTACGGCCATCATGGCCTTCCTGTCCGGTCGTTTCTCGACGCGCAAGCTGCTGTTTTTCGCATGCGGATGCATGGTCGCCGGCGAAGTCCTGTGCCTGGTCGCTCCGTCGTTTAGCGTTTTGCTGCCAAGCCGTATTTTGCAGGCTGCGGGATCGGGCATCTTGTTCCCGCTCATGATGAATGTGGTGCTGTCTTGTGCCCCGCGCAAGAAGCTCGGTCTGTATCTGAGCCTGGGCGGCGCCTGCATTACGCTAGGACCGGCGTTTGGACCCGTGATCAGCGGTCTTATGTGCACGTTATTTGGCTGGAGGGCGGTATTCGTAGTGCCGCTGGTGGGCGGCATTGCGGTCGCCGCGGCGGGCGTTAAGCTTGTTCAGAATGTCGGAGAGCGCTCGAACACCACGCTTGATATTCTGTCGGTTGTTTTGCTCGCGGTCGGCATTACGGCATTTGTGTATTCCGTAGGCGAGTTCTCGGCCAATCTGATTGCCGGTGTCGTGGCGCTTTTCGCCGCCGTTGTGCTGCTCGGCCTGTTTGCGGCCCGTCAGCTCAAGCTCGAGCATCCGGTGCTTAACGTGCGTCCCATGGCGAGCGTTTGCTTTTGGCCTGCGTGCCTGCTTGTGGTGGTGTCGATGATGACGACGTTCTCGATGAGCGTTTTGTTGCCGCTCTATTTTGAGGGCGCATACGGCATGACCGCACTTATTGCGGGCCTGCTCATTTTGCCGGCGATTGCCTGCAACGCCGTGACCTCGATTGTGGGCGGACGTGTGATGGACGCCCGTGGCGCATGGCCGCTGCTGCCGGTCGGCTTTGCCCTGATTGCCGTGGGACAGACTGCCATCTCGATGACGGCGGCAAGCATGAACATCGGCGTCGTCGTGGCGCTGACCGTTGTGGTGTATGCCGGAATCGGTTTGGTGCTGAGCCCCTCGCAAACGGCCGGCTTGGAGACGCTGCCCGCCGCTGAGCATCCTCACGGAACGGCATTGCTCAACACGTGGAACATGATTGCCGCATCGTTTGGCCCGTCGCTGTTTATCGGCCTGCTCTCGAGTTCTGCGGCGACTGCCGGTGTCGCTGGCGCTGCGACGGACGTTGCCCAGGCGATTGGATTTGCAGCTGCCGTGCGTGTGGCGGCTGTAATTGCCGTGGTTGGGTTCGCGACGTCGCTGGTGTACGCTCGTCGCGAGTCGCACATGTCGCATTAATGTGTGCACATAGATTCTGCAGCTAGATTGAATGGCGACACCATAAACTAATGGACGTTTTGCCGAGAGGCATGAATGTTTAAAGCGCAAAGAGTGCGCGACGGGCCCCGCGAATGGGGCGATGATGCCCGAGAGGGCCAAGAAGGAGTCTCATGTCCGAGAACGAAGAGATCATGAACGAGACCGAGAACGAGACCATGGCTGCCGAGGTCGAGGCAGTCGAGACCGTGGAGACCGAAGCTGCTGAGGTTGAGGCTGCTGACGAGGTTTCCGCCGAGGAGGAGGCCGAGGTTGTCGAGGCCGCCGCTGATTACGATGACGAAGAGCTGATGGATAAGATGCAGAAGGCCGCCCGCCTGCTGCGTAGCCGTCGCTTTGCTATTTCTAAGGAGGAGGAGGCCAAGGCCGAGCGCATGGCGAACATCGAGCGCGCCATCAAGCTTCTTGACCTCAAGCCCAAGATGGAGCAGAAGGAAATGTCCGACCTGCTGGGCATGCGCCTCCGTGAGCTCGATGGCCTGATGGCCGAGGCCGAGGCTGCCGATCTGGTCGGCCGCATCGACGACGCCGAGGGCGATATGCGCAAGATCGTCGTCTTCGCTGCCGAGGATGCCGCTGAGGGCCTGGTCGAGCTTGCCAACAAGAAGGAGAAGCTCCTGCCCGAGCTTTCTTACGAGGAGGCCACCGAGCTGATGGCTGCTCTCGATAAGGTTATCGCTCCGCTCGTCGCCATGGGCCTGGACGAGGACCGCGGTCCTCGCGGCGGCCGTGACGATCGCGGTGGCCGTGGCGGCGACCGTGGCGGTCGCGGCGGCTTTGGCGATCGCGGTGGCCGTGGTGGCGACCGTGGCGGTCGCGGTGGCGATCGCGGTGGCCGTGGCGGCTTTGGTGACCGTGGCGGCGACCGTGGCGGTCGCGGCGGCTTTGGCGGCAACCGTGGTGGCTATGGCGACCGCGGTGGCAACCGTGGCGGCTTTGGCGGCAACCGTGGTAACGACCGCGGTGGCCGTGGCGGCGACCGTGGTGGCCGCAACGGTGGCGGCTTCCGCGGCAATCGTTTTTAGTTACGGCGTTTTACCAAACGCCGTAACGGGCCGACGCTGCGCGGGCCGCATTTGGACAATCTGACGTTCAACTTCAAGGGCGCGACCAGAAGGTCAGCGCCCTTTCGTTTCACGCCACCTTGTCACAAATGCGACCCGCTCGCTGACTTATGCTTAACCTATGGCGTCATCTCGCCCCAAAAGGGCCTCCCTCGCTCTGGCGGGTTTTCGCTGTCGGTACCAAAACATCGGCATACCCAAGGGATCATTTGCTATGCGTCCGAAAATCCACGTTCGTTTCTACTCTGCCTACATTTGGAGGAAGAGCTCGTGGAGGCGGGTGTCGTCGTCGAGTTCGGGGTGGAAGGTTACGCCGAGCTGGTTGCCTTGGCGGGCGGCGACGATGCGGCCGTCGACTTCGGCTAGGGCCTCAGTGTCGCCGTGCACTTCGACGATGCGGGGCGCGCGGATAAACGTCAGCGGCACTTCACCGTCGATGCCGGCTACCTGCCCCTTGGTTCGAAAGCTGCCGAGCTGCCTGCCGTAGGCATTTCGCTCGATAAGTACATCCATGGTTGCCAAACGCGGCGTGCCCTTATCGTCGTGGGCGGCAAGATTGCGCGCCAACAGAATCAGGCCGGCGCAGGTGCCCAGGACGGGCATGCCTTCAGCGATGCGGGCACGAAGCTCCTCGAGCATGCCCAACTCATCAAGCAGCTTCCCTTGAACGGTGGACTCGCCGCCGGGAAGTACCAGACGGTCAAAGTCCTGCTTCAAATCAGCCGCCTGCCTCAGCTCAATACAACGTGCGCCAAGCTCAGATAGTCTTGCCTCGTGCTCGGCAAAAGCGCCTTGGACCGCCAGCACGGCGACCGTTTGGTCTGCATAATCGCTCATGTGCGATCCTTTCTGCTGGACTAGCGCCCGCGCTCCTCCATGATGATCTCGATCTCGTCGGCGTTGATGCCCACCATGGCCTCGCCCAGGTCCTCCGAAAGCCCGGCGATGAGTTTGGCATCGGTGAAGTTTGCCACGGCCTTGACGATGGCGGCGGCGCGCTTAGCGGGGTCGCCGCTCTTAAAGATACCCGAGCCGACAAAGACGCCCTCGGCACCCAGCTGCATCATCAACGCGGCGTCGGCGGGGGTCGCTACGCCGCCGGCGGCAAAGTTCACGACGGGAAGCTTGCCCGTGGCATGGACCTCGCGGACCAGTTCGACCGGAACCTGCAGCTGTTTGGCTGCCTCAAAGAGCTCATCATCGCGCAGAGCGACAACGTCACGGATCTGCTTTTGGATCTTGCGCATGTGGCGCACGGCTTGGACGACGTCGCCCGTGCCCGGCTCGCCCTTGGTGCGAATCATCGTGGCGCCCTCGGCAACACGGCGCAACGCCTCGCCCAGATCGCGGGCGCCGCAGACAAACGGCACGTCAAACTGGGTCTTGTCGATGTGATAAACGTCATCGGCGGGGGAGAGAACCTCGGACTCGTCGATGTAATCGATCTCGATGGCCTGCAGGATCTGCGCCTCGACAATGTGACCGATGCGGCACTTGGCCATGACGGGGATGGAGACGGCCTCTTGGATGCCCTTGATCATCTTGGGATCGCTCATACGCGAGACGCCGCCTGCGGCACGGATGTCGGCCGGGATGCGCTCGAGAGCCATGACGGCGCAGGCGCCTGCCTCCTCGGCGATGCGTGCCTGCTCGGGAGTGGTGACGTCCATGATGACGCCGCCCTTGAGCATCTGCGCGAGCTCGCGGTTGAGTTTGACGCGATCGGCCTTGCTGGTCTGTTCTACCATGGTTGCTCCCTTGGTTGGCATGTGCATTGTTTGACGGAACATCCTATCGGGGAGCTGGGTATGGCGAAATACTCAGTTTTCGAGATAATTACAAGGTCAGACTAATACCAGATTGAACAGCGCGATAAGGTCAGGTGGCAAACACATGCTTGACTACAATTTGGAAAAACGCGGCGAAGCATCGCTCTATGAGTATGTTTACCAGCAAATTCGAGATGATATCGTAGCTGGACGCATTGCGGCGGGGGAACATCTTCCGTCTAAGCGCGCCTTTGCCAGTCATCTAGGAATCAGTGTCATTACCATCGAGAATGCATATAGCCAGTTACTTGCCGAGGGCTATATTTGCTCAATGCCGCGTCGGGGCTACTACGCTTGCGAGCTTCCGGATGCACCGGTTTTGCCTTCGGCTGCGGAGGGCATCGACCGAGATGCCGTCTCCGCGGGCCCCAGCGCACATGATATCAACGGACAGGTCGAGCGATTTGATGCGCTTTCTCCTTCCGCTTTGGAGGCGGCGCGGCTTTGGCAAAGCGCGCTGCGGGCGACGCTGGCATCCGAAGACGAACGCGAAATCTTTTCGACTGCGCCGGCACAGGGCACCGCTCGGCTACGACGCGCAATTGCTCACCACCTGCGCGGGACAAGGGGTATGAATGTCGACCCCGACAACATCGTTATCGGTGCGGGCGCCCAGCTGCTCGATACCATGTTGGTTCAGTTGCTTGGAGCCGACAAGGTGTATGCCGTTGAGGATCCGGGCTATTTGCGCCTGACGCGCATCTATCAGGCCATGGGCTGCAAAGTTCGACATATCCCGTTGGATGATGAGGGCGTGGTCTTGAGCACTCTGCAGAAAAGCGGGACCGATGTCCTTCATCTGATGCCGTCCCATCAGTATCCGACCGGCCTTGTGACGAGCATTGCGCGTCGCTACGCGCTGCTCAGCTGGGCCGCCGAGCGACCGGGTCGGTATCTCATCGAAGATGACTTTGATTGTGAGTTTCGCCTTGCCGGCAAACCGATTCCCGCGCTCGCGTCGATCGATGCCGCCCAGTCGGTTATCTACACCAACACGTTTTCGAAGAGCCTGTCATCGGCGTTGCGTCTAGCGTACATGGTGCTGCCCGACGAGCTAATGGAGCGGTTTAGGCGCAACCTTGGTTTTTACGCCTCGTCGGTGAGTTCTGTTGACCAGGTCGCTTTGGCTCGTTTGCTGGAATCGGGTGATTACGAGCGACATGTGAACCGCGTGCGCGTTCGTGCTCGCGAGGCGCGTGATGGCCTGGCGGCGCTTGTACGGAAGGCATTTCCGGCAGGGGAAGTCTCGATCGAACACGCAGACGCGGGCCTTTACTGCACCGTGGTTGCGGAGCGTGGAACGGGCGGAAGCACTATTGCACGGGCCCTCACGCGCTCGAGTATCCCTTTTATCGATATCGGTGACTGTTTTTGGTGTGCCGATGGCGCATCTGCCCCTGAAAACTCAAGTCAAATTCTTGTTCAGTATGACGATTTGAGTCCAAAAGCGCTAAATACCTTGGAATCGCAGCTAATGGGAGCGCTCTGCAATCTAAGTGAGTAGGCATTTGGAACTTTGGCGACCAGGCAGTTTTGTAACAAGCTATCTACCTGCACTGATAATTGTCCTTGGGGGAAGCGGGCACTGCGGGGGCGCGTCAACAGCGCGCGATTTCCGCGTCGCAGCGCTACCCTGATGCTGAAC
>JAHAGQ010000042.1 GCA_018373675.1 Collinsella sp. | reverse complement strand
GTCGACGAAACTGGAGAGGAGGTATTACGAGCTCCTGTGCGAATTGGAGAGAGCGCTCCCGCAAACTGCCTCTTGACAACTTATAGGAGCGTCGGTTTTTACTTCGCGAAATTTGGCACGGTTGAGGGCGATCGGTTAAACGTAGTAGATAGGCGCATTTCGTGGCGAACGAATCAGGCCGAGGTGCAAAATGGCCCCTCGCCCCAGAAAAATCGTCGGAAAGGTAGCAAAATGCCCCGCGGGCAGGAGGCTGCTCGCGGGGCAAAGAAGAGGGGCTTGTTGGTGGCGGACCGAAGGGTTCGGCATGGGGCTTCTGCCGCGGTCTGCCCTAAGGCGTTACAGCTCGACGAGCTGGCCGGTCTCGGCGGCCTCCTTGATAGCGTTGAGAAGCGTGAGCGTCTTAACGTTGTCGGCGGGGGTCACGACGGGCTCGACCTCGCGGCGGACAACCTTCACAAAGTGCTTGAGCTGCATCTTGTGCGGCAGCGCCGGGTCGACGGCCGGGATCTCCATCTGCAGCGGCTTGTGCCAGTTGGAGGCGCCGTCGTAGGAGAACTGATGCAGGCGGGGCAGCGACAAGGCGCCCAAGGTACCGCCAATAAAGTAGGCGTCGGCGTCGAAGGGGCGATACTGCGGATCCTCGCGAGCGGTTGCCTCCCAGTTCCAGGGGCTGGCGGTGGCGTCGGAGATGGTCATGCTTGCGAGCGCGCCATCGGCAAAACGGACGTTGACCACGGCGGAGTCCTCGGTCTCAAAACCGCGGGCGGCGCTGGACTGCATGCCCTGGACGGCAACGGGCTCGCCCAGCAGGTAGCGGAGCAGGTCGACGTCGTGCACCAGGTTGACTAGGATCGGGCCGGCGCCCTTCTTGCGGCGCCACTCGACGTCGAAGTACTCGTCATTCTTATAGATCATGTAGTGGAAGCTCGACACGGTGAGCTTGCCCAGCTCGCCAGACTCGATGATCTCCTTGGCCTTGTTGACGAAGGGGTTGTGGCGACGGTGCTGACCCACGAGCACGGGCACGCCGGCGGTCTCGGCCTCGGCGGCGAAGGCCTGAGCATCCTCGAGGTCGTTGGAGATCGGCTTTTCGACCAGCGGCACGATGTTGCGCTTGATGGCCTCGCGGGCAACGCCCAGGTGCAGGTCGTTGGGGGTGGCGATAATGACGGCCTCGGGCTTGACCTCGTCCATCATCTGGGCGGGATCGGTATAAAACGGCACGCCGGCGGCCTCGGCCGTGGCGCGGGCGCCCTCAAAGGCGTCAGCGATGGCGACGAGCTCGGCCTCGGGCTCCTCGGTGACAAAGCGGATGTGGTTGCGGCCCATGGCGCCGGCACCGATAACGGCAATGCGGACGGGTTTGAGCTCAGACATTTCGACTCCTTAATACTGGTGACCGGTGGAATGCGACAAAGGGGCTGTCCCTTTGTCGCATCGGTAAAACTAGGCGGACTTCTTCTTGCTGTCGGAGACCATCATGTAGACGGTGAGCACGACGGCGATGGCGGCGATCACAATGGCGCCGTAGAAGGACTGCTGGTAGGCGGCGCTGCCGGCCTCGGCGTGATACAGCACAGCGGTGATGGGCTGGCTGATCCAGGTGGAAGCGGCGTAGCCCAAAAACATGATGCCGTAGTTGACGCCGATGTTGCTGGTGCCGAAGGCGCCACCGGTGAGCGGCGGGTAGATGACGAGCAGAGCGCCAAAGCTAAAGCCGAGCAGGGCGAGCGCCACGAAGAACATGCTCTGCGTAAAGCTCATCGACATGATGACGAGTGCGACGATGGTGACGACAAGGCTGATGAGCAGCGACTTATAGGCGCCGAGCTTGTCGATGATCTGGCCAAAGGACAGACGGCCAACCAGGTTGGCGCAGGTGTTGACGGAGACCACCACACCGCCGAGGGCGACGGCCGCGGCGCTCGTGGGGTCGGCGAAGAGCTGGACGGCGGCGATGGAGGCAACCTTGCCCACGAGCAGGGTGCCCGCGGTGGCGGCAAAGGCGAAGGTGACGATGAGGACCCAGAAGCGCGGGGTCTTGACCATCTCGCCCGGGGTGAGGTCGCCGAAGGTGCCGGCATGCGCGCCGCCCTTGGGGGCCTCGAAGCCCTCGGGCAGCCAACCGGCCTCAGGGGCCTTCAGGAACAGGGCGGAGGCGGCGATCGTCACAAAGAAGATGACGCCGAGTGCCTTGAGGGCGCCAAAGATGCCCAGGCTCGGGATGAGCAGCGAGGCGAGCACTGGGGACAGTACAGCGGGGCCGGCGGTCGAAGCGGCGAGGGTGATGCCGGAGGCGAGACCCTTCTTGTCGATGAACCACTTTTGGCCGGTGGTGAGCGCCGGGTTGTAGCCCAGGCCGTTGCCGATGGCGGCGACGAGCGAGAACCACAGGTAGAACTGCCACGGCTCGGTGACGGTGCCGGACATGAACCAGCCCAGGCCGTAGCACACGGCGGCGGCGATCACGACGTTGCGCGGGCCGATCTTATCGGAGATGCGGCCGGCGAAGATGCCCGTCGCGGCCATGATGGTCTGAAAGACCGGGAAGGCCCAGGTAAGAGCGCTGGACCACTCGGGGTAGACGGCGAGTAGGTTCTTGCTCACGACGGAATACAGCGCGATGGAGCTGATGAAGAACATGGTGACGCACGCGGCGGAAAGCACGACGGCGCGACCCTTGTTGGAGTTGGTGGAAGCCATTGGACTCTTTCTAATCGATACGGGGGAGGAGCGGTCGTGTCCGCGGGGCCTCCCTGTCAGGTTGGTTTACTGGTCAGTCGGCTTGGCGACGCCGGACTCATCGGACCAGAGCTCGACACCCTTGTTCTTGAGGTAGTTGTCGGCATAGGCGCGACGGCCGCCGGGCTTGGCGGTGAGGTCACCCATCATGTTGGAGAAGCCGCCGTCGACCTTGATGGCGTCGCCGGTGGTAAAGTCCGAGCGCTTGGACGCCAGGAACATGACGGCGTTGGCGATATCGCTGACCTCGCCGATGCGACGCGTGGCGATCAGGCGGCTGCGGCTCTTCTCGACCTCGGGGTCGGCGTAGAAGTTGGCCGACATCGGGGTCTTAACGAAGCAGGGCTCGACGCAGTTGGAGCGCACGCCGTAGGGGCCCCACTCGGCGGCGAGCATCTTGGACATCATGTTGACGCCGGCCTTGGTAGAGCTGTACACGCCCGAGAACGTCTCGGGGGAGTGGCTGGCGACGGTCGAGATGTGCACCAGGCGGCCCTGGCCGGCCTTGATCATCTCGCGACCAAAGCGCTGCGAGGTGATGAAGTAGCCGGTGAGGTTGACGTTGAGCACCTGCTCCCAGTCGCTCAGCGGCAGGTCTTCCATGGCTGCGAAACGCAGGATACCGGCGGTGTTGACGAGGACGTCGACGCGGCCGAAGTTGGCGATGGTGGCGTCGACGGCAGCCTGAACCTCGGCCTCGTCGGTGGCGTTCATCTTGTAACCCTCGGCGTGGATGCCAAACTCGGCAGCGAGGTCGGCGGCAGCGGCCTTGACCTTCTCCTTGTCCAGGTCGAGCAGGACGACGTTGGCGCCATTGCGGGCGAACTCGCGGCAGATCTCGGCGCCCATACCGCCGAGCGCGCCAGTCACGGCGCAGACATCGCCCTCGAGCTTAAGCCAATTGCTCATAGGAACTTCCCTTCTTGTGCCTCCCGGTGGGTCGCTCCCATTAACCGACCCACGTGGTTTTCGCTGGTTATCGTATGCTTTGCATTTGCGCAGGTGAATTGCATATTTGTTAGAATGGCGTTAACCGTAGGTTTACACTGTGCGATGCAGTTTATTCTCAATTAATTGAACGTGTGACCTGCGAAAACAACCCCCTGTGGCACCATGTGGCCACGGGCACGAAAACGGGAGATTGACGTGTACGATCGACGACTTGAGGCCATATCGGCCGCCGCGGAGCTGGGAAGCTTCTCGCGTGCGGCGGCAAAATTGCGCGTGTCGACCCCGGCGCTCGTCAAGCAGGTGTCGGGATTCGAGGCCGAGTTCGGCATCACGCTGTTCGAACGCTCGCACTCGGGCGTCAAGGTGACGCCGGCGGGCGCACTGCTGGTGGACGACGCGCGCTCGATCATGCGGCAGTCCGAGGATGCGCTGCGCCGTGCCCGACGCGCGGCGGGCGATGGCGGTGCCGTGCGCCTGGGCGTGTCGATGATGTGCCCAGGGCGCCAAACGCTGTCGATGTGGTCGGGCATCCACGATCTGGAACCGTCGCTGCGATTTGAGATCGTGCCGGTAAGCGACCTCTACGACGAACGCGAGACCGTCATGCGCAGCCTCGGTCGCGAGGTCGATGTAGTGCAGTCGAGTTTTTCGACCCCGCGCTGGGGTGACGCCTGCCAAAAGCTCCGCATCGTTAACGTGCCGTTTTATATCGACCTGCCGCGCACAAGCCCGCTGGCGCGCAAGAGTCGCATTACGGTCGCCGACCTGGAGGGTATGCGTCTGCGCGTACTGCGCCACGGCAACGATGCCATGGACAGCCTACGCATCGACCTTTTGGCCGACGGCGGCGTGGACGTGATCGACGTGGACAGCTTTGACTTTGCGCTCTTTAACGAGGCAGAGGAAAAGGGCGACGCGGTGCTCACCTGCGGCGCATGGTCGGGGGTACACCCGGCCTTTGTGGGCGTGCCATTCCTATGCGGTCGCGAGGTGCCGGTCTTTTTGCACTATCCGCTCGAGCCCACCCTCCAAGTCCAAAAATTCGTCAACGCTATGGCCCAACTCCTCAACTAGCTCATTTGGGACGGGGCTTTTTTAACCACTCTCGCTGTCCTAGAAAAATCTCAGCAAACAAATGAGGTCCCGGCCATAAGGCCGAGACCTTACATGCTTCACCTTCAGTTTTACGTTTCGAGCGGAGCAGCGCAGGAGGCTGGGGCCACGGGGTATAGCCTCCGCGCGCAGTTGCGCAGCGAAGCGAGAATGTTTGAGCACGGAGGTTATACCCCGTGGCCCCAGCCTCCGGTGGGAGTTACTCCAGCTCTACACCGGAGCGTTTGAGCTGGAGTAGCTCCCACCGGAGGACCCCCCGTCAAAACACGACAGCTTTTTCTAATGACATGAAAGATGCCGCTCGGGACATATAAGATGCCGCTCGGTAAACTCACCGCAGAGCACGGTTGTCTTTTCGGGGGGGATACCATTTCTTCTACACGTACGTAGAAAAGGAGTGTCTATGCAGTGCTATTCAAGACGGCAGATCGTTAAACATATGGGATTGGCTGCAGGATGTTTGCTGCTATCCCCCTTGAGTGGCTGCTCAACAAACGACAGGCCAATCGATTCCGCAGATAACACTGCATCAGATAAGGAGCAGTTCGATTGGCTTGAAGCGACGGGGACGTATACGCCCTCCGACGCTTTCAAACAAAAGGGGCTTTGGTTCACTTTTGGTAATGACTATGCAGATGGACGTGAGAGCGTTGCTAAAGACACATCGATAACGGCAATCTTTGAATTTAACGGAGACGGAACGGTTACATGTTGGAATGTATACGACGAAACGGGCTCTTCGGTGATTCGATTTAGGGACCTTGAAGGTCTTTCGGATAAAGAAGTTCTCTCGATGGCTAAAGAGCATTGGCCCATATCGCAGGACGAATTTGAAAGCAAAAAGCAAAATGTGATCGATGAGCTCTCTTCTAGTTACGAGGACCTAAAGGCCGAGGCAGCGGATAATCCTGACTTGAATGTTGAAAATGCCTACTTCTCGCGTTTTTTTGAAGACCTTAAATCTATGTCGTTGCGAAAGGAACCAGAGGGTAAATCCTATTCGCTTAAGGTTCAAACAGACGACACAGGCAACAACACGGAATATGAGAAAGTATGCTTGCCGACATGTGGATATCCTGGGGTGCTTAGCCTTAGCGGGGGAGGTGCCGCAGCATGGGGCAGAAAGGAGCTCTGGTATTCACTCCTTAGAGCCGATGACGATACTAAGTACGAATCCATATCTAACTCGTACCTCAGCTGCTACGTCAATCGAGAGGTTAATCTCATCGAAAGCGACACCAGCGATGATGTATACAGCTCAACTTATCAAGGATTTGGCGGAATAGTTACCCGAACAGGTGGCTCAGCATCTTTTGTTCTTGATGAGCCAACTTCCGATGAAGTCGAAGCTGACTGATTATAGGCATTTCCTCTTTGCTCAAGCAGCTCCAGGGTTTCACGTTAGAACTAATATTTAATCTACGTCAATTAGTGCTCATTGCCACACGGGCAATGAGCACTTTGATTCAAGACTTTAGTCTGCTGGCCGCGCAGCGGCCAGCTTTAAACCACCCGCTACGCGGGTGGAGACAAACGGCTTTACAAAGCCACCCCTCCGACCGATATTGACGATTGTTCAGGCCGTCAAGAATTCGAGTCGAAGGGGTGGTCGCCATGGCCCAGAAGGCCTACAGCCTTTCCCACACGAAGTGGATGTGCAAGTACCACGTCGTGTTCACGCCGAAGTATAGGCGCAAAGTGATCTACAACCAAATCAGGAGCGACATAGGGGAGATCCTC
>JAHAGQ010000041.1 GCA_018373675.1 Collinsella sp. | reverse complement strand
GTCACCTACACCATCACCGAGCGCCTGAGCTGCCATCTCGAGCACGTCCGCAACCACCCGCTCACCACGCGTCGCTACTATCACCAGATGAACTACTAAAGCAGCTTTCAGCGGCCGTTATTTTGCTCAGAAATAATTCGTTATGTTGCGTTCGTAAAACAATGCAAACAAATGTCGCAGTCTCGTTCTAGGGAGCCATGCCGTAGCTGGCAGCTTGAGGTCGTATTTGCTTGGACTCGACCATGCGGCTCGTTGGCATTTCACGGTAGCGACTTCAAGGCGAAATGGGGCATTTTTGCCAAATGCCCCTCTTGTTTGCGCCACAAGTGGCATTCGACACCTTCATATGAAGTGTTTGATATTGTAGACGGTTCAAAAATAAGATTGAACAGTCTATTTCTTTCAAAATAATACGTAATAGGTTATCTTATAACGTATAGAAGTTTCATAGAATGTTGTACAGAGAACGTTATGATTAACCCAACTAGTGCTGTGCCGCTATATGTACAAGTGGCTGATGATTTGCGTCGCCGTATTGAGATGGGCGAGTTTTCCGAAAGTGGCGTGTTGCCTAGCGAAAATGGTTTTTGCGAAGAATATGAGGTTAGCCGTGCGACGATACGGAAGGCAATTCAAACTCTTGTGGATGACGACGTGCTTGATACGCGTCATGGCAAGGGTACATTTATCCGGCAGCCTAAAATCGTCTCGAGCTTGAGCACGTTTAAGGGTTTCACTTATTTTTGCCATGAAAATAATATCGAAACCTCGTCTCGTGTTCTCGCTCTTCAGGAGGTCGAGCCGCCCGTTGCCGTCCGTCGTCATTTGCGAATGGAAGAGAATGAATCTGCGGTTTACCTCAAACGCGTGAGGTCAATTAACCACATAAATGCAATGATTGAACATATTTATCTTCCAGTAAAGAACTTCGGGTTTTTACTGGGTGTCGATATGGAGAACGCATCACTTTATGAAACGATTGAGAGAGAGACGGGGCTGCGACTAGAGGATAATTGTTTCCCGTCTATTGTGCTTGAAGCGGGGCTTGCTACGGATGAGGAGAAGTGCATCCTTAATATCGCAGGAGAAGCTGCGATGTTTATATTGAGTGAGACCGTTTATATGAGCACTGGTAAGCCAGTGCACTTTACTAAGCAGGTGATGTTGGGTGATTATTTCAAATACTTCTTTTCGATTAAGGCTAATCAACTCGGCATCAATTGGCGGGGACTTGAAGCCGTTGAGTGTAGAAAGCAATAGGTTGAATAATGGTTAAAGTGGAGAGCGCTGTTCCATTGTATAAGCAGATCGTTCACGATCTTGTGAGTCGAATAGAAAGTGGCGTATATAGCGAAGGGGATAAGCTTCCTACTGAGACGGAGCTTATGGAGGAATATGGCGTTAGTCGTATTACTGTTCGATCGGCAATCAAGGAACTAGAGGATGCCGATATCGTTGAGCGCACGCGAGGGAAAGGTACTTTTGTTACCACGACGCGCAATGCCTATGCAGCCGATGACCAGGAAAGCTTCACCCATTCCTGCATTCAAGAAAATAAAAAGCCTTCGACCGTAGTGCTCGAAGTAGCTTGGATTTATCCTACGCTGCGCGATGTGCGTTTTCTTCAGGTCCAGGAGGACGAGAATATTCTTCAGACTAGACGTTTGCGCTTAGTCGATGGCGTGCCAACGATGTTGGAAACCAATAGCTACACTCCTTCTCTTGCCTTTTTGGAACATGAAGATTTATCGGGGTCTCTACTTGAGGTGCTGGGAAGACGCCATATCGAACTTGGCAATAACGAGCGAACGTTGCAGGTGTGCTTTGCGAGAGCTTACGAGGCAGAACATTTGAATGTAAAGCCGGGATCTGCCCTTTTATTATTTGTAGATAAGCGTTGCAGCGCGCAGGGAGTGCCATTGTTTATTTCGCGGCAGGTGTACTGCACTGAGCGCTTAAAGTTTTATCTCTAGCGAAAGCCAAACCCCGGATTTTCCTTGACCGAATAACAAGAGGTTGAAAACGCCCCGACAAAGGGGCGTTTTTTTGCCGTTTACGGGCGAATTGTTACCGCTTAGGAAGCTTGATTGATCTGTCTTGACAAAGCGAAAGTTTCGAGGATGCTGTAGATAACAATACAAAATATAACGTTCTATTAACAGATGATTTACTGAGATTGGGAGATAAATGAGGAAGTTGCTCTTGGCCAGCCATGGGCCACTTGCTAGAGCGATGCGTGAAACGCTCCAGCTATTTTGCGGTGAAGATCCTCGCGTTAAGGTGCTATGCGCATATGTCGATGAGGACACGATGGATGTAAACGAGTTGATAGATTTTTGGGACCGTTCTCGCGACCCGGCAGACCAGTGGATTGTCATCACTGATGTCTATGGTGGGTCAGTGAATAACGCTTTTATGGAAAGGTTGGGTGACGATTCTCTAAGGCTCATTGCCGGCATGTCGCTACCACTAGTGCTCGAAGTGTTTTCGAAATTGAGCACACTTGATGACGCCGAGCTCGCTGCATTGGTTTCAAGTGTCCGCCAAAAGGGCACATGCCTATGTTCGCTGCCAAATTCGGTAGAAGAAGACGAGGATTTTTAAGAAAGGAACAAAGATGATTAAGCTGCTGAGAGTTGACCATCGCTTGCTTCATGGTCAGGTTGCCATGACTTGGACGCAAGAGCTTGACACCAATTGCATTTTGATTGCCTGCGATGCGGTTGTGAAAGATGACGTGCGCAAGACGACGCTTAAGCTGGCACGTCCGGCAGGCGTCAAATTGGTTATCAAATCGGTCGATGATTCTATCGAGGCTCTTAGGAGCGGTGTGACCGATAAGTACCGTTTGTTCATTGTCGTTGAAAGCATCGAAGATGCTTACCGCCTGGCAAAGGGCTACAGCGAAATCGAGCATATCAACATTGGAGGAACGAAGCCGCGTGAGGGTGCAGATGTACGCCTATCTTCAACGGTTTTCGCTACCGATCGCGACGTGGAGCTTCTACATGAGCTCAGTGATGCCGGAATCGAGGTGGAGATCAGGCAGGTACCTAGAGACGAGAAGATTTTGATTTAAGCACATACAATAGAAAGGGGATCTCTCATGTTGACTCAAGCGATCCTTATCGGCCTCGTCGCAATGTGCGTGACATTTGAGTGGGCACTTGGCACTTGCCTTGCTTCTCGCCCGATTGTCACGGGCGTCCTCATCGGTCTTGTGATGGGTGATTTGCAGACGGGCATTATTGTCGGCGCCACGCTTGAAATGGTGTTCATTGGATCGGTTACCATCGGGGCGGCCGTTCCGCCTGACGTTATCACCGGTGGTATTTTGGGCACTGCCTTTGCAATTTCGACGGGTCAAGGCGCTGAAGTTGCGCTGACGCTCGCTTTCCCGATTGCGTCGCTTTATCTCATCATTGATAACGCGCTTACGCTGATCGTGATGCCGTTTTTCGTCCATAAAGCGGACGACTGTGTGGCAAAGGGCGACCTCAAAGGTATGGAGCGGATGCATCTGCTTGGTGGATTCATCGTCAAATCGCTTCCTCGCTTTTTCGTGTGCTCCCTTGCTTTCTATCTCGGAACGCCGGTTATGAACGCGGTGCTTAACGCAATTCCCGAGTTTGTAAGTAACGGCCTGGTTATTGCGGGTGGATTCATCCCTGCGCTCGGCATTGCACTGCTCGCTTCAATGATTGTCAACAAGCAGACTGCTATTTTCTTCGTGCTCGGGTTTGCGCTCTGTGCCTACATGAGCATTCCAATCCTTGGTATTGCCATCATTGGGCTTTGCCTCGCAGTAATCCTCGTGGCGGTCCAGCCAAACTTCATTGCTCAGACGCCACAGCTTAGTTCGGAAGGGAGCTTCGACGATGACGACTTCTAATGACACCAGTTCCAACAAGATTACAAAGCGTGATCTAAAATCGGTATTTTTCCGTTCGCTTACGATGGAGTACTCTTGGAACTACGAGCGCCAGCAGCACATGGGATACTGCTTCTCCATGCTTCCCATCATTCGTCGCGTGTATAAGGATAAGGATGACCAGGTTGCTGCTGCTAAGCGTCACATGGAGTTCTTCAACACCACTCCTTATGTCTCAACATTAATTCTGGGCATTTCGGCAGCGATGGAAGAGGCAAACGCTAACGAAGAGGATTTTGACGAATCCTCTATCAACAGCGTAAAGGCCGCTCTTATGAGCCCGCTGGCCGGCATCGGTGACTCTCTGTTCTGGGGAACGTTGCGTGTCATCGCCACTGGTTTGGGTGTGTCGCTTTCTATGCAGGGTAACATTCTCGGCCCGCTTCTCTTCCTCGTCGTATTCAATGTTCCGCATTATCTGATTCGTTGGTTCTGCCTTAAATGGGGCTACGGATTCGGAACCAGTTTCTTGAGCAAGATCGAGAAATCTGGCCTTATGCCAAAGCTCACCATGGGGGCTGCAATTCTCGGTCTTATGGTTATCGGCGCTATGGTGCCCAACCTTGTATCGGTCAGCGTGGCTGGTTCTCTCGGTACCGGCGACAGTGCGCAGACTATCCAAAGCATCATCGACGGTATCATGCCGAGCCTGCTGCCGCTGCTTGTGACACTTGGAGTTTACGAACTCGTCCAGCACAAGGTCAAGATTGCTTGGATTCTCGTTATTCTCATGGCGGTTGGTATCGTCGGCTCCTTCTTCGGAGTGTTTGCAATCTAAATGGTTGATTTCGCCGTCTGGCCCAATTGAATTAGAAAGGTATATCTCATGGTTTCATTTGATGAACAGGCAATTCTCGATAACGGTGCTTATATCTACAATCAACGTGCCGAAATTGAACGCATTGCTGACGAAATTTGCGAAAAGGGTTTCGATTCGATTTTCTTCACCTCGTCAGGTGGCTCGCTTGCGATGATGCAGCCATTTGACTATATGGTTTCTGTTATGTCCGATATTCCCGTCCAGTCCCAAGTTTCGGCAGATTTCCTCACGGTTGGCAATCGACGCATCGGCAAGGGGACCTTGGCGTTCATGGCGTCCAAGTCGGGCGACACCAAAGAGACGGTCGCGGCGGCAAAGGCGGCAAAAGACGCAGGCTGCACCATTGTCTCTACGCTTGGCGTGGACGGTTCACCGCTTGGTGAACTTTCCGATTATGGAGTGATCTATAAGCAGGGCCGTCCTATGGAGCTCGTGCTGTACCTTCTGATTGGAAAGATTCTCAAGAACAGGGGCTTTTTCGATGACTACGATCGCTTCGCTGATGAGCTTGTGAATCTCCCCGCTGCTCTCGTTTCCGTCGGCAAGAACGCTGACGAGATGGCTCGTGCATATGCTCTGAAGCACAAGGACGATCCGTATCAGATTTGGATTGGTTCTGGCAATCTGTGGGGCCCCACGTATTCGTTTGCCATGTGTGTGCTCGAGGAGTCCCAATGGCTGCGCACCAAATCCGTTACATCGCCTGAGTTCTTCCATGGCACTATCGAACTTGTTGAGCCGGGCGTTTGCGTCGCGCTCGCAATGACGGAGGCGCAGACTAGGCCTCTTGATGAGCGCGTTGCACACTTCTGTAAGCAATATGCGGATGATTTCACCGTATTCGATACACATGATTATGAGTTGCTGGGTATCAGTGATGAATTCCGCTGGATGCTTTCTCCGGTGGTGCTCAATGCCATTCTCTCGCGTGTGAGCAAGAATTTCGAGGAAATTCGTGACCATTCGCTCGACATCCGCCGTTATTACCGCAAGGTCGAGTACTAATAAAGACCGTACGTGATGGGAGGCGTTGAGGTGAAAATCGCAGCAATTGGTGACAACGTTATTGATCGCTATCTCAACAAAGGCGTTATGTATCCTGGTGGCAATGCCGTAAACGTCGCTGCCCATGCAAGCATGCTTGGCGCACAGGCTGCGTATATTGGGGAGATCGGCAACGACCTGGGAGGGCGAATAATCACCGATGCCCTTTCTTCGCTGAACGTTGACCTTTCGCAATCATGCATGCCTGAAAAAGCAACAACCAAGACTTGCGATGTAAATGTTTACAACGGTGAACGTGTCGAAGTTGGTTACGATACGGGGGCTTGCTGGGCGCACAAAACCCATATCAACGATTCTGATGTCAAGTTTCTTCAGGGATCCGATGCGGTTTTTACCAGCGTCAATGCAAAGCTGCAGGATGATGTGCACCTAGTTCAAGATCTTCCCGCTGTGGTGGTTTATGACTTTTCCGTTAAAGATAAGTATCGAACCGACGCATATTTCGATCTTGTTTGCCCTGCTACAACCCTTGGTCTGTTTTCCTGTTCCGGCGAGAGCGATCAACAGATTCAAGTTCTATTGAAGAGGGCCATAGAGCATGGTTGTCGCTACACGATTGCTACACGGGGATCTGCAGGGCCTGTGTTCTTTGACGGTTCCCGATGGTACCAGGGAAATATAAGACCCGTAGATGCGCTTGACACCATGGGCGCGGGAGATTCGTATATCACTGCGTTTGTTGTGAGCTGTCTCTCGCATGGCTGGAGTAAAAAGCAACCGCTCGATGCGGAGATCATTCGGGATGCAATGGAATTCGCTGCTGACTATTCAGCTAAGAATTGCCTTAAACCCGGCGGCTTTGGATTCGAGCATAAACTCGCCGAGATGAAAGACGGCCAAGCTTCCATTTCCTAGAAAGGTATTTTTTTAGGTCATTAAGTATTAATACGTAGTGAAATGACAAGTTGTCAATTGAAACGAATTTCACTCTATTAAACGAAGGGATATTAGATATGTTCAATTTCGATGAGCCTCGTTACGAGAAGGTTGTGAGCGATGCCCTCGCTCTCCGTCCTCAGATTGAGGCTGCCGTGGACAAGGTCTGCGAGCAG